>DATGXO010000184.1:0-23342 GCA_035298965.1 Opitutaceae bacterium | reverse complement strand
CCCATGAAGTAAACGCGCATGGGCCGAGGAAACGCGGCCGGGCGCGGGAGCGGCAAGCGTGAAGCGGGCGGGCGGACATTCCGGAAGCGCGACTGAGCGCGCCGCCGGAACTCAGACGCCGACGAGTTCCTTCACGCGGCGTTGCAGACCACCCGCGTCGAAGGGCTTCGGGAGAAACGCGGAGGCGCTGGCAAGCTCCTGGTTCGCGTAGACGACATCGTCCGCGTAGCCGGAGGTGAAGAGAATCTTCGTCTTCGGGAAAGCGTGGATGACTTTCCGGGCGAGCTCCATGCCATCCATGTTCGGCATGACGAGATCGGTCAGGAGAAGATCGGGCGCCTTGATTGCGCCGCTCTCCAACGCCGCCCACGCCTGCACGCCATCGCGCGCGGCAAACACCTCGTAACCGGCCGCCAGCAGGGCGTCCTGCAGGAGCTGCAGAGCGGCGTCTTCATCGTCGACGACTAGGATAGTGGCCTTGTTCGGCATGTATTTGCAGATACTAGGTGTCGGGGGCGACGCGGAGGAGACAAATCACGAGAACCGCCGCGGACAAGCGCTAACTCCGCGGGGACGCGGGTTCATAATCCCAACGCACGCCGGATCCCGTCGAGAATCCGTCCGGGTTCCTGCGTCTTCTCGAGGAAACCCAACGCGCCGATGCTGACGGCCTCCTCGCGGATGCGCGGCTCGGTCAGGCTGGAGATGAACAGAATCGGGATGTCGCCGAGAAATTTCCGGATGTTGCGGGCGACGATAAGGCCGCTCGTGCGGGGCAGTTTCACGTCCATCAGCACCAGATCCGGATGCAGGCGGCGCACTTCGCTCACGACCTTCCGCCCGTCCGGTGCACTCCCGCAGACCTCCATCGAGGTGTCGTGATTGATCAACGAGCTCAGTCCCGCGACGAAGAACCGATGGTCGTCGACGATGTAGACGCGTTTGCGCGGCGCTCCCGGCCCGGCCTCGGTGTCGGCTCCGGCGGATGCAGGTTCGATGTCGACGCTCACGCGAAGACCGTGGAAATGTGGGGGGGAGCGCATCGCTCTGATTGGTCGCAGTAGGATCGGCCAAACACGTCGCGCTGCCTATCGGGGATTCCCTCTTTGCCTGCTACGCGCGGGCCTGAACTTCGCCTCGGCGTTGCGCTGGGCAACCAGCCGGCCCTTCCGACCCCGCATCCAGCCCACGGGGAAAGCACGGCTTGCGGAATAATCGAAATTCGCAAAAAACGAGGCGCCTCGTACCTACCCATCTGCAGTCCCAATGACCAAGCACCGTGCAAACCCACGCGGCCGCCGCAGCACCGGCGGCCTTCCTAGCCGCTCCGCGTCGGCACCCGACGCCACGGGCGCGTGCTTGGCGGACCTCCTGCGAGCGACCGGCTCGCGTTGCGTGGAGTTTGGCGCCGGCGAACTCGAGACGTTGGCGCACGTCGGCCCCGGCAAACATCTGGTGCTCTCCGTCGACGATCCGGCCGGCCCGCCGGACGCCCGCGCCGCCATCACCGAGACCGAACGCGTCGCACGTTTTCTGCGCAGCCTGCCCGAGGCCAAGTTGCCCGCTGCGATCGATTTCCGCGCCGGCGACGGCCGCTCGCATCGCTGGTCGCGGCTCATCGTGCTCCACCGCCAGGGCCGCGGCCCAGCGCGGCGGTTCACCGGCGTGCTCACCGATATTTCCGCGCTCAAACAACTCGAGAGCGACATCCTTCAGATCAACGAGCGCGTGCAGAATCGCATCGGTCAGGAGCTGCACGACGATCTTTGCCAAGTGCTCGCTGGCTTGAGTTGCCTCACACGCGTGCTGGAGAACCGCATCGCGCCGCGCCTGCCGGAAGAGGTCGACAACCTGCGCGAGATCAACCGCCAGCTCGTCGATGCGATGGACCGCACGCGCGCGCTCACCCACGGCCTTTATCCGGCCCGCATGCGCTCCGGCGACGCCCGAGCCGCGCTTCTTGAACTCGCCAAAGAGGTCGAAGTGCGATTTGGGGTGAAGGTACACACCGCATTTCGGGGTCGTTTTCCTGCCCACGCCGCCCAAGAAATCCTTCAAGTGTACCGCATCGCCCAAGAAGCCATCAGCAACGCCATCCGCCATGGACGCGCGACGAGCATCGAACTCGCGCTCGAGTGCGGTGGCGGCTCCATGCAGCTTCGCGTACAGGACAACGGCACCGGCTTCCCCAAGACCGCGACGCCCCAACCCGGCATCGGACTTCAGATCATGCAACACCGCGCCGCCCAGATCGGCGGCACCATCCACGTCGGCAACGCCCCCCGGCGCGGAGCACTCGTCGTGCTTCACTACCATCCCGTAACCCACGTATGAAAAAAGGTCGGGAATTCACCACAGCCCCCGCTGCCCCCGTGAACGCGAAGACCCGCGTCTTCATCGTCGACGACCACCCGCTCCTGCGGAAGGGCCTAGGCGAGCTCATCAATCAGCAGCTCGACATGATCATCTGCGGCGAGGCCGACGACGCCCCCGAGGCGCTCAAGGCCATCTGCCAGATCCAGCCCGACCTCGTCATCGTCGACATCTCGCTCAAGAGCCAGAACGGCATCGAGCTCATCAAGAACATCAAGGCCATCAACCCGTCGACCCAGGTGCTTGTTCTCTCGATGCACGACGAGTCGATCTACGCGCTGCGCGTGCTCAAGGCCGGCGCGAAGGCGTACGTGATGAAGCAGGAGGTCGTCGACAAAGTCATGGAGGCCATCCGCCGCATCCGCGCCGGCAAGGTCTTCGTGAGCGAGCGAGTCGCCGCACAGATGCTCAGCCAGGTCGTCGACGGCAACGATCCTTCGCGCAACTCGCCCGTCGACGCGCTCAGCGACCGCGAGCTCGAGATCGTCACGATGATCGGCAACGGCACGCCCACCCGCGAAATCGCCAAGCGCCTCAGCATCTCCATCAAGACCGTCGAGTCCCACCGCGCCCACATCAAGGACAAGCTCAGCCTCACCAATGCCACCCAGCTCGTCCAGTGGTGTGTGCGCTGGGTCGAGGAAAACAAGGGCGCGATGCGCTGACCCGCGCGCCCGATCTATCCCCACAAACGCGAAGCGGCCCCCGAACGTAGGCCGCTTCGTTGTTTAGGTCGGGGTCGACTCGTCCGCTCGCGGATCCCGTAGGTCGGGCTTCACGCCCGACTCCACAGTTCAGTCGTCACGGCGACCGCCGGTGAGCAGGAGCAGCAGGTACGCGAGATTGCCGAGCGAAGACACAAACGCCGCCACGTACGTGAGCGCCGCCGCGTTGAGCGTCTCGTCCACGCCGACCATCTCGTCGCGCCCGAGGATGCCGAGGCCGACCAACTGCTGCTTCGCGCGGCGGCTGGCGTCGAACTCGACCGGCAGCGTCACAAACTGGAACAGCGCGATCACCATCAACGCGGCAATGGCGATCGGGAGCAGTTTCCAGAACATCGCACCAAGGAAGAGCGCGCCGAAACCGAGCAGCACACCAGTGATTGGCGCCGCGATCTGCACCGCAGGCACCATCATCTGCCGCACCTTCATCATCGCATAGCCCTGCTTGTGCTGGATCGCGTGGCCGGCCTCGTGCGCCGCCACGCCGAGCGCGGCGAGACTGTCCCCGCGGTAGTTGTGCGAGGAGAGCGCGAGCCGCTTGTTCACCGGGTCGTAATGGTCCGTCAGGTGACCGTCGACCTCGACGATCTCGACATCGCGGATGCCCGCGCTCGCCATCACCGCCTCCGCCGCTTCACGCCCGGTGATGCGGCCACGCGAGCCGATCTGCGCGTTCTTCTGGTAGGCGCTCGAGATCTTCATCTGCGCGTAGATTCCAAGCAGCAGCGGAACACCGATTAGGAGAAGCCAGTACATCATGGTGGGAAACGAAGTTGAGGTTGCGGGAGGGTGGCGGTTCGACAGCGATCAGCAACAATCGGCCCAATGATTTTGAAGTGCGGTGCGGAGCGAGCGCCCACGCCGTTTTCTCCTGCGGGTGAGCGAATTGCGCGGGCGCGGCGCAGCGCGCTGGAAAAAACCCGCCGCGCTGTAACGCGCCGCGGCGTCACAGCCGCGCGCCAGATCGTGCCGGCGCGCGCTGCGCGGGCGGCTCACTTCTTCTTGTTCAACGCCGCGCTGAACCAGTCGCCGGTGAGCGACTGTTGCGAGGCCGGCTTGCCGCCGAAACCGCCGCCGCTTGGCCGCGCGCCGCCGGGACCGCCGGGGCGGTTGCCGCCACCGGGACCGTTGCGCGGACCGCCCTGCCCTCCCGGGCCGGCCGGCGTGCGCGGGCCGATCTGCGGGTTGCTCCGCATCGACAACGCGATGCGGTTCCGCGCGAGATCCACTTCGGTCACGGTTACGGTGACCTTCTGCTGCGGCTTCACCACCGCAGCGGGATCCTGCACGAAGTTGTCGGCGAGCTGCGAGACGTGCACGAGGCCGTCCTGATGCACGCCGATGTCCACGAACGCACCGAACGCGGTCACGTTGGTCACGATGCCCGGCAGCTTCATCCCGGGCTTCAGGTCCTCGGGCTTGTGCACGGTCTCGTCGAATTTGAAGACCTCGAACTGTTTGCGCGGATCGCGGCCAGGCTTCGCCAGTTCGGAGAGAATGTCCTTCAGCGTCGGCAGGCCGACCTTCTCGGTCACGTAGTTCTCCAGCTTGATCTTCGCGCGCAATGCGCCGTCGCGCACGAGGTCGGCGACGGTCACGCCGAGGTCGGCGGCCATTTTCTCGACGATCGGATAGCTCTCCGGATGCACCGCTGAGCTGTCGAGCGGGTTATCCGCGTCACGGATACGGAGGAAGCCGGCGGCCTGCTCGAACGCCTTCGGCCCGAGGCGCGGCACATCCAGCAGCTCGGCGCGCGACTTGAACGCGCCCTGCTCGTTGCGCCGCGCGACGATCGCCGCCGCCGTGGCGCTGTTGAGCCCGGAAACGTAGCTGAGCAGCTGTTTCGACGCGGTGTTCACCTCCACACCCACGCCGTTCACGCTCGAGATTACGGTGTCGTCGAGCGAGCGCTTAAGCGCGGGCTGGTCGACATCGTGCTGATACTGGCCCACGCCGATCGACTTCGGGTCGAGCTTCACCAGCTCGGCGAGCGGATCCATCAAACGGCGACCGATCGAGACCGCGCCGCGCACCGTGATGTCGTGGTCGGGAAACTCCTCACGGGCGACTTCGCTCGCCGAGTAGATCGAAGCGCCGGACTCGTTGACCATCACGACGGCGATGGCCGGCGAGAGGCCGCACGCGCGCACGAACGCCTCAGTCTCGCGCCCCGCGGTGCCGTTGCCGATCGCGATGGCCTCGATCTGGAAGAGCTTCACGAAGCCGAGCAGCTTGTCCTTCGCCTCGGTCGGGTGGCGGTCGGGGTAGATCACGTCGTTGTGCAGGAGCTTCCCCTGCCGATCGAGCATCACGACCTTGCAGCCGGTGCGGAAACCCGGGTCGATCGCGAGCACGGCCTTCTGGCCCAGCGGCGAGGCGAGCAGGAGCTCGCGGAGGTTGTCGGCGAAAACTTTGATGCCGGCTTCGTCCGCCTTCTTCTTCGACTCCATCCGCATCTCGCCCTCCATCGCGGCGGAGAGCAGGCGCTTGTAGCAATCGGCCAGCGCGAGCCGCACCTGCGCGGTGCAACTGCCCGTGCCACGAGCGAACAACCGGTCGAGCTCCGCGTGCGCGAGCAACTCGTCCGGCAGCTGGATGCGCATGATGAGAAATCCTTCCTTCTCGCCGCGCCGCATCGCCAGCACGCGGTGCGACGGCGCTTTCGCGAGCGGCTCGCTCCATTCGAAGTAGTCCTTGAACTTCGCACCCTCGGTCTCCTTCCCGATGATGACCTTCGAGGAGATCACCGCCTGGGCGCGGTAGAGGGCGCGCAGCTTCTCGCGCGCCGCCGCATCGTCGCTCATGCGCTCGGCGAGGATATCGCGCGCGCCAGCCAACGCCTCGTCGGCGGTTTCGATCTTCGATTTCACGTTCTTGCCATCGTCGGCTGTGTACTCGAGGCCCACATACTCCGCGGCCGCCGCGGCGGCGTCGGTGGCATTGTCCTGCGCCCAGATCAGCTCGGCGAGCGGCTCGAGCCCCTTCTCCTTCGCAATCGTCGCGCGGGTGCGTTTCTTCGGACGGAACGGCAGATAAAGGTCCTCGAGCTTCGTCAGCGTTTCCGCGGCGGCGAGGGCCTTGTCGAGCTCGGGCGTGAGGAGGTTGCGCTCCTTGAGTGAGGAGACGATCGCGGTGCGGCGCTCGTCCACGGCCTTCATCTGCTCGAGCCGGTCGCGCACCGCGGTCACCTGCACCTCGTCCATCGTGCCGGTGGCCTCCTTGCGGTAGCGCGCGATGAACGGCACCGTCGCGCCCTCGGCGATCAGCTGCGCCGTGGCGGCGACCTGGAAGACTTTCAGATTCAGCTCCTGCGAGATGCGGAGCACGTGGTCAGGATTCGGCTGAGCCGCGGTCGTGGACATCGAGATTTTGAGGAAGCCGCCGAGTGCATCGCCCCGCGTCCGCCGAGCAAGGGATATTTGCGCAGCTCGGCCCGCGCGCGGGGATTGACGGCGAACTTACTTTCCGCTCGCGCAGCCGAGGGCGATGCACACTACCAGCCGCCGCATTTCGCAGATGCGGCACACGCAAGAGCTCCCCTATCGGGCCGGCGGCGCCCGCCAGCTCGCTTCGCCCGTTGCACCTCGTTGCGGCACGCGCGACGATCCCGCCACTGTGCGCCGCCTCCTTCTGGTCGTCCTCTGCTTCGCCGTCACGCTCGTCCGTGCCGACGACGATCTCCTCGCCAATCTCCGGTCCGGTCACCCTCGGCTGCTCGTCACTGGTAACACATGGTGGGAGCCGTTCAATCAGGCCCGCGCAACGTACCCTGAGTACGAAGCCTTCCTCGCTGCCAACGAAGCCGCCGCCCGCCTCATCCTCGACGAGCCGGTCGTCGAGCGTCGGCTCACCGGCCGGCGCCTGCTGCACGTCTCGCGCACCGTGCTCGAGCGCACGCTCACGCTCATCGTCGCCTACCGCAGCACCGGCGAAACCATTTTCGCGGTACGCGCCGAGCAGGAGCTGCAGGCCGCCACCGCCTTCAGCGACTGGAATCCCGATCACTTCCTCGACGTGGCCGAGATGGCGACCGCCGTCGCCATCAGCTACGATTGGCTCTTCGACGCGCTCCGGCCCGACTCGCGCGCCGCGCTCCGCCAAGCGCTCGTCGAAAAAGCCCTGCGCCCCGGCCTTGCCGCCGCCGCCAAGCCAGGCGGTTGGCCGACCGCCGAAAACAACTGGAACCAAGTCTGCTGGTCCGGCCTCGCGATCGCCGCGCTCGCCATCGCCGACGAGGAGCCCACGCTCGCGCGCACCGTGCTCGTCGCGGCGCGGACGAACATCGTCCACGGGCTGAAACCGTACGCGCCCGACGGCGTGTATCCGGAAGGTCCGGGATACTGGGGCTACGGCACCACCTATCAGGTCCTGCTGCTCGCCGCCCTCGAATCCGCGCTCGACTCCGATTGGGACCTTACCTCCGCGCCCGGCTTCCTCGTCAGCGCCGGCGCCCAGCTCCAGCTCACCGGCCCGAGCGGGCGCCTCTTCAATTTCGCCGACGGACGCGAGCCGGGCGCGCTGCAACCCGCCCTCTTCTGGATCGCCCGGCGCTATCGCGATCCGGGGCTCATTCGCGGGCAGGAACGTTTTCTCGGCGACGCGCCGACCGATCCCGCCGCCTTGGACGCGTACCGCGAGACCGCGCGTTTCCGCCCGCTCGTGGCGCTGTGGTGGCCGGAGCGCGGTTTCACCACCACGCCCCTGCTGCCACTCGCCTGGCACGGCCGGGGCGCGAACCCTGTCGCCGTTTTTCGGAGTTCCTGGAGCGACCCCGCCGCGCTCTACCTCGCGGTGAAGGCCGGCTCGGCGGGGCTCTCCCACGCGCACATGGATGCCGGCTCGTTCGTGCTCGAGGCGGGCGGCGTACGCTGGGCGATCGATCTCGGCATGCAGGATTACGAGTCGCTCGAGTCGCGCGGCATCGATCTGTGGAACCGTCGGCAGGATTCCCCGCGCTGGCGCGTCTTCCGGCTGAACAACCACAGCCACAACACGCTCACGCTCGGCGGCCAGCTCCACCGCGTCGACGGCGCGGCGATATTCACCGCTTTCTCTGCCGAGCAACCCGCGCCGGGCGCCAGCATCGACCTCACACCCGTGTTCGCCGGTCAGGCCGAGCGCGCGACCCGACGTTTGGATGTCCGCGACGACAAGCGCGTCGTCGTCCGCGACTCGCTCTCCGGCCTCGCGCCCGGCACCGCCATTCGCTGGGCTATGGCCACGCGCGCCGCAGTCGCGAGCAACGGCACCAGCGCCACGCTGCAGCAGGGAGGCCGCACTCTGCGCGCCACCCTGGGCGCTGCGCCCGGCGCACGGTTCGAAGCGATCCCGGCGACACCGCCCCACGGTTTCGACGCACCGAATCCCGGCGTAACGTTGCTTCTCGTCGACACCTCCGCACCAGCTTCCGGCGCTGTCGAGATCGAGGTGGAACTCGCGCTCGCAGAATAGACTCTACCCGGCGTCACCATGCACGAGGTTCTCACTTTCCTCACCCGACTCTACACCCAGGAGCCCTGGATCTATCTCTCCTGGCCCGCGGCGGCGATGTTGCTCGGGGCCTTCCTCGTCACCGTCTGGCCCGCCGCCGCGCAACGCCTGGGCATCGTGCCGCGCACCGGCGCCGGTCTCGTCGGCGTGCTCACGTCGCCGTTTCTCCATGCCAACGCCGCGCATCTGCTGGCGAACCTGCCGCCGTTCGTCGGTCTCGGCTATCTGGTGCTCCGGCGCAATGAGCCGCACTTCCTCGAAACCGCCGGCACGATCGCGCTCGCGACCGGCCTGCTGGTCTGGCTCGCCGCGCGCAAGGCGACGCATGTCGGCATGAGCGGCGTGATCTTCGGTTTCCTCGGCTACCTCGTGGCGGTGGCGTGGTTCACGCGGACGACGCCCGATCTCCTCGTCGGCGGCGGCGTGCTGCTCTTCTACGGCGGCATGCTCGCCGGCGTCGCACCCGCGCGCGGCAGCACGTCCTGGGAATCCCACCTGTTCGGCCTCCTCGCCGGCCTCGCCCGCGCCTGGTGGGAACTGGGGTGAGGAGCGTTGAGGCCCCCAGACGAACAAGCTGCGAGCGCAGGAAACCCAACTCGATCCGCGCACCGCTAGAAGGCACTCTCAGCCCTCGATGCGCCGCTCAAAAACGGCGTCACGGCCGAGCCCACCACCCCGGCGCCCCTCCATCCGTCGCGAAGGCCGTGAAGTCACGATGTCAACTATTGATTGACATGGTGCACGGGGAACGCCGCTCGCAGATGGAGAGATCGGAGCTGTGGGCTCCTCGGGCCGCGGAACAAGAAAGGCCGGGGCTTGTGGCCCCGGCCTCGAAGATCATTCGCGTGATCCGGATCGCTCCGTTCCTGAGTCCGTGAGTTCCAGATTCTTCGGATCGATGCCGAACTCGGAGGGCTCACGCGCTCCGCACCGCCGGCGAAACCGCCGCTCAGGCGGCGAGGTAAGGGAGCTTCTTCGCGAGCTCCTGCACCTGCGGCGCGCCCTCGAGCAGCTCGCCGATCGCGTCCCAGCGGCCGTTGACCAAGGCGTCGCGCGCGGACTCGCGCTGCGTCGTCTTGATCTTCTGGTTGCCGAAACGGACTTCCTGCGCGGCAACGTCGACGACGATCTCCAGCTGCGGGTTCGCCTCGATCGCGGCGGCGACCTTGGCGATGTCCGCACGGGTGGCGCACACGCACGGGATGCCGAGCGTGGTCGAGTTGCCGAAGAAGATCTCGGCATAGCCTTCGGCGATGATCGCGCGGAAGCCGTACTTCTGGATCGCCTGCGGGGCGTGCTCACGGGAGGAGCCGCAGCCGAAATTCGCGCCGGAGAGCAGGACGGTCGCGCCCTGGAAACGCGGCTCGTTGAGCGGGTGCTGTTTGTTGGAGCCGTCCTCATTCTTGCGGACGTCGAAGAAGACGTACTCGCCGAGACCGTCGAACGAGACGCACTTCATGAAGCGCGCCGGGATGATGCGGTCGGTGTCGATGTCGTTGCCGGGCACGAACACGCCGCGGCCAGCGACTTGGGAGATTTTTGCGAGAGCCATGAACGGAAAGGTTATGGGTTATGGGTCATTGGTGATGGGCGATGCGAGGCATCAGCCCTTGACCGCGAAGACCTCACGGGCGTCGGCGACGTGGCCGGTGAGCGCGGCGGCGGCGACCATGAGCGGGCTCATGAGGATCGTGCGGCCGGTCGGACTGCCCTGGCGGCCCTTGAAGTTGCGGTTCGACGAACTGGCGGAGACCTGGTCGCCGACGAGCTTGTCAGGGTTCATCGCGAGGCACATCGAGCAACCGGCTTCGCGCCACTCGAAGCCCGCCTCGGCGAGCACCTTGTCGATGCCGAGCTTCTGGCATTGGAGGGCAACGACCTGCGAACCGGGCACGGCGATGGCCTTGATGCCCTTGGCGACCTTGCGACCCTTCACGTACTTGGCGACCTCCTCGAAATCGGAGAGTCGGCCGTTGGTGCACGAGCCGAGGAACGCGACATCGATCTTCGTGCCCTTGATGGGCGCGCCGGGCGCGAACTTCATGTACTCGAGCGCCTCGACGATCGAGGCCTTCTCGTCAGCGGACACGGCGGACTCCGGCTTCGGGATACACTCGCCCACGCCGATCGCCTGGCCAGGATTGATGCCCCAGGTGACGGTCGGCTCGATGGTGCCCGCGTCGATCTTGACGACGTCGTCGTACTTGCAACCCGCGTCGGAGGCGAAGGACTTCCAGCGCGCGACGGCCGCGTCCCACTCGGCGGCCTTCGGCGAGTACGGACGGCCCTTGAGGTAGGCGAAGGTGGTCTCGTCGGGATTGACGTAGCCCACGCGCGCGCCGCCCTCGATGGACATGTTGCACACGGTCATGCGCTCTTCCATCGACATGCGATCGAACACCTCGCCCGCGTACTCGTAGGCAAAACCGGTGCCGCCGTTCACACCGAGCGTGCGGATGATGTGGAGGATCACGTCCTTGGCGTAGACGCCGGGGCGGAGTTTCCCGTTCACCTCGATGCGACGGACCTTGAGCGGCCCGAGCGCCATCGTCTGCGTGGCGAGCACGTCGCGGATCTGCGTGGTGCCGATGCCGAAAGCGATCGCGCCGAACGCGCCGTGCGTGGAGGTGTGCGAGTCGCCGCAGGCGATCGTCGTGCCCGGCTGGGTGATACCCTGCTCAGGGCCGACAATGTGGACGACGCCCTGCTTGCCCGTGGAGCGCTCGAAGAACGTGATGCCGAACTCGAGGCAGTTCTTGCGAATCGCGTCCATCATGGCCTGCGCCAGCGGATCGGCGTACGGTTCGGCGAACTGGTCGGTGGGCACGATGTGGTCGACCGTCGCGAAGGTGCGGTGCGGCATGGCGACCTTGAGCTTGAGGTCGCGGAGCATGCCGAACGCCTGCGGGCTGGTGACCTCGTGGATGAGGTGCGTGCCGATGAGGAGCTGCGTCTGGCCGTTCGCGAGTTGGCGGACGGTGTGCGCTTCCCAGACTTTCTGGAACAGTGATTTGGCCATGGTGAAAGGCGGTTGTTGTGACCGGAGGCGGGAAAAATACCACAAGGTCGCCGGGCCGGGGAAATACTTGTTTGGTCGCCAGTGATGCCGAGATGGCATCAATCGCCGATCCGCGACCGCTCGTCAGCTTTCTGTTAATAACGACGCGCGGCGCACTCGGCTTTTGACGCGCGCCTCGGCCTCAATGCTCAAAGGCCGCGTGTTCCCGTCCCACCTCGAGGCACGCTACCGGTACCATCCTTGGCTTAATTGGGCCCTGCTCGCCGCCACCGCCGCGATCGGCACCACCGTGCCATTGCATCTGCTGCCGGCCGGCATGGTCACGCGCTGCTTCGTGCTCGGCCCCGCCGCGCCGCTGGCGCTGCTCGGGCATCTGTTCGCCCCCGGCACACTCGCACAGCTTGCCGGCAACCTGTTCTTCCTGTGGCTGCTCGGCCATCTCCTGTGCCGGACGCTCGGCAGCCTGTCGTTTCTCGCTCTTTATGTCGCGCTCGGCACCGTGTCCGGGCTCACGCAACTCGCGTTCGGCTCCACTCCGGTGCCGGGCGCGGATGGCGCGCTCGCCGGACTGCTCGGGTTGGGCCTGGCGGTGGGCCCGACCGCCCTCGCAACCGGCCATTATCCTCACCGCCGCAGACTCCGCACCTTCGAGATCCCGGTGTGGGCGCTCACATTGTATTGGATCGTGTGGGGCACGCTCGGCTGGGTGTTGCACCTCTGGCGGGTGCCGGTCTGGGGCGAATGCGTCGGCTTCGCCACCGGACTCTCGCTCGGCCTCGCGCTGCCCCAAACCGGACTGCTGCCGCTCAAAGGCGCGGCGGGCGCTTCCCTTCTGGACCTTTGCCGACGGCGCCGGTCCCCGCAGCCGCAGCCGGAGACCGCTGATCCCCGCGCCGAGCTCCGACGGCTCGCCCAGGTTTTTCTGGAGGAGTACTCCACGATGCCGCCCATCCCGGTCGACGCCTGGATCGACAAACGTCAACAGGTCGCGGTGGCGGACGCGGCGGGAGCCGCTTGTGCCCGCGTTCCGACTACCGCAAACGCCGTCCCCTGTCCACTCGCCCAGCGGACCTCCGCCCCGGCATCCACGCAGGCGAGCGCCTGGTCGGCAGCGTTGCCCGATGCGCGTTACTTCCACTTTGACGGCGCGAACCGCCACGGCCCCGAGACTCGCGCCGAGTTCCTCGCGTGCCTCTCCCGCTCGCCCGACACCTCGCGCTGGTGGTATTGGGCCGAAGGCATGCGCGAGTGGCGCCGCGTCGCCCGGCTCAACAAAACCGAGGTACGCAAATCCTCGCCGGCGCCCGCTCCGGCCGGCACACCGGCGCCGGTCAACAACGATCGCCCCCGTCGCTGAGCTGCGGCAGGAATACCCGGGTTGCCAGATTGCCGCCGGTGCGCTTCGCTCCGGTTGATGCCGCGCGAGTATCAGTTCCCGTTCGAACTCCGCCACCTCGTCTATTTCCGCGAGGTCGCGCGCCGGTTGCATTTCCGCGCCGCGGCGGAGGCCCTCGGTGTCGCCCAGCCGGCGTTGAGCCGCCAGATCGCGCAGCTCGAAAAATCGCTCGGGCTCGACCTCCTCCGCCGCACCCGACGCAAGGTCGAGATCACGCCCACCGGCCGTGCGCTGCTCGAGCGGCTCGAGCCCCTTCTGCGCGACCTGAGCCGCCTGCCCGCCGAACTCGCGGCCGTCGCGGGCGGCCAGCACGGCCGAGTGCGGGTCGCGTTCACCGGGCTCGCGATGGCCACCGTGTTGCCCGGCATCCTGCGCGAATTCCACCGCGCGTATCCTGGAATCAAACTCGAGCTGAACGAGTCGCCCACCGCGGCGCAGCTCCCCGCGCTGCTCGCCGGCGACATCGACTGCGGCTTCTTCCATCCCGACGCCCCCACGCCCACGCTCGAGACCCGCACCCTGCTACGCGAGAAGAACGGCGTGCTTTTGCCCAAAGACCACGCGCTCGCCCGCCGGAAGGCGCTCCGGCTGCGCGATCTCGCCGACACCGCGTTCGTCCTCTTTCCGCGGCAGCACAACCCCGGCTTCTACGACCGCATCCTCGCCGCGTTCGCCTCCGCCAAAATCACTCCGCGCATCGCCGAGGAAGTCTGGCCGCGGGCCAACGGCGTCGGCCTCGTGCGCGCCGGCGTGGGCGCGACGTTCATGCCGCCCTCCGAGGCGAAACAACTTCCCGCCGAGGTCGTGTTCCGCCCGCTCGCCGGCCCGGCGCCCGAGAGTCGCTTGGTTGTCGGTTGGCGTGCGACACCCGCACCCGAGCCCTCCCTCGCCGCCTTCCTCGGCATCGCCGCGGAGAAATGACCGGCGCCCGCGCGGCCCGGGTTTGATCGGCGTCACGGTGTGGTGGAAATACCACCGGCACCCGTCTCAAGTTGCCGGTCCGCCCACCGATTCCGCGACCATGGCATTCCTCGTCAGCGCTGCGCTCCCCACCGCACCGTCGCACGCCGAAGCCGTCCCATGACTCGCACGATACCCTTCAAACTCCGGATGGTGGCGCTCGCGCTGTTCCTCCTCATCGCGCTCGGCACCGGCGCGATCTTTCTCATGGTCGACCGCATGACGGCGGACGGCCGCGTGGTGAACCACGCCGGCATCGTGCGCGGCGCCTCGCAGCGGCTGGTGAAACTCGAGCTCGCCGCCCGCCCGGGCGACGCACTCGTGGCGAAGATCGATCGCCTCATCGCCGGCCTGCTCGCGGGCAACGAGGAACTCGCGTTGCCGGCCGCAAGCGATCCGGCCTTCCGCAGCGCCATGGCCCGCGTGCAGCAGGAATGGAACGAGCTGAAACGACTCGCGCTGCAGGCACGCGGCGCGCCCGGGGAACGGCCCGCTCTCCTGACGCGCAGCGAAGCCTTCTTCGAGGCCTGCAACGACGCCGTCTTCGCCGCGGAGGGCATGGCCCGGAGCAAAGTCGCCGCTCTCAAACGTCTTCTGCTCGTCGTGCTCGCAATCGGCGCGGCCCTCAGCATCGGTATCGGATTCGTGCTCACTGTGAGCATCGCGCGGCCGATCCGCCAGCTCTCGGCGCGCCTCGCGCTCGGCTCGCACGAGTTGGCCGCCGCCTCGCGCGAAGTCGCCGATGCCAGCGGAAACATCGCCGAGAACGCCACCGCGGAGGCCGCCTCGCTGCAGGAGACCTGCGCTTCGATCGAGGAGATCAACAGCATGATCCGCAGCAGCGTCGACCACGCCCAGGCCTCCTCGAAACTCGCGACCGACGCCCGTACGTCCACGGAGACTAGCGCCGCCGCCATCGCCCGCATGAGCGCGACGCTCGCCGCTTTTGAGGATTCCGCCAACGCCATTGCCCGCATCCTCAAGAGCATCGACGAGATCGCGTTCCAGACGAACATCCTCGCGCTTAACGCCGCCATCGAAGCCGCGCGCGCTGGCGAGGCGGGGGCCGGTTTCGCCGTCGTGGCTGAGGAGGTACGCAACCTCGCGCAACGCAGCGCCCACGCTTCGCGCGAAACTTCCGCCATCCTCGCCGCAGCGCAGGCCCACGGCAGCCGTTCGCGCGCGGAATCCGACAAGGTCGTCCGCCACCTCGCCAGCATCGTGCAACTCACACGCGACCTCGACGGCCGCGTCACCGAGATCAGCACCGCGTTCCGCGAGGAGTCCGAAGGCATCGGGCAGATCAACAAAGCCATGGGCGAAATCGACCGTGTGACCCAGGCCGCCGCCGCCAGCGCGCAGCAAAGCTCGGCCGCCGCGCTGAGCCTGAGCCACCAAGCACGTTTGCTCGACGCAGCCATCGATCAACTGCTCGGCATGTGCGGCACCGATCTGCAAGCCCGAGCCGCCGCTCCGGCGCGTTGATGCACAACCGCGACGCACCGCCTCAACCTCCCCCGCGACCGACGCTCGTATCTTAACTGCTGACGGCGCGCAGCGGTTTCTCTCCACTCGGGCGCCATGCCACCGGCCGCCCGTTGCCGCACCTTGCTGCTCGCCGCCTCGCTCGCGGTCGTCGGCGGCTGCCGTCGGGCGCCACCCGCCGAACGCGCCGCCGTACTCGCCGCCGAGATCTCGGCCGTTCGTACGCAGTGCCCGGCCGACCCTTCCGCGGAACACGCCGAGTCCCTCGAGCGCCCCGCGAAACTCGCCGCCCGCGCCTACACCGCGCTGTCCGAACTCGCTGCGCGCAACCCGCAGGAGCCTTCGATCGTCGCGGCGCGCGAAGCCGCCGAGGCCGATTACGTGGTCGTACGGCACGCGCAACGCCTCGCCTGCGAACGCCGCGATGTCGCCGCGCTGCTCAGCGGACTGAAAGTGCGCGGCTATCGGGCAGCCCGAACTGTCGCCGTGCCGAAGCTGCTCGACGCGCTCGCTTCCGCCGCGCGAAAGGCCGCCGACGCCGACATCGAGAAACTCCCCCGCCTCGTGCGCGAGGCCGCCGAACTCGCTGCGGTGCTCGCAGATGTCTCACCTCCCGCGAGCGAATCACCTGCCGCATCGCCGGCTCCGCTCACTCGCGCCGATTGGTTGATCGCCGCCCAACGCCTCGAGTCGTTCTCCGCCGCCGAGCCCGGGGAGTTCCCGCTCGGGCTCGGCCTCGCATACACCATGCTCGGCAAAGGCGGTTTCGCCCTGGTGGAATTCGAGCGCGCCGAAGGTGCCCGCTTCGACCGCCCCGAGCTCGCCACGCTCGTGCCACTCGCCCGCGCGCTCACCTTCAGCCGACTCGGCTGCACCGAACTCGCCGCGCGCGAAGCGTCACGCATCTCCGGCGACGACGAGCGGGGCCGTCAGCTGCTCGCGGTCATCCACGCCGCGCTCGCCTACTGCCACGCCGCCGAGAAGGACTGGAAACAGATGGACCGCGAACTCGGCGAAGCCGTGCGCATCTGGCCCAACAACCCGCTCGTCGTCTACCTCGCCGGCGAGCGGCTGCTCGCCGATGGCCGACGCGAACAGGCACTCGAGACCTTCGCCCGCACCGCCGGTCCCGACGCCGCCTGGCTCGCGCCACTCGTGGAACACCGGATCCGCGCCGTGCGCGACAGCCAAGGTGCGGTGCCGCCGCTGGTTCTCGACCATGCGTTCCTCGCGAAAGCGGCGCTGCTCGCGTGTGCCGCCGAAGCGCGACAGACCCCGACCGGACGGAAGCTCGCGGCGTTCCTCGCCACCGTCGATCTGCTGCCGCACCTGCTCGGAGCCGAGGAATCGGCCACCCCGGCCGCATCGCCCGCCACAACCTCTTCATGACACATCGTCTTTTTCCCCGCCGCACCTTCTCCGCGACTCGCGCGTGCACCATTGCTGTTGCCTTGGGCGGCAGCGCGCACCTGCAGGCCGAATCGCCCGCCCCGCTCCAGGAGCGCGCCGACCGTTTCCTCGCGCTCGCCAACGCCGGTTACCAGTCGCTCATCACGCTCCGCGAGTCGACGGACTGGGACGTGAGTGTCGATGTCACCCCCGAACACGAAGCCGCCGCGGAAACCGCTTCGAAAGCGTTCAGCGCGTTCGTCGGCAACCCCGCGCTTATCGCCGAGGCGCGCGAACTGCTCACCCGCCGCGGCGAGCTGGCGCCGAACTCCGTCCGCCAGCTCGAGCGCCTCCTGCTCGCCGCCGCCGAGGCACCGATGACCAATCCCGCGTTGGCGAACGAGCGCATCGAGGCCGAGACCCGCCAGGACGCCGCGCTGAACAGCTACACGTTCACGTTCCGCGGCGCGCCGATCACGCCGAACGACATCGACCAGCGCCTGCTCACCTCGACCGATCTCGCCGAGCGGCGCGAGTTGTGGGAAGCCTCAAAGGCCATCGGCCCCACGCTCAAGCCGGGCCTCGTCCGCCTGCGCGAGCTGCGCAACGGTGTCGCCCGCGAGCTCGGCTACGCCGATTTTCTCTCGCTCCAGTATGCGGTCTACGGAGTCGACGCCGCGGAGCTCGTGCGCCTCAACGACGAGTTTCTCCGCGCACTCCGGCCGCTCTACCTGCAACTCCACACGTGGACGAAATACGAGCTCGCGAAACGTTACGGCCAGCCCGTGCCGAAACGCATTCCCGCGCACTGGCTCGCCAACCGCTACGGCCAGGAATGGCCCGGGCTCGTCGCCGCCGCCGACATCGACGCGGCGATCGCGCGCCAGCCGCGCGAGTGGATCGTGCAGACCGCCGAGCGGTTCTACACCAGCCTCGGCTTCGCGCCGCTGCCGGCGAGTTTCTGGCAGATTTCCGATTTCTACCCGCTGCCCGCCGACGCCACGCGCAAGAAGAGCACCCACGCGTTCTGCTACCACATCGACCTCGCGCAGGATGTGCGCGCGCTGATGAACGTCACGCCCGACGGGAACTGGTTCGGCACTGCGCATCATGAATTCGGGCACGCGTTTTACATGCTCGCGTACTCCCGGCCCGAGGTCCCGCCGTTGCTGCGCGACGCGCCCAACTCCGGCTTCCACGAGGGCATCGCCGAGCTCGGCGGCACCGCCTGTTTCCAGGCGCCGTACCTCCGGCGACTCGGGCTTGTCGACGCCGCCACCGATCCGATCGCGTTTCTCCTGAGCGACGCGCTCAACCCAACGTTGCCGTTCATGGCCTTCGCCGCCGGCACGATGACGCACTGGGAAGCGGATTTCTACGCCGGCAACTTGTCGGCCGATCAGCTCAACGCCCGCTGGTGGCAGTACGTGCGCGACTTCCAAGGCATCGAGCCGCCCACCGCGCGCGGCGAGGAGCTCTGCGACGCCGCCACGAAGACGCACATCAACTCCGTGCCCGGCTACTATGCGAACTACGCGATCGCGACCGTGATCCGTTTCCAGCTCCTCGACCACATCGCGAAGAACATTTTGCACCAGCCGCCGCAGTCCTGCGATCTCTCGGGCCATCCCGAAGTCGGCGCATTCCTCCGCCGTATTCTCGAAAAGGGCGCGACCGAGGATTGGCAGACGCTGCTCCGCGAAACCACCGGCGAAGAGCTCTCCACGCGCGCGATGGTGGAGTACTTCACGCCGCTGCAACGCTGGCTCGAGGAGCAGAACCGCGGGCGCGAGATCGGTTGGGAGTGACGACGGCCGCGGCGCCCTCCGGCGCAGTCGAGGTTCACTCTCGACAGGCGGCGGGTTGCGAGGATTTAGCGCTTATTCGCTCGCGGAGGCCGAGCGGCGTTCTTTCGTTGGACACCGTATGTTTCCCCCGATGTTGTCCCTCCGCGCGGCCGCCGCCGTCGCCGTGTTCACTGTGTGCGCGGCCACGTTGCCCGCGGCCGTCCCTGCCGCCTCCCAACCCGCCGTCGCCACCAGCCCTGCAGCGGCACTTCGCGAACGCCAGAATTTCGACACCGGCTGGCGCTTCGCCTTCGGGCACGCCACCGATCCCGCCAAGGACTTCGATTTCGCGACCGCCTACTTTTCCTATGTGACGAAGGCCGGCTACGGCGACGGCCCGGCGTCGCCGAAGTTCGACGACCGCGCCTGGCGCCAGCTCGACCTCCCGCACGACTGGGCGGTCGAGGCGCCGTTCGCCGCCAACGGCAGCCACAGCCACGGCTACAAGGCGATCGGCCGCGCCTTTCCCGAGCGCAGCGTCGGCTGGTACCGCAAGACCTTCACCGTGCCCGCCGCAGACGCCGGCCGCCGCATCGGGATCGAGTTCGACGGCGTGTTCCGCGACTCGCAGGTGTGGGTGAACGGCTTCTTCCTCGGCCGTCAGGCGAGCGGCTACATGGGCTTCCGATACGACCTGACCGATTATCTAAAATACGACGCGGAGAACGTGGTCGTCGTGCGCGCCGATGCCACCCTCGAGGAAGGCTGGTTCTACGAGGGCGCGGGCATCTATCGCCACGTGTGGCTCACCAAGACCGCGCCGGTCCACGTCGCGCAGTGGGGCACGTTTGTTTCCGCCGAGGTCGCGCCCGATTTTGGTAGCGCCACCATCACCGTCCGCACCACGGTCGCCAACGACGGCACGCAGCCGACTCAGTTCACGCTTCTTCACTCGATCCAGGCACCGGACCGGAGCGAAACCGTTCAAGTCCGCGACGAGTTTCGGACCTTGGCCGCCGGCGCACAGGGGGAGTTTGTTGAAACCATCAAGGTCGAGAACCCGCTGCTCTGGTCACTCGAGAATCCCCAGCTCTATCGACTCACAACCAAAGTCGTCTGCGCCGATTCGGGCGATTCCACCGAGACCACCTTTGGCATCCGCACGCTGCGCTTCGATGCGAACGAAGGTTTCTTCCTCAACGGCAAACACGTCGTCATCAAGGGCACCAATAACCACCAGGATCACGCCGGCGTTGGTGTCGCGGTGCCGGATTCGCTGTGGGAGTTCCGCATGCGCCGTCTGAAGGAGATGGGCAACAACGCGCTCCGCTGCTCGCACAATCCGCCCGCGCCCGAGCTGCTCGATGTGTGCGACCGACTCGGCATCCTCGTGCTCGACGAGCAACGCCTCATGGGCACCAACGCCGCGCAGCTCGACGAGCTCGCCGCGATGATCCGCCGCGACCGCAACCACCCGAGCATCTTCCTCTGGTCGCTGGGCAACGAGGAGTGGGCTATCGAGGGCAATGAGTTCGGCGCGCGCGTCACCGCGACCATGCGCGCCTTCGCCGAGCGGCTCGATCCGACCCGGCGCACGACCGTCGCGATCAGCGGCGGCTGGGGCGCCGGCAGCTCGACCACGACCGATGTCATGGGATACAACTACTACACCCACGGCAGCACCGACGAGCAGCACGCGAAGTTTCCCGATCAGCCCTCGCTCGGCACCGAGGAGACCACGGCGCAGTGCACACGCGGCGTCTATTTCACCGATGCCGCTCGCGCGCACCAGGCGCACGATCCCGCGTTGATCGGCGACTCCGGCGCCAACTGCATCGCCGGCTGGAAACACTTCGCCACCCGCCCCTACCTCGCCGGACTCTTCTTCTGGACCGGCTTCGATTACCGCGGCGAGTCCAACCCCTACAACTTCCCCGCCGTGAGCTCGCAGTACGGCCTCGTCGACACCTGCGGCTTCCCGAAGGACTCCTTCTACTACCTGCAGGCGATGTGGACCGCGCAGCCCGTGCTCCACGTTTATCCGCACTGGAACTGGAACGGCCGCGAGGGCGAGACGATCACCGTCGGCGCGTACACCAACCACGAGGAGGTCGAGTTGCTCCTCAACAGCCGCTCGCTCGGCCGCAAAGCCGTGCCGCAGTACGATCGCGTCGAATGGTCCGTGCCGTATGCACCCGGCGTGCTCGAGGCGCGCGGTTTCCGCGGCGGCAAACTCGTCGGCACGACGCGCGTCGAGACCACCGGTCCCGCGACGCAACTCGTCCTCACGCCCGATCGCACCGCGCTCACCGCCGACGGCGCCGATGCGACCGTATTCGCCGTCGAGGCGCGCGACGCCCAAGGCCGCTTTGTGTCGACCGCGAATCTGCCGGTGCGCTTCACCGTCACCGGCGGCGGGATCATCGGCGTGGGCAACGGCGATCCGAGCTGCCACGAGCCCGACCGTTTCCTGCCGACACTCGCCAACACCGGCCTCGAGAACTGGCGCGGCCGCATCGCCGCCCCCGGTGCGGCACCGGCCACCGAAACCGAGATGAGGTCGCTCGTCGCCGTGGGCGATTGGAAGGCGCCGTTGCCGAAGGAGGGCGAACTTTACGAACTCGTCGCGGATTTCTCGGCCAGCGCCCTGCCGGCCGGCGCCAGCGTCGAGTTGTTCCTGCCGGCCTTCGGCACGAAGACGACGGTCTGGCTCAACGGCGCCGAACTCGCCCGCGACCTCGACACCGCAACCGCGGGCCCGGCGCTCACGCTCACCGCCGCGCAGCTTGCGAACGGCGCCAACCGAGTCCGCGTTTTGGCGACACCGTTCGAGGACTGGCAGCGCCGTCGCCTACCGCAGCTCACGCGCCTCGGCACATTGCGCGTGACTACGCCCGCGCCGCAGGCCCAACGCAGCCTCTTCAATGGTCTCGCGCAGGTCATCGTGCAGGCGCCAGCCACCGCCGGCGCGCTCCGCCTCACGGCCGAAGCCGACGGGCTCACTTCCGCCACCTGCGCGGTCGAGGTGAAATAACTCCGCTCGGCGCACGCGAGTCGGTGCACTGAAATCGATCAAGGCCACGTCCACCGCGACGTGGCCTTTTTCGTTTCTACCGCTCCAAGCGGTGTCGCTCCGGATAGCTGCTCTCGCGAGCAGCTCCACGGCCGGAGAGCGCCGCGCAACGACTCGACTGTCCCAGCGGTCGAGCGCAGGCGGGAGCGAAGGTCGCGAAGCCCTTCGCCCAGCTCCCGCGGGCCAAAGAAAAAGGCCGGGCGTCGCCGCCCGGCCTGAGAAGTGATCGCCGCTCGTGCGAGCGTCGCCACGTTGGGAAACATTAAGCGAGTTTCACGCCCATGCGTTGGGCGGCGCGGATGAGGGCGTCGGCCATGTCGGACGGCGTGGCGGCGACTTCGATACCGCATTCCTGGAAGACCTTGATCTTCGCGGCGGCAGTATCCTCGGCGCCGCCGACGATCGCACCGGCGTGACCCATGCGGCGACCGGCGGGAGCGGTCGCTCCGGCGATGAAACCGGCCACGGGCTTCTTGCAGTTGGCCTTGATCCAACGCGCGGCCTCGACCTCGGCGCTGCCGCCGATTTCGCCGATCATGATGATGCCCCAGGTGTCGGCGTCGTCGTTGAAGAGCTTGATGACGTCGAGGTGCGAGGTCCCGTTGACCGGGTCGCCACCGATGCCGACGCTGGTCGTCTGGCCGAGCCCGCGGGTGGTGAGCTGGTAGACGGCCTCGTAGGTGAGCGTGCCCGAGCGGGAGACGACGCCGACGTGCCCCTTCTGGTGGATGTAGCCGGGGGCGATGCCGATGCGGCAGCCGCCGGAGCTGTCCTTGCCTGTGCCCGGAGTCACGATACCGGGGCAGTTCGGGCCGACGAGGCGCGTCTTGGCGCCGGCCATGGCTCGTTTCACGCGGACCATGTCGCGGATCGGAATGCCCTCGGTGATGGCGACAGCGAGGTCGAGCTTGGCGTCGATGCACTCGAGGATGGCGTCGGCCGCGAAGGGCGGCGGGACGAAGATGGCGGAGACGGTGGCGCCGGTGGCCTTGGCGGCCTCGGCGACGGTGTTGAAGATCGGCACCTTGTGGCTGCCGTGTTCGAAGAACTGGCCGCCTTTGCCGGGCGTGACGCCGGCGACGACCTGCGTGCCGTAGTCGAGGGAGAGCTTGGCGTGGCGCCCGCCGAAATCGCCGGTGATGCCCTGGACGAGGACGCGGGTTTCGGGAGTGATGAGAATGGACATGGGAGAAACGTTTCGAGTTTTGAGTTTCGAGTTCGGGTTCTCCCGTCAGGTGACGAGCTTGACGATCTTCTCGGCGGCGTCGGCCATCGAGGTGGCGGTGGTGAGAGTGAGGCCGGAGGCGGCGAGCGTGTTCTTGCCCGCGTCGACGTTGTTGCCCTCGAGGCGAACGACGAGAGGTATCGTGAGGGAGGTCTCCTTCACGGCGGCGACGATGCCGGTGGCGATGACGTTGCAGTCCATGATGCCGCCGAAGATGTTCACAAGGATCCCCTTCACGTTCTTGTCGGTGAGGATGATCTTGAACGCCGCGGAGACTTGGTCCTTGGAGGCGCCGCCGCCGACATCGAGGAAGTTGGCCGGGTTGCCGCCGTAGTGCTTGATGATGTCCATCGTGCTCATGGCGAGGCCGGCGCCGTTGACGAGGCAGGCGATGTTACCATCGAGCGCGATGTAAGAGAG
>DATGXO010000183.1:0-6111 GCA_035298965.1 Opitutaceae bacterium | reverse complement strand
GGTGTCGTTGAGCGGGGCGGAGAAGAGGAGCAGGGTGTTGATGGTGCCGCTGTGCGTGCCGGGCGGTTTCGCGGCGGCATCGGCGGGAGCGGTGCGGACCCATTTGCCGTCGGCTTCGTCGTAGTGCGCGGGGTCGCCGGCGCTGCCGGCGTTACCGGTCACGCCGCCGGTGACGATAGCAGTGATCGAGAGATCGGCGTGCGCGTGCGTGGCGATGCCGAGGTACTGCATCGCGGCGGCGGTGCCCATCACGGCGGTGGTGGCGGGCGCGAGCGCGAGTTCGTCGCACACGGAGCGATGGTAGCCGGCGGGGCCGAGGCCGGTGATGAAGGCGAAACGCTCCTGATGTTTTACGGGCTCGCAGCTCTGGTGGTTGACGAGGTGGCGCAGGTCGGTGCGCAGGCCGCCGTTGACCGTGCAGGTGCTGAGGACCTTGGCCGGTGTCCGCAACTCGGCGACAACGTGCCGGCCGTGCCGCGCGACGAGGGCGAACGGGGAGTCGAAGACCGGCAGGGCGTGGGCGGCGGGCATGCGATTGCGGAATTCGGAATGCGGAATGAGCGCCGAAGCGGAAGGCGGCGGCGGCGCGGAGAATGTGGAAATCAGGGAATCAGGAACGGACAGACCGATGCGGCTTGCGCTCACCCCACCACCAGCGGCTCGAGGCCGCTGAGGCGGAGAGCGGGGGCGAGGGCGGGCGTGCGGCGGGGCGGGAGACCTTTCACCGCGGCGGCGATGGCGGCGATGTGGTCGGGCGTGGTGCCGCAGCAACCACCGACCATGTTCAGCCAACCGCGCGTCGCGTAGTCGCGGAGGACGGCGGCCATGTCGGCCGGCGTTTCATCGTAACCGCCGAAGGCGTTGGGCAGGCCGGCGTTCGGGTAGCAGGTGACGTGGCACTCGGCGAGCGCGGCGAGTTCCTCGAGGTACGGGCGCATGTCCTTCGCGCCGAGCGCGCAGTTGAAGCCGACGGAGAACGGCTGGACGTGGCGCACGCTGTGGTAGAACGCGGAGACGGTCTGCCCCGAGAGTGTGCGGCCGGAGCGATCGGTGATCGTCACGCTGATCATCACGGGAATGCGGAGCCCGAGTTCGTCGAAGAGCGACTCGGTGGCGAAGAGCGCGGCTTTGGCGTTGAGGGTGTCGAAGATCGTCTCGATGAGCAGCGCGTCGACGCCGGCGGTGAGCAGCGCGCGGATCTGCTCGGTATAGGCGGCGACGACCTGCGGCCAGACGACGGCGCGGAACTCCGGGCGGTTGACGTCGGGCGAGAGCGAGAGCGTGCGGTTGAGCGGGCCCACGGCGCCGGCGACGAAGCAACGGCGGCCGGGTGTGGCGGTCTCGGCTTGGCGCGCGGCGGTGCGGGCGCACGCGACGGCGGCGGTGTTGATCTCGGCGGCGAGGTGCTCGGTCTTGTAGTCGGCTTGCGAGATGGAGGTCGCGTTGAAGGTGTTCGTCTCGACGAGATCGGCGCCGGCCGCGAAGTAGCGTGCGTGGATCTCGGTGATCACGTCCGGCCGCGTGAGGCAGAGCAGGTCGTTGTTGCCCTTGAGGTCGTGCGGGTGGGCGGCGAACCGCGTGCCGCGGAAATCGGTCTCCTGCAGGCCGTAACCTTGGATCATCGAACCCATCGCGCCGTCGAGGACGGCGATGCGCCGGGCGAAGAGCTCGGTGAGAGCGGCGGCGGAAGCGGTGGTGTAGACGTGCGTGTCGGCGGCCATGGTGCGCGGAACATGAGGAGGAAGTCGCACCCGTCAAAGCAAAACATATCAACGAAGCAGAATGTGATGATTCATAGCCGCCTCCGACGCGGTAAGCTCGGTCCCGCCGGCTACTCCGGTTGGAGGACGAACGCCGTGGGCGTGTCGGCTGCGGAGCTGTTGCCGACGAAGATCTGGAACTCGCCCGGTTCCGCCTCCCACGTGCCACGGGCGGTCGTGAAGGCGAGGTCGGCGGCTGTGAGTGTGAAAGCGACCTCGCGGGTTTCGCCGGGCTGGAGGTCGATCTTGGCGAAACCTTTCAGCTCCTTGACCGGGCGCGTGAGGCTGCCGACGACATCGCGGACGTACAGTTGGACGACTTCGGCGCCGGCGCGGGCGCCGGTGTTGGTCACGGTGGTGGTGATGCGCAGCGTGTCGCGTGGGCCGATGGCGGTGGCGCTCAGGCGCGGGGCGGAGAGCGCGAACGTGGTGTAGCTCAGGCCGAAGCCGAAGGGATAGAGCGGGCTGTTCGGCGTATCGGTATAGTGGGACCAGAAGACCCGGCCGTCGTCGCCGGTGGGCCGGCCGGTGTTCTTGTGCGCGTAGTAGAGCGGGCACTGGCCCACGGTGCGCGGGAAGCTCACGGGCAGTTTTCCCGACGGGTTGCGAAGACCGAAGATCACATCGGCGATCGCGTGCCCGGCCTGCGAGCCGAGATGCCACGCTTCGAGGAGGGCGGGGGCGTGTTCCGCGACGGGGCCGAGCACCAGCGGGCGACCGCCCGTGAGCACGACGACGATGCGGGGATTGGCGGCGGCGACCGCGGCGAACAGTTCCTGTTGCAGGCCCTTGAGGCTGATGTCGGCCTGGCTGCGGCCTTCGCCGGTCTGCCAGGCATCCTCGCCGAGCGCGAGCACTACGACATCCGCTCGGCGGGCGGCGGCGACCGCGGCGGGGAAACCGGAGCGGTCGGACGTGTTGAACCTCGAGTCCTTCGCAGCGAAACGGTCGCCGATCGTGACCGTCAGGCCCTCGGCGTAGTCGACGACGGTGCGCGGGCCGACCGCGGCGCGGATGCCCGCGAGCAGCGAGACGGCCGAGTTGTGTCGGGCCTCGCCGCGCCAGTTACCAAGCGGAGCGTCCTGGTCGGCGGCGAGCGCGCCGATCACGGCGATGCGCCGGACCTCGGGGCTGAGCGGCAGGATCGCGCCGGTGTTTTTCAGGAGCACGATCGATTCGCCGGCGATCTCGCGTGCGGCGGCGAGATGCTCCGGCGCCTCGAGGAGACGTTGTTCGCGCGCGGGATCGCAGCGGCGGTAGGGATCGTCGAAGAGCCCGAGGGCGAACTTCACGCGCAGGACGCGGCGTACGGCGTCGTGCAATACTTCGGCTGGCACGAGGCCGTCGGTCACGAGGCCGGCGAGGTGGCGGTCGTAGGCGGATGACTCCATGTCCATATCGTTGCCCGCGAGGATCGCGAGTTCGGCGGCGTGGCGCAGGTCCGCGGCGAAGCCGTGGGCGATGGACTCGCGGATGGCGCCCCAATCCGAGACGATGAGGCCGGAGAACTGCCACTCGCCCTTGAGGATCTCGCGCTGCAACCGGGTATTGGAGACGGAGGGCAGGCCGGCGATCTCGTTGAACGACGTCATCACGGTGGCGGCGCCGGCTTCGATCGCGGCGCGGAAGGGCGGCAACACGATATCGTGGAGCGTGGCCGGAGAGAGATCGACGGTGTTGTAGTCGCGACCGGCCTCGGCGAAGCCGTAGGCGGCGAAGTGCTTCACGCAGGCCGCGACGGAATCGGCCGCCCGCAGATCGGTGCCTTGGAAACCGCGCACGCGCGCCGCGGCGAAGGCGGCGCCGAGGAATGGGTCCTCGCCCGCGCCTTCCATGATCCGGCCCCAGCGTGCATCGCGGGCGATGTCGACCATCGGGGCGAACGTCCAGTCGATGCCGGCGGCAGCAGCCTCGGTGGCGGCGATGCGCGCGGAGCGTGCCGCCGCGGCGGGATTCCAGCTCGCCGCCTCGCCGAGCGGTATCGGGAAGATCGTGCGGTAGCCGTGCACGACATCGTAGCCGAACAGGAGCGGAATGTGCAGCCGACTACCGTTGACGGCGAGTTGTTGCAGACGCCGAACGGCATCGACCCCACGCACGTTCAGCATCGAGCCGACCCGGCCGTTGCGGATCTTCGCGAAGAGAGCGGCCTCGTCGCTCGCCTCCAGCACCGGGCCGGTGGGATCGAAGAAGCTGCTGAGCTGGTGGAGTTGCCCGACCTTTTCCGCGAGGGTCATCTCCGCGAGCAGGGCCTCGATACGCTGCTCGGTGGCGCGATCGACCAGCGGCGCCGGGGCCGCTGCGCTGGAGGAGACGAGAATGCTGCAGAGTGAAATGACACGAAACACGGCCAGGCGCATGATGGGAAGGCGGAGATGTAGTCGATGGGGCGGATCGTTGGCCGGATTGTTCGCAACGAAATCGCCGTGGGCAACCTTCCGGCGGCAGCCGCCGGCGGGCTTTCGTGAGTCTTGCCTTCGGCGCCGGCGGCGGTTCGCTTGACTGCTTTTTCCAATGCGAAGCTCTCTTCTTGTTTTCGCGATCACCGCCGGGCTGATCCTGCCATTCGAGGCGCTGACATGTGGCGCCACGACCGGTCCGCGTGCGCCGGCGGCGACCTCGTCGCCCGCCCAAGGCGCGTTGAGCGCGCGCGAGCGTGAGGCGCTGCGCGAGCTCGGCCGGCGGGCCGAGACGGAGTTGCGGGGGGAGATCCTGCCGTTCTGGCTGATGCATGTGCGCGACCGCGAACGCGGCGGGTTCTTCGGTCGGATCGACAACGATCTCGACGTGGACAAGGGCGAGCCGCGCGGCTCGTTGCTCACGTCGCGCATCCTCTGGACGTTCTCCGCCGCGCACCGGCGCTACAGCACGTGGGACTATCGGGAGATGGCGCGCTGGGCGTTTGCCGATCTGCAACAGCGTTTCTGGGACAACGAGCACGGCGGCGTGATCTGGTCCACGAAGGCCAACGGCAAACCGCTGGAGCTGCGCAAGCAGACCTACGCGCAGGCGTTCGCCATCTACGGGTGCGCCGAGTATTTCCGCGCCACCAACGAGCGCGCCGCGCTCGACCGCGCGATCGAGATCTACCGGTTGCTCGAGTCGCATGTCTACGATCGAGCGCAGGGCGGATATTTCGAGGCGATGGGCCGCGACTGGAACCCGCTGCCGCCGGAGGCGGGCAACCTCATCGGCGCAAACGAGCCGAAATCGCAGAACACGATGCTCCATGTGATGGAGGCGTACACGAATCTCTACCGCGTCTGGCCCGACGACGGGCTGCGCCGCCGGTTGGTCGAACTGGTCGACATGATGATCACGCGCGTGCTCGACCCGCAGACCAAGCACCTGCACCTCTTCCTGGCGGCCGATTGGGCGCCGCGCTCGCGCGAGATCTCGTACGGCCACGACATCGAGTTCAGCTGGCTCGTGATCGAAGCCGCCGAAGTGCTCGGCGACCGGGCGCTCGTCGAGCGACTGCAAACGCTCGCGACCTCGATCGCGCGCGTCACGCTCGGCGAAGGCGTCGCCCCCGATGGCGGCCTCTATACGGAGGGCGGGCCGAACGGCGTGACCGACCGCAGCCAGCATTGGTGGCCGCAGGCGGAGGCCACGGTGGGCTTCCTCAACGCGTACGAGATTTCGGGCGACGAGACGTTCCTGCGCGCCTCCCAGCGCACCTGGGATTTCATCGAGAAGCGCATCGTGGACCGAAAACACGGCGAATGGTTTTGGGGCCGCGACGCCCGCGGCCGCGTGATCGAGCGCCAGCCGAAGGTGGGGATCTGGAAATGCCCATACCACAACGGCCGCGCCTGCCTCGAACTCGTCGAGCGCATCGAGAAACTTCTCGGCGAGCCGGCGAAGTAGCAGACGCTGCGACGCGCCGCGATGTCTAGGCGTCGCGGTGCGGATCGAGCCGCGCGATCAACTCGGGAAACGCGTCCCGTGCGGGCGAAGTTTCGAGGTAGTTGCGCGCGTCGGCCCGTTTGCCGCGCGCAAGCAGGCCGGCGAAGACGTGGAGCTCGAATTGCCGGCGGATCTCGTCGTGCGCCGCGGTCAGTTCGAAGCGCGCGAGCAGGAACAGCAGCGCCTCGATCGTGGAAAACTGGTGATCGCCCTGCTGCGTGCGGAGGTGGAAACGGCTTTCACCCGACATGGGCAAACGCACCGTGCGGCCCCAGCCGACGAGGGTGCGCAGGAGATCGGAGGCCTGTTTCCAGCTGCCGTCGATGAGCAGGATCTGCGTCGTTTCCGGTCGGGCGTCCTCGGGCGGCAGCTCTCCCTGCGGATGCAGGATCCAGAGTTCGCGGCCGGGACGCGCAATCGTCGCGCGGTCGAGGGGTCGCCC
>DATGXO010000182.1:0-5952 GCA_035298965.1 Opitutaceae bacterium | reverse complement strand
CGGCACCGTGGCCGAGCGCAGCACCCGCCTCGAGGGGATGGCGGACCACATCACGCTACCCTCGAACCACACGCTGATCCTCTTTCGCCGCCGCACCGCCGAGCAGGCGCTCGCGTTCCTCCGCACCGGCCGCTTCGCGCGCGCGACGTAAACCGCCGCAGGACGTCCCATCGGCGGCGGCTCAACTTGCGGCGCTGTTGCGGCGAGCGGGCAGCTGCACGAGCACGTTGGCCGCGGTGAGCAGCAGACCGCCGACGACCAAGTGCCAGGTGAGCCGCTCGTTCGCGTAACCGATTCTCGCCCACGCCGAAAGCCACGACGGCAGGAACAGCGCCAGCGCCGAGGCCGACACCGGCTCGAGCGTGTAGATCAAGCCCGCCTCCGTAGCCGTGATGCGCGGCTGGCAGGCGTTCATCACCACGAAGCAGAAGATCGTGCACGCCGCCGTCAGCGCGGCGGTGATCCCCAGCCACGCCGGCGACTGCGCCAGCGCGAGGAGCGCCACGGGGCGGATCGCCAGGGCGAGCGCCGCGCCGCCGAACACGACGCCCAGGGCGAGGAACATCGCCGTGGTTGTGGGCAACACCCTGTTGGCCGCGAACTCCCGCCGCTCAAGCCAGAGGATCTGCGCCATGAAGAACAACGAACCGAGCACCGTCTCGAGTTCTCCGCGACCAAGTCGGAACGCCCGAACGTCGACGCGGCCGAGCACGCCCACGCCGATCACGACCAGCGCGCCCGCCGCCCACACCGGCCACGGCGGCGCGCGCCGCGTGCGCCCCGCGACCCAAAGCGGGATCAGCACAGCATAGAGCTGGGTGAGGAAGGCCGACACCGACGCGTCGGTGTATTGCAGGCCGTCGACTTGCAGCAGCAGGCCGAGGCCGGCGAAAAGGGCCAGCCCGAGCCCCTGCCGCAACTCGAGCGCGCGCGGCAGCCCGAACCGTCGCAGCCCGAAAAGCGCGAGCGCGGCACCGGCCACGAGGAAACGCGGACCGACCGTGCACGCGGTCACCAACCAGCTTCCGCTGCCGGGCACGAGCTGCCGCTGCAGTTCACCGAGGCTCTTGATGAGCGGGAAGCTCAGGCCCCAAACCAGCGTCGCGATGACGAGCAACATGATCGCTTGGGGACGTGAGGGTGGCCTGGACGACATGGGGGCCCACATTGCCGAGCGTCGCCGGCCGGGCGCGAGCCCGAAGGAGATGTCGATTTTTGCGCTAGGCGCGGGGCACGCTTGCTGTCATGGACGATCCGAATCACCTCCGCCCATGCGTGCTCCACGCAATTTCAGACCGAGGATCAGTCCCGAGCGGCTCCTTCTGCTCGTCGCCTTGACCCTGTTTGTCGCCGGCGCGTTGTGGATTGCCCATCGGCCGACCTGTGAGACGGCGAGCATCTCTCGTTCGTGGCTCGGCGCGTTGCCGAGTCTGGGTCTGCCGCTCGTGCACGCACTGCTGCACCGTTAAGACGAGCCGAACCGCTTGCCGCGCGCTGTCGGTATTGGCACGTGCATGCCTGCGTAGGTGCGACCTCGGTCGCACCGTTTGTTCCGGTGATCTGCCCCCCCCCAACTGGTCGAGTGACTCGCGCAGCCCACGATAGTGGATGCGCCGCCCAAAGCTGTCGCTGCACTCGGACAACAAAAAAACGCCGGGAGCAAAGCTCGACCGGCGCTTGGCGGGAGGGAACTGTTACGATTACTTCAGGTTGTTCGAGACGAGCTTCGTCATCTCGAACATGCTGACGACCTTCTTGCCACCGAAGACGGCCTTCAGCTTGTCGTCGGCGTTGATGTTGGTCTTCACCTTCTTGTCCTGAAGGCCGTTCTTCTTGATGTACGCCCAGAGCTTCTTGGTGAGCTCCGTGCGGGGCATCGGGTTCGAACCCACGACGGCGGCGAGCACCTCGTTGGGCTGAACGGGTTTCATGAAAGCTGCGTTGGGTTTGCGGGGAGACTTGGGTGACTTTTTTGCCATACGAGGGCCGTTGATACTCCCGGCCCCCTGCAAGGCAACAGGATTTTCAGAGGAGAAAACGGTCGTTTTCAGAGGAGAAATCGTGCTTGCAGTGCCCCGCGGAGCCTCCTCGCGCCGACAGCGCATCGCCGATGCGTTTCCGCCGCCGATGCGAATCGGAACGTTGGCGACATCCGGAGGCCGGCCGACCGCCGGCACGCCCGGGGAAATCGTCTTGCCTCACCCCCGCCGCCGATGCGAGGAAGCCGGCCGCAGGTTGTCAGTTTCCGCAGCTGGACAGTCGTCAAGTGAGCGCGAGTTCAGTGATGATTTGAAACCCGGCAGTTCGGGCACAGTTCGGAAAGCAGCCGGCCAGTACGCAGAGAGCCAGATCATCAATGAGCACCAAACTGTACGTCGGGAACGTCCCCTTCTCCACGACTTCCCAGGACCTCCAGAACCTGTTCGCACAGCACGGTAATGTGACGGGGGTTGAACTCATCTCCGACAAGTTCACCGGTCGTTCGCGCGGGTTCGCGTTTCTGACCATGGCGACGCCCGAGGAGGCGCAAAAAGCGATCCAGGCGTTGAACGGCTTCTCCATCGAGGGCCGCAATCTCACCGTCAACGAGGCTCGTCCGAAGGAAGACCGTCCGCCCCGCAGCGGTGGCTTCGGCGGTGGTGGCGGCGGCCGCGGTTTCGGCGGCGGCGGTGGTGGTCGGGGTGGTTTCGGCGGTGGCCGTGGCGACCGCGGTTTCGGTGGCGAACGCGGCGAGCGTCGCGAGCGCCGCTTCTGATCCGCAGCATAGCCTCATCTTTCCGGCCGGGCCCCAGTGCCCGGCCTTTTTGTTGTCCGCAAAAGGCGGTGGCACAGACCTGGTTGAAACCACGCCGCCACGGCTCGGGAAAAGATTCGCCTTGCGCAGGAAACTTAAAAACCGAGATTAGTTTCCTAAGTTTTATGGCCAAACGAACCGCCACCGCCACCGCCACGCCGACGCGCCCCTCCGCCACGCCTCCGGCTCCCGGGGCCGTCGCGCGCATCGTGGCCGCCGCCCGACGCCACTTCACCTCGCTGGGCTCCAGCCGCACGACGATGGACGACCTCGCCGGCGAGCTCGGGATGAGCAAGAAGACGCTCTACCTCCACTTTCCCGGCAAGGAGGCGCTGATCTCGCACATGCTCGAAGCGAAGATCGCGGAAGTGCGGGGCGGCATGCGCAGCCTCGTCGAGGACGAGAGCGTACCGGTGATGGAGCGGGCGCATCGCATGATGGCCTTCATCGTGCGTCAGATGAGCGAGGTCTCCCCGGCGTTCCTGCGCGATCTCGAGCGTCAACATCCCGCTCTCTACGCGCGCATGGAAACCGTCCGCGCCGAAATTCTTCCCCAGGTCTGGCGCAAGCTGCTCACCGACGGCGCCGCCGAGGGACTCATCCGCCCGGAACTCGATCCGGCGTTCGTGTCCGAACTGATGCTCACGACTGTGCAAGGGCTGTTGCGCCCCGCCTCGCTCGATCGCCTGCAACTTCCACCACACGAGGTCATCGACCGTGTGCTCACCGTCCTCTTCAACGGCATCCTCACGCCCGCCGGCCGCAAAGCCTATGAAAAAGGTCCTTCCCGCTAAGCGTCTCGTTCCGGTCGCCGCCCTCAGCCTGCTCGCCGCGATCGCGCTCGCAACCGGTGGCGGCTGTCGCCGTAGTTCGTCGACAGACACCACGCTCCGCCTCTCGGGCAACATCGAGTCCACCGACGCCCAACTCGGCTTCAAGATCCCCGGCCGTGTCGCCGAGCGCTTCGTGTCCGAAGGTGAGCGCGTGACCGCCGGCCAGCTCGTCGCGCGTCTCGACGATACCGAACAACGCGAGCAGGTCGCGCTGCGTCGCGCCGAGCTCGCCGCCGCCGAAGCCACTCTCGCCGATCTCGTGGCCGGCTCCCGCCCGCAGGAACTCGCGACTGCGCGCGCCGCCTTGCGGAGCGCCGAGGCCGATCGCGATCGCGCCCGCCTGGAGCTCACGCGCCAGCAGGAGCTCCGCCGCCGCGACGTCACCGCCGCCCGCGACCTGGAATCCGCCGAGGCCAACCACGCCGTCGCCGCCGCCCGCGCCGAGCAGACCGCCGAGGCGCTCAAGCTCGCCGAAGAAGGTCCACGCCGGGACGCCGTCGCCGCCGCACGGGCACGCGTCGAGATCGCCCGCGCCTCCCTCGCGCTCGCCGAGACCCAGCTCGAGAACACCCGCCTGCTCGCGCCGTTCGCGGGCATCGTCCTCTCCCACAACATCGAGCCCGGCGAGTTCGTCTCCGCCGGCACGCCCGTGATCACCGCGGCCGACCTCGCCCACGTCTGGGTGCGCGCGTACGTCAACCAGACCGACCTCGGGCGCGTCCGTCATGGCCAACCCGCCGAGGTGTGCACCGACACGTTTCCGGGAAAAACCTACAACGGCACGGTCGGCTTCATCTCCTCCGAGGCGGAGTTCACGCCCAAGACCGTCCAGACCGAGAAGGAGCGCGTGAAGCTCGTCTTCCGCGTGAAGATCGACCTCGAGAACCCCGCCGACGAGCTGAAGCCCGGCATGCCCGCCGACGCCACGCTCCCCTGAACCGCGACAGGTCCGTCCTCTAGCCGCTCTCCTTTCGCCTCTCGCCTTCCTGCCCGTCCATGCCCGCCATCCGCGCCCGCCAACTCCGCCGCAGCTTCGGCGAACTCGTGGCCGTCGACGCGCTCGACCTTGAGGTGGCCGAGGGCGAGATCTTCGGCCTCGTCGGGCCCGACGGTGCCGGGAAAACAACGACGATGCGCATGCTCACCGGCATCCTCCCGCCCACCTCGGGCGACGCCGAGGTCGCCGGCTGCGATATCGTCCGCGACGCCGTGCGACTCAAGGACCACATCGGCTACATGAGCCAGCGCTTCGGCCTCTACCCCGATCTCTCCGTCCTCGAGAACATCGCCTTCTACGCCGACATCTACGGCGTGCCGCGCCGCGAACTCGCCGCACGCACCGAGCGGCTGCTCGGCTTCAGCAACCTCACGCCGTTCAAACACCGGCTCGCCGGCAACCTCTCCGGCGGCATGAAACAGAAGCTCGGCCTCGCCTGCGCGCTCATCCACACCCCGCGCGTGCTTTTCCTCGACGAGCCGACGAACGGCGTCGATCCCGTGTCCCGCCGCGATTTCTGGCGCATCCTATACCAACTCGTGCGCGAGGGCGTGACACTCTTCGTCTCCACCGCCTACCTCGACGAGGCCGAACGCTGCAACCGCCTCGCGCTGCTCCACGCCGGCCGTCTCCTCGGTCTGGGCACGCCCGCCGAGGTGAAGCGCCTCATGCCGGGCGCGCTCCTAGAGGTCCGCACTTCCGCGCCGCGGCGCACCGCCACGCTGCTGCGCGCAAACCTTCGCGCCGCCACTGTCGGGCTCTTCGGCGACCGCGTGCACGTCGCCACACGCGAGCCCGCCGCCGCCGAGGCCGAGACACGCCGCCTCGTCGCCTCCGCCGGTTTCGAGCTGCTCTCGCTCCACCCGATCGAACCCTCGCTCGAGGACGTCTTCGTGTCCGTCGTCGGCCAACCGCCGCCGGCACCGCCGACGTCATCGACACCGGAGTCGAAGCCCGCGCCCACCCCGCGGTTGTAATACAACAGATTACATCCGCCTCCCGCCGCCATGTCCCACGAACCCGCCACCGAGCCCATCGTCGAGGTGCAGAACCTCGAGAAACGTTTCGGAGCGTTTCGCGCTGTCGCGGGCATCTCGTTCTCGGTGGCGCGGGGCGAGATCTTCGGTTTTCTCGGCCCCAACGGCGCGGGTAAATCCACCACCATCCGCATGCTCTGCGGCCTGCTCGCGCCCAGCGGCGGCACGGGCCGGGTCGCCGGTTTCGACATCCGCACGCAGACCGAGCGCATCAAGGAACGCATCGGCTACATGAGCCAGAAGTTCTCCCTCTACGACGAGCTCACCGTCGAGGAGAACATCGATTTCTAC
>DATGXO010000181.1:0-14193 GCA_035298965.1 Opitutaceae bacterium | reverse complement strand
GGCGATGATCATGCTCGTGTACGGACGGGCCAGGATGAAGCCGATATCGAGCAGCGAGCCGATGCCCATGAAGACGAAGCAGGCGATGAGGCCGTTGCTGAAGGTGAAGGTGTAAACCGGCTGCAGCCAATCGATCTGCAGGATGGTCATGAGATCGGCGGCGTTGCGGACGGCGTCGGCCGTGGCGCCGGCCTGCGGCTCGACGAAGAGAGTGCCGACACCGCCGTGGAGATTGAGCGGATCGAAGAACATCACGGCAGCGTTGATAGTCGCCATGCCGAGGCCCATCGGGATCATGATCAGGGCCTCGAGCACGCCTTTGCGGCCGAGGTACATGAGCAGGAAGCCCAGGGCGATGAGGCCGAAGCGGGCCAACGCCAGTTTGGGGCTCACCGCGAAGAGCGAGGTGACGCCCTCAAATATATCGAGGATGGTTTGCCAATTGATCATGGGGCAGGCGGGGTCGAGGCGGGGGTGGAAACTGAAGCAGAAAGCCGACCGTCTTCTCGTGGAAAACGGAGCCCGGAGCGGGGGCGGGGGCGGCGCGGAAAGGGGCGATCGCCAGAGCCGAACCATTCCTGACGAGCTGCCAAAAAAGGAGCGCCGCGGGCGAACTTCCAAGAGCAAAACACGACAGAAAACGCTCGTCGTTGACCGCTGGCCGTTGTGCGGATGCGCCGCGCCGCGTACACCGTGCGTAGGTCGCCACCGTTGTCGCATCCGATCGACGAGCGGAGTGGCCGTCGCAGGCACAAAAAAGCCGGGCTCGTGAAGGAGCCCGGCTTCGAGAGTCGGAACGAAACGCTAACGCGTTCCGCTACCGGGGGGGACGCCTCATAGAGGCATCCCTACCATCAGAACTTGTTGAACTTGCCGCCGTAGATCGCGGAAGCGCCGAGCTCTTCCTCGATGCGGAGGAGCTGGTTGTACTTCGCCACGCGGTCGGTGCGGCAGAGCGAACCAGTCTTGATCTGGCCGGCGTTGGTCGCGACAGCGATGTCGGCGATCGTGGCGTCCTCGGTCTCGCCGGAGCGGTGCGAGATGACGGCGGTGTAGTTGGCATCCTGGGCCATCTCCACGGCGTCGAAGGTCTCGGTGAGGGAACCGATCTGGTTCACCTTGACGAGGATCGAGTTGGCGGTGCCGGTCTCGATGCCCTTCTTGAGGAACTCGGTGTTGGTGACGAAGAGATCGTCGCCGACGAGCTGCACCTTGTCGCCGATGGCGTCGGTGAGCTTCTTCCAGGTCGTCCAGTCGCCTTCGGCGCAGCCGTCCTCGATGGAGACGATCGGGTACTTGGCGGTGAGTTCCTTGTAGAAGGCCACCATCTCGTCGCCGGTGTAGATCTTGCCCGAGGACTTCTTGAAGACGTAGTGCTTCTTCTCCTTCACGTAGAACTCGGAGGAGGCGACGTCGAGGGCGAGGTAGATGTCCTTGCCGAGCTTGTAGCCGGCGTTCTTGACGGCGAGAGCGATGGCGTCGAGGGCCGCCTCGGTGGACTCGAGCTTCGGGGCGAAGCCGCCTTCGTCACCGACGGCGGTGGCGAGGCCCTTTTCCTTCAAGACCTTCTTGAGGGAGTGGAACACTTCGCAGCCCATGCGCAGGCCTTCGGAGAAGGTCGGGGCACCGAAGGGCATGATCATGAATTCCTGGAAGTCGATCGGGGCATCGGAGTGCGCGCCGCCGTTCATGATGTTCATCATCGGAACGGGGAGAACCTTGGCGTTCGGCCCGCCGAGGTACTTGTAGAGCGGGATGTCGAGGGCGGCGGCGGAGGCCTTGGCCACGGCCATGGAGACGGCGAGGATGGCGTTGGCGCCGAGCTTGGCCTTGGTTGAGGTGCCATCGAGCTTGATCATCGTGCGGTCGATCCCGATCTGGTCGATCGAGTCCATGCCGATGACGGCGGGGGCGATGATGGTCTTGACGTTGTTGACGGCGGCCTGGACGCCCTTGCCGAGGTAGCGCTTCTTGCCGTCGATGCCTTTCGGCAGCGACTTGGCGGGAGCGGAGGAGTCGCGAAGCTCGATGGCTTCGTGCTCGCCGGTGCTGGCGCCGGACGGGACGGCGGCGCGGCCGAGGGCGCCGCAGGAGAGCTTCACGTCGACCTCAACGGTCGGGTTGCCGCGGGAGTCGATGATCTCGCGAGCGATGACGTTGGTGATGGTGGTGGACATAGGAAAAAGGAGAGCGGTTGCGAAAGGTGGACAAAAGATGCGCCGCCCACGGTGGGGCGGCGCATCGGAAACGAAGTTACGACTTAGTGGCCGGCCAAGTAGGCGCGGACTTCGTCGATCTTGCCGCTGGAGCCGAGCTTGTCGTTGCGGCTCGCGATGAACTTCGCGTACTCGTCGATGAAAATCTTGCCCGGCGGACGGAAGTCGAACTCGGCGGGCTTGTTCTTGAAGAACTCGCGGTGGACGCGGGTCCAGACGAGGCGGCCGTCGGTGTCGATGTTGATCTTGGTGACACCGAGCTTGGCGGCCGGGAAGTACTCGTTGATGTCGACGCCGGCCGAATCCTTGATCTGGCCACCGGCGGCGTTGATGCGGTCGACCTCGTCCTTCGGCACGCTGGAGGAGCCGTGCATGACGAGCGGGAAGTTCGGCAGGAGGGTCTTGATCTTCTGGAGCACATCGAAGTGCAGGGACTGCTTGCCCTTGAACTTGAAGGCGCCGTGGCTGGTGCCGATCGCGCAGGCGAGGGAGTCGCAGCCCGTGAGTTGGACGAACTTGAGCGCCTCTTCGGGGTTGGTGAGGGTGGCGTGGCCATCCTCGACCTTGATGTCCTCCTCGACGCCGCCGAGCTGGCCGAGCTCGGCCTCGACGGAGATGCCCTTCTTGTGGGCGGCATCGACGACGCGCTTGGTGATCTCGACGTTCTTCTCGAACGGATCGTGCGAGGCGTCGATCATCACGGAGCTGAAGAAGCCCGAGTTGATGCAGTCGTAGCAGGTCTCCTCGTCACCGTGGTCGAGGTGGACGGCGAAAATGGCGTCCGGGAAGATCTGCTCGGCGGAGCGGATGATCGCCTCGAGCATGCGCTTGTCGGTGTATTTGCGCGCGCCCTTGGAGATCTGGATGATGAACGGAGCCTTCGAGTCGATGCAGCCCCGGAAGAGGCCCATCGCTTGCTCGGCGTTGTTGATGTTGTAGGCGCCGATGGCGAACTTGCCATAGGCCACCTTGAACAGTTTGGCGGTCGTAACGATCATAGGGAAAAGAAGTTCGCGAACGTCGACGTGTATGCCAGTCGCCCGCCGGCCAACAAGCGCTTTTTCCTAGGGAAGTGCGCGGATTTTGCCGAAGGCTGCGCGGGGATTGGCGGGCGGCGAAAGTGAGGCGTCGCCGAGGTCGCGCTGTGCGGATGCGGTGGCGCCGGCGGGCTTGCGGCGAGCGCAGCCGGGCGTGAGTGTGCACCGCGCCGATGATCATCGATTGCCATGTGCACCTGTATTCCGCGGCGGCGAACGCCGATCCGGCCGGCTGGGCGGCGGCGCGCGGGGAGCCGCGCTGGGCGGCGATGGTCGGTCCGCGCGAGGATGGCGCACCAAGCCTGCAGGGCTGGGCGGACGAAGAACGATTGCTGCGCGACATGGACGCGGCCGGCGTCGACCGCGCGGTGTTGCTGGGGTGGTATTGGGAAAACCCGGCCACGTGCGCGGAACAGAATCGCTTCCTAGCGCAGTGCGTGCGGCGGCATCCGGACCGGCTGGATGCTTGCGCGGCAGTACATGCCTCGGCTGGCGCGAATGGCGTGCGCGCGGAGCTGGTGCGCTGCCACGAGGAGGGAATCACGGGTCTCGGCGAACTTTGCCCGCCGGCGCAGGGATTCAGCTACCGTGACCCGGCGCTGGCGGTGGCACTCGAACTCGCGGCGGAGTGGCATTGGCCGGTGAATCTCCACGTGACCGAGCCGGCGGGGCGCGCTTATCCCGGGCGTGTGGAGACGCCGTTTGCCGAGCTGCAGGCGCTCGCGGAGCGGCACCCGACGGTGCGCTTCGTCTTCGCGCACCTCGGCGGGCTGCTGCCGTTCTTCGAGCTCAACCGCGCGGTGGCGCGCTCTCTGGCCAACGTGTGGTACGACACGGCGGCGTCGCCGTTGTTGTACCGGCCCGAGGTGTTCCCGCTGGTTGCGCGCGTGATCGATCCGGCGCGGATCCTCTACGGCTCCGATTACCCGCTGCGGCTTTACCCGCGGGCGCAAGCGGAGCCGGAGTTCGGCCGGTTTCTCACCGAGCTCCGCGCGAGCGGGCTCGATGAGGCGCAATTGACGGCCGTGCTCGGCGGCAACTGGCAGGCGCTGCGGGCGACGAACCTGCCACGGTGAGGCAACCCCGGGGGCGAACTGCGCCGCGGCATCAACGGCTCACGCCCACTCGGGCGGGTTCTGGAGCGCGGGCTTCAGCACGCCGATGCAGGGCAGGTTCCGGTAGCGTTCGGCGAAATCGAGTCCGTAGCCGACGACGAAGCGGTCGGGCACCTCGAAGCCGACGAAATCCGCCTCGAACGGCACTTCGCGGCGGCCGCGTTTGTCGAGCAACACACAGGTGCGGACCGAGGCGGGTTTCATCGCGCCGATGAGGCCGACGACCATCGCGAGGGTCTTGCCGGTGTCGAGGATGTCGTCGATGAGCAGCACGTGGCGGTTCTCGATATCGAGCGTGAGGCTGCTGCGCAGTTGGGGCTCGGTGACGGCACTCGCGGAGTTGCGGTAACTGGAAACGCGCACGCAATCGAGGCGCACGGGGCGGTTGATCAACCGCAGGAGATCGGCGGTGAAGAGCAGCGCGCCGTTGATGATGGCGATCGCGGTGACCTCCTGCCCCGCGTAGGTCTTGTCGATCTCGGCGGCGAGCGTGGCGAGGCGACGCTTGATCTGGGCTTCGGTCACCAGGATCTCGGCGAGGTCTTTATGGGCGGGGATGCGTTTGCGCACGGGCATGGGAACGTGGAGGCTAGAAGTCGCGCGGGAGGCGAGGCAATCGGCTTTCGTTCGGTCTGTCCGCAGCGGGCGTCTTGACTTCCCTGATCGCCCCGCGTTGCCTGCGCGCACCGCGTCGCATGACTCCGATCGGCATCCATGAGGTCAGCAAACGTTTCGGCGCGGCTGTCGCGCTCGAGACGCTGAGCCTGACGATTCAACCGGGCGAACTGTTCTTCCTGCTCGGCGCCAGCGGCTGTGGCAAAACCACGCTGCTGCGCTGCCTCGCCGGATTCGAAACCCCGGACACCGGCACCATCCGCTTCGGCGAGAGCGACGTCACGCGTCTGCCCCCGCACGAGCGCAACACCGGCATGGTGTTCCAGAGCTACGCGCTCTGGCCGCATCTCACGGTCGAGGAGAACGTGGCGTTCGGGCTCCAGGAGCGACGCGTGCCGGCGAAGGAGATCGTCGCGCGTGTGGCGCAGGCGCTCGAGGCCGTGCAGATGGGCGCGTTTGCGCGACGCAAACCGAACCAGCTCTCCGGCGGACAACAACAACGTGTCGCGCTTGCGCGTGCGCTCGTCGTGCGGCCGCGTTGCCTGCTGCTCGACGAACCGCTTTCCAATCTCGATGCGCGCCTGCGCCTCGAATTGCGCGGCGAGATCCGCCGCGTGTGCAAGCAGCACCAGCTCACGACCGTCTATGTGACGCACGACCAGCGCGAGGCGCTCGCGGTCGCCGATCGGGTCGCCGTCATGGAGGCCGGTCGCATCCTGCAGATCGGTACGCCGCGCGAGGTATACGCGCGGCCGGTTTCCGCGGCGGTCGCGCGGTTCATCGGCGAGACGACGCTGCTTCCGGGGCGGATTGTCGGCGGGGAGCAGGGAAAACTCGTCGTCGACACCGCCGTCTCCCGCTTCCTCGGAGTGCCCGCGGACCCGGCCGACCTTTCGCGCCGTGGTGCGGAGGTGCTCGTCTCGCTGCGCCCCGAATGCTGGCGGCTCACGCGCACCCAGCCGGCGCAGAACGGCGTGCGCGGCAAGATCGCGGAGACATTCTACCTGGGCGAGTTCGCCCAACACCGGTTCATCTCGGGCGAGACCGAGCTGCAGCTCCACGAGCTGAATCCACGGTTTGTCGGCGCGGCCGCGCGTGGCGAACTGTGGGCCGAGATCGATCCGGACGACGTCGTCGTCCTCAAACCCTAGCTCTGGCGGGACGCGGGGAAGCACGACCATGTGGTTGCGAAACATCATGCTCGGCGGGCTGGCGATTCTCGTGATCGCGCCGTTTGTGCTGCGGCCGCGCGAACGCATCACCGAAGCCGAGCTCACGCTCGTCGTCGTCACCCCGCATAACGAGGCGATCCGGCACGAGTTCGGCACAGGGTTCGCCCGTTGGTATCGCGCGCGGACGGGGCGTACGGTGCGCATCGACTGGCGCACGATCGGCGGCGCGGGCGAGACGGTGCGCTACATCCGCGCGGGCTATGCCGCGGCGTTTGAACAACACTGGCGGCGCACGCTGCGGCGCGAGTGGGAACAGACTCTCTCTGTGGCGGCGATGGACGAGCGGATTGCCCCGGATGCCACGCCGGACGACGACACGCCGGCGCAGGCGGCGCGGCGCGCGTTTCTGGGGTCCGACGTGGGGATCGATTTCGATGTGTTTTTCGGCGGCGGCCCGTTCGAATTCGCGCGGGGCGCCCGGGCGGGGTGGCTGGTCGATGCTGGCATTCAGACGCGGCACCCGGACTGGTTCACCGATGCGGTGTTCCCGGCGAACTGGGCCGGCGAGGAGCTGCAGGACGCGCAGGGCCGCTGGTATGGGGCGGTGCTTTCGACCTACGGCATGCTTGCCAACCGAGATGTGCTCGCGCGTGTCGGCTTGCCGGAGCCGACGAGCTGGCGTGACCTCGCGCGGCCGGAGTTGATCGGCGAGGTGGCACTGGCGGATCCCACACGAAGCGCGTCGGTGGCTTCGGCTTTGGAGATGGTGGTGCAGGAGCAGATGCACCGGCACTACGAGGCGCTGCGCGAAACCGAGCCGGAGGAGAAGGTGCGTGCGGCACGAGCGGTGCGCGAAGGCTGGCTCGAGGGAATGCGTCTGCTGCAGCTCGCCGCGGCGAACGCCCGCTATTTCACGGACAGCTCGCAGAAGGTGCCGATCGATGTGGCGCAGGGCGACTCGGGCGCCGGGATCTGCATCGATTTCTTCGGGCGTTTCCAGGAGGAGACGTTGCGCCGGCGCGAGGGCGAGCCGCGAGTGCGTTTCGTGGTGCCGCGCGGCGGCACGGCCTACACGGCGGATCCGATCGGCATGCTGCGCGGCGCGCCACACCGGGAGCTGGCGGCGGACTTCATCGAGTTCGTGCTCTCGATGGACGGGCAGCGACTCTGGAACCAGCGCGTCGGCACTCCCGGCGGACCCGAGCGGTACGCGCTGCGGCGGTTGCCGGCGCGTCGCGATTACTACGGCACGCGTGAGCTGCAGGAATGGCAGTCGGACCCGGATGTGGATCCCTACGGCCTGGACGGCCACCTGGTGTACCGGCAGGAGTGGACCGGCGGGATGCTACGCGAGCTGGCGTTCGTCGTGCGTGTGGCGTTTCAGGATCCGCAACTGGAGCTGCGCTCGGCGTGGGCGGCGGTGATCGCAGCAGGCAGGCCGGAGCAGTTGATGGAGCAGCTCGGTGACCTGAGTGCGATCGACTACGACCGCACGACCGGCGAAATCCGGCGGCGCCTCGCGGCTCGAGATCGCGCGGACGAGATGCGGCTCGCGACGGAGCTCACCGAGCATTTCCGGCAACGTTACCTCGAGATCGAGCGCGCGGCGCGGCGTTGAAGGCGGCGGGGGGCGTGCCGGTGCGGCCGTCGTTTCCCGGCGGGACTCACCGGAGGGGCAGCACCCGCGCGAGCACCTGGGCCACTTCGAACGCCTCGTAGGGTTTGCGGATCAGCGCGGCGAAACCGTGTGCCCGGTGTTCGGCTACGACCGGATCGGCGGAGTAGCCGCTCGAAACGATGGCGCACACATCCGGATCGATCTGGCGCAGCCGGGCGAGGGTCTCGGCACCGCCCATCCCGCCCGGCACGGTGAGGTCGAGGATGACGGCGGCGAAAGGAGAGCCGGCGGCGCGCGCCGCGGCGAACTCGTGCACTGCGGCGGCGCCGTCGGCGACGAGCACCGCGTCCAGCCCGAGATGCCGGAAGAGCAGGCCGGCGGTGCGTCGGATCGGCTCCTCGTCATCCATGAATAGGATGCGGCCGGAGAGGTGTGGCGGTGCGGCGTCGGCCGCAGTTTCGCCGTTGAGCGACTCGGCGTTCGCGGCGGGCAACCAAATGGTGAACGTGGTGCCTTTGCCCAGGCTTGAGGCGACCTCGATCTGGCCGCCGTGCCTGCGCACGATCGAGTGGACGGTGGCCAGGCCCAGGCCGTTTCCCGTCTGCTTGGTCGTGTAGTAGGGCTCGAAGATCCGCGGCAGCACGTCGGGCGGGATGCCGGTGCCTTGGTCGGCGATGGTGAGTTGCACGTAACGCCCGCCCGGGAGATCGGCGACGACGCGGTCGGCGAGTGTCTCGTTGCGGAGCGCGATGATGACCACGCCGCCGCCGGGCATGGCTTGGACGGCGTTGAGGACGAGGTTGTGGACGACCTGGCCGATCTGCCCCTTGTCGGCCTGCGCGGGCCAGACCTCGAGGGCGAAGTCGTAGACGCATCGGACGGGCGAGCCGTGGCGCGCGAACTCGCCCGACTCGCGCACGATCTCGGGCAACGAGACGGCCGTGAGCACGGGCGCGCCGCCTTTCGAAAACGTGAGGAGCTGCAGCGTGAGCTCGCGGGCGCGCAGGCTCGCGCGGGTGCTGTCGAGGATGCATTGCTCTACATCCGGTTCGAAGCGGCGGCCGAGACGGAGAAGGGAGAGGTTGCAGATGACGACGGTGAGGAGGTTGTTGAAATCATGGGCGATGCCGCCGGCGAGCAGGCCGAGCGACTCGAGCTTGGAGGCTCGGACCTGCGTGGCCTCGAAGCGGGCGGCCTTCTCCTTCTCGAACTGCTCACGGATCAGTCGAGTCTGTTGGTTCACGCGACGCCGCAGGGCGACGCCCCAGACGAGGCCGAGGACGGTGCCGAAAGCGAGCACGGCGCTCGCGCCAAGGGCGCGCCGCACCGTCCACCACGAGGGCCGGCCCAGCACGACGATGTCGGACGGGGCACGGAGCAGCAGCACGGCCGACGCGGGGTGGTTGTATTCGTCCATCCGGACGCGGTAGATGCCGGTGAGCACGAGCGTGCTGCCGGGCTCGGCGCTGGCGGGGATGCTGTCGCGTCCGCGCTCGAGGGACGCCTCGAGCAGGCCGGTGGCGTTCTGCAGGCTGAGGCGTGTGCCGCTTTCCTGGGGCGAGATCTCGAGCAGGCGGCCCTGGACGCGGGCGAGGCGGCCATCGGCGAGGGGATCGATCGGGCGCAGGCTCGCGAGGTCGAGCGGCGGCGGTTCGGCGCGGGAATCGATCCGCCGGAACACGGCTTCGTGGAGCACGATGCGGATGCCTTCCCGTCGCGGAAAACCGACGATCTCGACGCGATCGCCCGGCGCGAGGGGCGTGGTGTCGCGGCCGAGCGCGATCAGGCAATCGGCGCCGTCCTGCACGTGCAGGATCCGCCCGGGCGCATGCGCGGTGACGATGCCGGTGACGCGCACGCGGCGGTTGGTCGCGGGGAGGGAGCCGAAGAGCCGCAAGCTCGCGATCGTGCGTTCGGGCGCGTCGAACGGGTCGGGCGGGCAAGGTTCCTCGATAGTAAGCGAGGCCGCCGTTGGCACGAGCAGCCGGATACCGCTGAAACGGCGCTGCGCATCGGCGGTGGCGTTGCAGACGCCGCGGAGACGCACGACGGCGCCGCGGAGTCCGGTGATCGGCGAATCGCCGGGCAACAGCGCGGTGAATGCTCCCGCGGGTGAGCCGAGCTCGAGGCGCAGCGAGAGGCCTTCGTTTTCCGCCTCACGGACGAAGCCGATCATGGTGATCCACTGGGCTTCGTCCGCGCCGGTGAGGGCCTGCTCGTGGCTGACGAGCGGCGGTTCGGGCAGATCCATGTGGCCGGCGCGATGCAATCCGGTCGCGCGCACGACCGGCGCGAACTGACCGGCTTCGGTGGCGCCGACGACCTCGACCTTTTCACCGACCTGCGGCGCGAGCGTGTCGCCGGCGGGACGTCGCACGCAGACGCCGCCGCTTGCATCGAGGAGGAAGAAGTACTCGGAATCAGGGTGCGACCAGGTGACCGCGCCGGAAAGATGCACGGGATAGCTGCTCGCCGCCTCGGGGAGCAGGAGCTCGCGGATCTGCGCGGCGAGACGCAGACTCGGCAGGTCGCGCAGGGATGGCGCGAGTTGTTGGGAAGGACGCAGGACCGCGTCGCGCAACTTGGTCTCGGCACCGGCATTGGAGGGATAGCCGATGGCCTCGAGACGTTCACCCAATTTGATCGGAGCGGTCTGCGGCGACAGCACGGTCACCTGGCCGGTGTCGTCGCGGAGGATGACGGATTGCCCCGGCTCGGCGGCGCGGGCGATGCCGACGACGTGCACGAGTTGGTCGCCCGGCGTGCGTGTGATGTCCTGAATCGAAACCGGCCTGGTCGCGAAGCGCGGATCGCGGTCGAGTCTGCCGACGATCTCCATGGAGCGCAGATCGTCGACGCACAGCTCGAGCCGGGTGAGTTGGCCCGAGGGGTTGGGCGTGGCGCAGAACAGGCCGGTGGCACGCACGATGGCATCGGCGAACCGCGGCACGCGTCCCGGGGCGTTGTGCGGAATCCAGAAAGTGACGAGCCGGCCCTCGACGACGACGTCGAGCATGAGATGGTTCGCGTCTTTCTCGACCTGCCGGTCGACGAGCCCCTCGACGGTGATGACGCGCGTGTGGAGCGACTCGGCTTGCGCCATGCGGCCACGGGCGTCGACGATGTCGAGCGACGCGCGGCCATCGAGAAACGTGAGGCGGGGATTCGCGACGAGCCGGTTGGTGGCGGGTTGGTAATCGCCCTCGATCAGGACGCGTTGGCCGGGCTCGACCTTCGGGACATCGCCAGCGAAGCCGAGGTAGCCGGTAATGTCGCCACAGCGTAACCACATGCTGCGCCAGCGGACATCGTGGTAGAGCACGACTCCCTCCATCCGCAGCGGGTGGCTGCGCTCGGCCTCGGGGGGCCGCTCGGCGGCCCAGTAACCGGCGAAGTCGGTGATTGGCGGCGGCGAAGTATCCGCAGCGGAGCGGAGGAGAGGAGCGAACAGCAGGCCGATGGTTCCGATGAGCAGGCGTGGACCGGGGCGCATGGGAGAGGTGATCCAGCCGCGGGGGCGAGACAGCGGATCGGGCGGCAGGTTGGCGCAACCAGTTGCCCGGGGCGACGCAGAAAACGCGTCAGGAGTCGCCGAGGTCTTCGACGCTCACGCCGTAGGTTTGGTCGGCCAAGGAGAGCGAATACCGCGTGGCCCCGCGGGCGGGCGACGGGGCCGGCGCCGCGGGTGCGGCGGTCGGCGCGGTGACCGCCGGGGCGATCGTGGCGGTCGGGGCCGGCGGCGGCCGCAGGAACTTGTCCAGCTCCTGAGGGAACATCGCGTGCAGCACCGCCATCTCTTCCGTATCCGGGAATCCCTTGGAGCGCAGCTCCTCCTTGAGCTTCTCCATGCGCGGGGGGAGCAGATCGGCCTGGCGCTCCTCGGAGCGTTTCTGACCGGCCTTCTTCTCGACGTGGTGGAGGAGGTCGGCATAGACCGGGCCCGGGGTGCGGCCGTATTTGCCGAGGAGGACATCGGCGGTGGGGCCGGCGATGTTTTTCCAGCGACCGAACTTCACGTTGAGCATCGCCTGGGTGCCGACGATCTGGGAGGTGGGGGTGACGAGCGGGATCCAGCCGAGGCACTCGCGCACGTACGGGATCTCGGCGAGCACTTGGTCGAGCTGGCCATCCATTTTCTGCTCCTTGAGCTGGTTGCGGAAGTTGCTGAGCATGCCTCCGGGGACCTGGTACACGAGCGTGGCGGTGTCGGTGCGTTCGTTGGCCGAGCTGGTGAACTTCGCGAGGTCGGCGTAGACCTTCTCGAAGTGTTTTCCCAGGGCGACGAGCTTGGCGCGGTCGTACGTGGGGCAGCGGTCGAGCCCTTCGAGCACGGCCAGCATGCGGAGGGTGTCGGGCTGGCCGGTGCCGTTGGCGAAGGGCGCGATCGAGGTGTCGAGCCAGTCGACGCCGGCCTGCACGGCGGCGTGGTAGGAGGCGGCGGCGAGGCCAGCGGTGTCGTGGCTGTGGAGGACGACGGGGAGCCTGGTGCGCTCCTTGATGCCGGCGACGAGAGCGCGGGCGATCTCGGGCTGGATGAGCCCGGCCATGTCCTTGATGCAGATCGAATCGCAGCCGAGCGCCGCGATTTCCTCGGCGAGCTTGAGGAAGTTGTCGACGGTGTGGACCGGGCTGAGCGTGTAGCAGATCGCGCCTTGGGCGTGCTTGCCGGCCTTTTTCACCGCGCGGATCGCGGTGCGCAGGTTGCGCACGTCGTTGAGGGCGTCGAAGACGCGGAAGATATCGAGGCCGCGGGCGGCGGTGGCGGCGACGAAGGCCTCGACGACATCGTCGGGAAACGAGGTGTATTGGACGAGATTCTGGCCGCGCAGGAGCATCATCTGCGGGGTCTTCGGCGCTGCGTTCTTGAGGGCGCCGAGTCGTTCGAAAGGGTTCTCCCCGAGAAAACGCAGGCAGGAATCGATCGTGGCGCCGCCCCAGGTCTCGAGCGCCCCGAAACCGAGCGAATCGAGATCCGCGCAGGCGGGCAGCATCTGAGCGGTGGTCATCCGGGTGGCCGCGAGCGACTGATGGCCGTCGCGGAGCACTGTATTATTGAATACCACGGGGACGGATTTCATGTTGGGTGAGAAGGTGCGAATGAAGTTTGCAGGTCGGAAAAGCTGCGCGCTAACGTGCCCTAACCATGACCGTAGAAGAACGCTTGGCGAAATTTCTGAGCAAAGATCCGCAGATCGATCCCACGGCCTACGTCGCCCGGGGAGCGGTTCTGCTGGGCGATGTCCGCATCGGCCCGCGGGCGAGTGTGTGGCACAACTGCGTCATACGCGGTGACATAAACTCCATCGAGATCGGGGAGGGAAGCAACGTCCAAGATGGCACGATGGTGCACCTCGCCGACAACTACGGCGTGAAGGTCGGCAAGTACGTGACGATCGGGCACGCGGCGATGATCCACGCCTGCACGATCGGCGACGAATGCCTGATCGGCATGCAGGCGACGATCCTCGACGGCGCGGAGATCGGCGAGCAATCGATCGTGGGCGCGCACTCGCTCGTGACGAACGGCACCAAGATCCCGCCGGGCTCGCTGGTCATGGGTGTGCCGGCGAAAGTCGTGCGGCAGCTCACGCCGGAGGAGCGGGCGAAGGGCCGTTACCTCGCCGAGAAGTACGTGACGGTTTCCGCGACCCACAAGGCGAAGTTCGGCAACGCGGCCGGTTGAGCGGCTTGAAGCTCAGTCGGAGTCGGAGAGAGCGCAAACAGCGGCCGCAGCACGCGGGCGATTTCCTCGATGCTGTACGGATTCGAGACCATCGCGAGGAATCCGTGGCTGCGGTAGCTGGCCATGACCTCGTCTTCCGAATAACCGCTTGAAACGACCGCGCGGACTTCGGGGGCGAGCTCGCGCAACCGGCCGAGCGTCTGCAGCCCGCCGATCCCGAGCGGAAGAACCGCGGCCCGGGGCATGGTCGCCGATATTCTGCGACATTTGTCGCGGCGCCTGGGGCCCATCACGGACCTGCCTTCCACGACGACGCTGCGGCCCGGCTCGTACGAGCGAGCGGGCGCGGTGCCCGTGCGGATCGCGATGCCGCCGCTGGAATCCTGCAGGAAGACCGGACTCGTTGGCCGGCGGGAAACGCCGGAGTCTCGGCGCTCGTTCCGAAGAAGGCGCCGGCGGTGGCGTCCTGCAGTCACACGTGGCCCCACGCGGGATCGCTGTAGGTGCCGTCCGCCTCGAGACGGAATTCGACGCCCTCCCGTTGGCCGGCGGATTGGGTCGTCTAGTACTGATCGATCCGCGTGATGAGCGGCGGCTGTGTACTGCGGATTATTCCTCCGCACCGGTGCGGATTATTTCTCCCCGTAGGAGGCGGTGAAAAAGTCGGCGCCGGTTCGCGTGCCGGGTGAAGCTTGGGCCCCACGGGAGCCCATGATCACCGAGCAGCAATATCGCAG
>DATGXO010000180.1:0-43146 GCA_035298965.1 Opitutaceae bacterium | reverse complement strand
GGCCTGCCGGCCTGGGTGAAACTCGAGATCCATCCCGACCCGAACTATCTCCTCCCCGACCCGATCGAGACGCTCAAGGCCGCCGAGATCCTCGTGAAGGACGGCTTCACCGTGCTGCCCTACATCAACGCCGACCCGGTCCTCGCGCTGCGCCTGCAGGATGTGGGCTGCGCCACGGTCATGCCGCTCGGCTCGCCGATCGGCAGCCACCGCGGTCTCGATACACGTGCGCAGCTCGAGATCATCATCGAGCAGGCGCGCGTGCCGGTCGTCGTCGACGCCGGCCTCGGCGCCCCGTCGCACGCCGCCGCGGCGATGGAGCTCGGCGCCGACGCCGTGCTCGTGAACACCGCCATCGCCATCGCGCCGGACCCGGTGCGCATGGCGCGCGCGTTCGCCGCCGCCACCGCCGCCGGCCGCGCCGCGTACGAGATCGGCCTCGGCCGCCAGCAATCCCGCGCCGAGGCGACCAGCCCGCTCACCACGTTCCTGAGCTGAAACCGTGAGCACGTTCTCCCAAGTTTTCCCGACCATCCCGCTCGAACAGCTCGAGGCTACGTCGCTCGCCGCAACCAGCGCCGAGGTCGAGCCGATCGTCCGCCGCGGCCGCGCGCTCTCGCTCGACGATTTCTCCGCGCTCATCTCGCCTGCCGCCGAGGCGCACCTCGAAGCGCTCGCGCGCCGTTCGCAGACGCTCACCCAGCAGAACTTCGGCAAGGTCATCCGGATGTTCGCGCCGCTCTACCTCTCGAACGAGTGCGTCAACACCTGCAAATACTGCGGCTTCTCGCGCAACAATCCGATCCCGCGCATCACGCTCCCGGTCGAGCAGGTGCAACGCGAAGGCGCGTTGCTCGCCGGCCGCGGCTTCCGGTCGATCCTGCTGGTCGCGGGCGAGCACCCGAAATACGTCTCCAACGGCTATGTCGAGGAGTGCATCCGGCGTTTGCTGACGCACTTTCCGAGCGTGTCACTCGAGCTCGGGCCGCTCGAAACCGCCGACTACGTGCCCATGGTCGCCGCGGGCTGCGAAGGGCTTGTCGTCTACCAGGAAACCTACCACCGGCCGACGTACATCGAGATGCACACCGCCGGCCCGAAAAAGAACTTCGACTGGCGCATGGACACCGTGGAGCGCGGCTACGCGGCCGGCTTCCGCCGCCTCGGGATCGGCGCGCTGTTCGGCTTGCACGACTGGCGCTACGAGGCGCTCGCCGTCGCCGCGCACGCGCTGCACCTGCGCAAATATTGCTGGAAGAGCTACGTCACGATCTCGCTGCCGCGGCTGCGCCCGGCCGCCGGCGGTTTCCAGCCGAAGAACCCGATGACCGACCGCCAGCTCGCGCTGCTCGTGTGCGCGTTTCGCCTGCTGCTGCCGCAGGTCGGTCTCGTGCTCTCCACGCGCGAGCCGCCGCACCTGCGCGACGGCCTGATGGCGCTCGGCATCACCACGATGAGCGCCGGTGCGAGCACCGAACCGGGCGGCTACAGCTCGTTCGACGAAAACTGGTCGCAGCCCGAGCAGAAGGGCGAGCAGTTCCACGTGGCCGACGAGCGCCCGCCCGAGACCGTCGCCTCCGCGATCCGCGCGCGCGGCTACGAGCCCGTCTGGAAGGATTTCGACCGCTCGCTCGTCGTCGCGCAGTAGTTCCCCCGAACGGCCCCGCCCGCCCCGCTCCGCCATGTCGCTGCAAATCAACTTCACCGCCAACGGCGCCATCCACGCCATCGCCGCCGGCCACACGATCGGCGATTTCCTGCGCGAGCGCGGCCTCAAGCCGGGACTGGTCGTCGTCGAGCACAACGGCAATGCCCTCACGCCCGCCGAGCCCGACCACATCCAGCTGCGCAACGGCGACCGGCTCGAGATCGTGCGCATCGTCGCCGGCGGCTGAGCTACGCCGCCGCCATGTTCGTGGCGCCGCTCGCGTGACCAGACGTCGTCCTGAGCTTGCTGCTCGCCATGATTCGGACGGGCGGCGATCGCACCTTCACACGTGTTCGGCCGCACAATCCTCGGAATTCGCGTTCGGGGCGGACATCAGCGGTTCCCTCGCCAGGATCACCGCTCAGCATCGTTCGCGGAAGTCGAGCCGGTTGCTCAGGATCCCGCCGCCGCGCCGCTGCAACTGGCGGAGCGTCTCCTTGAAAGCCGCGATCTCCGTCCGCTGAATCCGACTCCAACGCCCGGTGTCCGCGGCGGTGTCCATCCGGACCACCTCCTCGTAGTAGCGCTTCACCGCCATGATCGGGCGGGCGAGGTCGACGATCGTCAACTCGGCGCCGCCGCCCGTCTCGGTGAGGGCGTAGTTGAAACCATAGAAACGCTTGTTTCTAGGCAGGTAGCCCCAACCCCGGCGCAGGCTCTGGAATTCGATTTCGCAACTGGTGAAACACTCCACGTCGAGCCGGTTGGGGAGGATGAGCTGCACTCGCACGCTCACCTCGGGAAACGGCCGCCCCTGCCCGCCCTCGGCCGTCTCGTAGAGGACAAACGAACCGCCCTCCAACGTCTCCGCCACCGGTGCGAGAAAGTTGTAATGGTATCCCACAGCCAGCCCGATCGAGACGGGCGCCGCATCCTCCCTCCCGGTCGATTCGAAGAAACGTTCCACGGCGCGGAGAGCGAGACTGATGGCGGCGTCTTCCAGCATATTGTTTCCATTACGCGGTTCCGAACGGGACTGCGTTCCCGGCCGGGCGGCGAGGCCACCGCGGATGCGGCAGCTCCCGCCACGCCGGCCACCTTACGAGGCCGCTCGACCGCGTCCAGCGACCGGCCGCAATCGCAGCGAACCCTCTCTGCCGGCGCCTGCTGCGGCGCCCCGGGAACAGCCGGGACCAGTGCGCACAGCCTCGGGCGACAGTGCGCTGCCGAGCGCATTTGCCTCATCCCCCGCACTTGCTGTTTGTGCACCGCAGCGGCGTGTCCATCGTCGTCGACAAACCTCCGCACATCCGCCGCTTCGGCCTCGGGTGTCCCCACGCGAATCCATGAAACTCCTCGACCTGAACCGGCACGGCGGCATCGGCGCCAGCTGTCATCTCATTCAACTCGGCGATGTCCGCATCGTGATCGATTGCGGTCTGCACCCGAAGCTCACCGGCCCCGAAGGCACGCCTGATTTCGCGCCGCTCGCCGGCATCGAGGTCGACCTGATCGTCATCACGCATTGCCACCTCGATCACATCGGCTCGCTGCCGCTCCTGCTGCGCCAGCAACTCCGTGCACCGGTCGTAATGTCGGCCTCCAGCGCGATGCTGCTCCCGCGCATGCTCCACAACTCGGTGAGCGTGATGGAGCGCCAGCGCGAGGAGGAGTCCCGCGCCGACCTCCCGATGTTCAGCCACGAGGAGGTCGACCGCTGCGCCGCGCGTTTCCATTCCCTCGCCTTCGGCCAGACGAAGAAGATCAGCGGCGCAACAGACGACGTGGAGATCACGCTCCACCCGGCCGGCCATGTCGCCGGCGCGGCGGGCGTCGAACTCAAGCACAAGGGCCGCCGGATCTTCTTCTCGGGCGACGTGCTCTTCGACAGCCAGCGCACCGTGCCCGGCGCGCGTTTCCCCTCCGGCCATTTCGACACCATCGTCACCGAGTGCACGCGCGGCGCGACCGACCGGCCCGCCGGCAAGGAGCGCGAGGCCGAGATCAACCGCCTGCTCGACACCGTCAACCGCACCATCGCCCGCGGCGGCTCCGTGCTCATCCCGGTCTTCGCCCTCGGGCGGCACCAGGAGTTACTCACCATCTTCCAGGACGCCCGCGACAGCCGCCGCCTCGCCAAGTGTCCGATCTACTCCTCCGGCCTCGGCATGGACCTCTGCGACTACTTCGACGACGTCGCGCGAAAGACCCACCACATCAATTTCAGCCGCACCGTCCTGAAGTCGCTCAAGGTCCAGCAGACGCCGCGCAAGCTCATCCCCGGCGTCGACCCGCGCCAGAACGGCATCTACCTGCTCAGCTCCGGCATGGTCGTCGAGCGCACCCCGTCGTACCTCGTCGCGTCGTGCCTTTCCGGGCACGCGCACAACACCATCGCTTTCGTCGGCTACTGCGATCCGGAGACGCCCGGCGGCGCCATCCTCCGCTCGCACCGCGGCGACAAGTACCTCTTCGAGACGCTCGACACCGAGGTGAAGCTCGCGTGCGAGATCGAGCGTTTCGAACTCAGCGGCCACGCCGACCGCGAGGAACTCATCGACTTCGCCCTACGTCGCGATCCGCGCGCCATCGTGCTCAACCACGGCGATCCCGAGGCCCGCGCCTGGTTCGCCGCCGAGTTCGCCCGCGCCGCCCCGCACATCAAGGTCACCGATCCCACCCCGCTCGTGCCGGTGGAGATCTGAGCCGCGGCGCGCGGCTTCAGACTTCTGTGGAGCTGCTCGCGAGAGCAGCTTCTGCGCTTGTCGCTCGCGTGTCGGTCTTCCCGCCGAATACCTGCCCTCGCGAGCAGCTCCACCGCAGGCAGATCGCCGAGCCGTGTTCGTCACCGCGAGTTCACCGGCCGGCCGCTTGACGACTCCGGTATAACGGACCAGCAACACCGCGCCCGATGAACGCCGAACCGCTCCCACGCCTGCCGCTGCGCACCCGCCTGTGCGCGCTCGTGCTCGCGTGGCAGGTGTTCTTCGTCGGGCTGCTCGCGGCCTCGCCCTCGCTCCACGCACTCGCTCATCACGACGCCGATGCCGACGCGCACCCGTGCGCCGTGGCGATGTTTCACCAGGGTGTCGCGCCAATGGCCGCGGCGCTGCCGGATCCGGCGCCAAATGCGCCCGAGTTTTCCAAGCGTCTCCCGGACGCGGTGACTGTAGCGCGGTCCACGCCTGCGTTGCGCCTGCCGCCCATCTGCGGCCCGCCGCGGAGCTGAAGAGCCCTCGGTTGCGCCACTCCTCTCGTGGCGAACCACTCGGGCGGGCCGCACCCACACCGGTGCGCCCGTCGGCTATTCGCCGCTCTCGCGAGCGGCGCCACATCGAACACCGCCCTGTCTGTATCCGTGGTTTCGTTCCCGCTTGAAGACCGCGCCCGCACGGCGCACCGCGGGCCGCATCCCGGCCGCACAACGCGGCGGTTTGCCCGCCGCCACCACCCTACCTGCATCATGTCCATTTTTCGTCCTCTTCCCTTCACCCTTCTCGCGGCCGCCTGCGCCGCCGCGCCCTCCACCAAACTGCTCGCCGAGCCGCTGAATGTGGCCAACGACGAGCCGATCCTCCTCGAGGACTTCGTCGTCACCGCCTCGCCGCTCTCCCGCGCGCAGGCCGATCTCGCGCAATCCACCGCCGTGCTCGCCGGCACCGATCTCGCGCAGAAACAGCGTGGCACGCTCGGCGCCACGCTCGCCGGCGAGACCGGCCTCGCCGCCACCGATTTCGGGCCGGGCGCGAGCCGCCCCGTGATCCGCGGCATCGGCGGCGACCGCGTGCGCGTGCTCGAGAACGGCGTCGGCACGCTCGATCTCTCCAACATCAGCCCCGACCACGGCATCGCCGCCGAGCCGTTGTTCGCGGATCGTATCGAGGTCGTGCGCGGACCGGCCACACTGCGCTACGGCAGCGCCGCGATCGGCGGCGTCGTCAACGTACTCGACGGCCGCGTGCCGACCGAGCGCGCCGCGAGGGCGGCCGGCGGTGAGGCAGTATTGCGCGTCAACTCCGTCGACGAAGAACGTGCCGGGGCCCTCCGTGCCGCTGGCGGCCGAGGCGACTTCGCGTGGCAGGCACGCGTCTTCCGCCGAAAGACCGGCGATGTCGCGATCCCGGGCTCCAATCTCCACGAGCATGACTCCGACACCGGCGAACCCGCCCACGACGACGATGCCGTCGAGGGGCACATCCCCAACACCGGACTTGAGAGCGACGGTTGGTCCGCGGGCGGCACGTGGTTCTGGCGCGCGGGCTACCTCGGCGCGGCTTTCACCTCCTACAACACGTTCTTCGGAATCCCGCCCGGCGGACACGTGCACGAAGAGGAAACCACGGAAACGACCACAGAGCACGAGGCCGAACTCGTGCACAGCGACCTGCACCAGAAACGCGTGGATATCCGCGGTGCGGTGACCGAGCCGTTCGGGCCGTTCGCCTGGGCGGACCTGGAGCTGGCTTTCGCCGATTACGAGCACACCGAACTCGAGGGCGAAGCGATCGGCACGCATTTCGATCAGACCGGACGCGAAGGCCGGCTGGAATTCACCCAGAAGAAATTCGGCAACCTGACCGGCGCGCTCGGCGTCCAACATCAGTTCACCGAGCTCGAGGCGCACGGCGACGAGGCCTATCTGCCGACCGTGCGCACGACCGACTGGGCGGCGTTCGCCTTCGAGGAACTCGTCACCGGCCCACTCGCGTGGCAGGCCGGCGGCCGCTACGAAAACCATCGCGTCGCTCCCGTCGCCGACTCCGATCTCGCCCCGCGCACCTTCGACGGCGTGAGCGGATCGCTCGGAGCCGTGTGGACCTTCGCGCCGGAATGGGGCCTAGCCGCCACCCTCGCCCGCACCACGCGCCTGCCGAGCGCCACCGAACTCTTCGCCGACGGACCGCACGCCGCCACCGTCGCGTACGAGATCGGAGATCCCACGCTCGACCCCGAGCGTGCCACCTCGGCCGAGCTATCGCTGCGCCGTCGCGCGGGCTTCGTGACCGGCGTTGTCACCGTTTATCGGAGCCGTTTCGACGGCTATGTCTTCGAGCAGTCCACCGGCGAGACGCGCGACGGCCTCGCCGTGTACCGGTTCATCGCGCGCGACGCCGAGTTCGAGGGCGGAGAGCTCGAAACGTGGTGGCATCTGCACCAGAGCAAGTCCCACAACCTCGACCTTCGCCTGGCGCTCGACTGGGTGCGAGCCACACACCTCGACGACGATCAACCGCTCCCGCGCATCCCGCCGCGCCGCTACCTCGCCGGCCTGCGCTATCGCCACGGGAACTGGTCGGGCGGGGTCGATGCGACGCGCGCCTGCGCCCAGAGTCGCACCGCGCCCGGAGAAGAAGCGACCGCGGGTTACACGTTGCTCGGCGCCGACCTCGCGTACCGCTTCACGATGCGGCGCGTCGATTACCTCGTGTTCCTGCGCGGCACGAACCTCACCGACGACGAGGCGCGCAACCACGTTTCGTTCCTGAAGGAGTTCGCGCCGATGGCCGGCCGCAGCATCGCCGCGGGCGTGCAACTGGAGTTCTGATCCAGGGCACCGACCGCGTGCACAGCGCGCGCGGCACGTCCGCAGCGCTCACCGATGTAATCCAATAGATTACCCCCGGCCCGTCCGGCGGACGGCTCAGGGTGCACGGAAGCGCCAACGCTCCCTCGCACCCACGGCGCGTCTGCCGCGGGTGCGTACCGGGAGTTGAGTGCAGTTCCCCGGGTCGGTAGTAGTTTCACCAATCCCGCCATGCGACGGATAAAGCAGAACTCGTAACTGACGTTCCGAGCGGTTGCGCCAGGCCAATTTCCTTGAACCTTGCGCTTCCGCGAAGCGTTAATTTTCAGCTGATAACACCGTGAGCACGCCTACCACATCCGCTCCTGTCCCGCCGCACTCCGAGGCGGCAGAACACGACGTCCGCTACGCCAAGTCGCCCGTCAACTCCGACCTCGCGCCGGAGAAGAAGGTGAAGCTCTACACCGACATGGTGCGCATCCGCCTGTTCGAGGATCGCAGCCTGCGCGTGTACCAGCAGGGCAAGATCGGCGGCTTCCTGCACCTCTACAACGGGCAGGAGGCGGTCGCCGTCGGCACCTGCTCGCTGCTCGGCGAGCACGACCACGTCATCACCGCGTATCGGGATCATGGCCACGCGATCTCCGTCGGCATGAACATGGGCGAGCTCATGGCGGAGATGCAGGGCAAGTTCACCGGTTGCTCCAAGGGCAAGGGCGGCTCGATGCACTTCTTCTCCCCCGAAAAACATTTTTGGGGCGGCCACGGCATCGTCGCCGGGCAGACGCCCCTCGGCTTGGGCATCGCCTATGCGCTCAAGTACCAGGGCAAGAAGGGCTGCTGCCTCTGCTACCTCGGCGACGGCGCGATCAACCAGGGCGCGTTCCACGAGTCGCTCAATCTCGCCGCGCTCTGGGACGTGCCGGTGATCTTCGTGATCGAGAATAACGGCTACTCCATGGGCACGAGCCAGAAGCGCTCCTCCGCCGGCGACATCCTCGCCCAGCGCGCCTCCGGCTACGGCATCGAGTGGGCCGTCATCAACGGCAACTCCATGTACGAGGTCCGCGCCCGCACCTACGAGGCCATGCAGCGCGCCCGCGAGCGTTCCAAGCCCACGCTCCTCGAGATGCGCACGTATCGTTATCGCGGTCACTCCGTCGCCGACGCCAACGCCGAGAAATACCGCACCAAGACCGAGATCGAGACCTACAAACGAGATTTCGACCCCATCACCCTCTTCAAGACCGTGCTCCTCCGTGAAGGCCTGCTCGACGACGCCAAGGTCGAGGCCATCCACGCCGCCGCGAAGGAGGAGGTTGAGGCCGCGGTGAAGTTCGCCGACGAATCGCCCGTCGCGCCCGTGTCGGAGATTTTCACCGACGTCTACGCCGCGCTCGATGAGGCGCCCTCGCAGCAACTCGGCACCCACTTCTTCAACAAGGACGCGCAGTTCGTCGCGAACAAGCGGGTCGCTGAATAAGCTCCGGCCGACCGCATCCATCACCGCCTCCAGTCTCACGTCTTCCGCCTCACCATGGCCCTGATCACTTATCGCCAGGCCCTCAACGACGCCCTCGCCGAGGAAATCGCGCGCGACCCGAACGTCTTCATCATGGGCGAGGAAGTCGCCCAGTACAACGGCGCCTACAAGGTCACCGAAGGTCTCTGGGAGCGGTTCGGCTCCAAGCGCCTCGTCGATGCCCCCATCAGCGAAACCGGTTTTCTCGGGCTCGGCGTCGGCGCCGCGATGATGGGCCTGCGCCCCGTCATCGAAATGATGTTTTGGAGTTTCGCCTACGTCGGCTTCGACCAGATCATCAACAACGCCGCCACCGTGCGCTACATGTCCGGCGGCCAGACGAAGGTCCCGATGGTCATCCGCGGCCCCGCCAACGGCGGCACCAACGTCGGCTCCACGCACTCGCACACGCCGGAGATGTTCATCGCCAACCAGCCCGGCCTGAAGGTCGTGTGCCCGGCGACCGCCTACGATGCCAAGGGCCTCATGAAGGCCGCCATCCGCGACGACGACACCGTCTGCGTGATGGAAAACACCCTCCTCTACGGCGAGAAATGGGAGGTACCCGAGGGCGAGATCCTCGTCCCGCTCGGGAAAGCCGACATCAAGCGCGCCGGCACCGATCTGTCGTTCATCGCCCACGGCCGCGCCGTCATCACCTGCCTCAAGGCCGCCGAGATCCTGAAACGCGACCACGGGATCGACGCCGAGGTGCTCGACCTCCGCTCAATCCGTCCGCTCGACGAGCAGGCGATCCTGGAAACGGTCGCCAAGACGCACCGCGTCGTCCTCGTCGAGGAGAACAAACCGTTCTGCGGCGTAGACGCCCAGATCGCCTCGCTCATCGCCGACCAGGCGTTCGACGAACTCGACGCGCCCATCAAACGCGTCTCCTCGCTCGACGCCCCGCAGATCTACGCGAAGCCGCTCGAGGACATCATGCTCCCCACGCCCGACCGCATCGTCGCCACCGCGCTCACGATCTGCTGAACAAACCAGAAGCTAGAATACAGAATCTAGGAGCTGGAATGAACGCCCTCGCTCCTGCTTTGTTTCTTCTAGCTTCCAGATTCTAGCTCCTGAATTCTCTCCGCAATGGCTACCATCATCGACATGCCGAAACTGAGCGACACCATGACGGTGGGCACGCTCGTCAAATGGCTCAAAAACGAAGGCGACCCGCTCAGCAGCGGCATGATGATCGCCGAGATCGAGACCGATAAAGCCACGATGGAGCTCGAGTGCTTCGAAGACGGCACGCTCCTCAAGCAGGTCGCCAAGATCGGTGACCAGATCGCCGTCGGCGCGCCCATCTGTGTGGTCGGCAAACCCGGCGAAGATCTCTCCGGACTCAACCTCGGGAAATCCGCCGCGCCGCAGGCCGAGGCCAAGCAGCCCGCTCCCGAAAAGACCGCCGAACGCGAGACCACCGCCAAGCCGGCCGAAGCGCAAAAGTCAGCCCCTGCCGCCAAGTCCGAGGCGCCCAAGGCGGAACCGGTTTCCCACACCGCCACTCCCTCGCATACTCCCATCGCGGCGGCCGTCGCCGACGGCCGCGTGAAGGTCTCGCCGCTGGCGCGCAAAATCGCCGAGCAGAAAGGCGTCGACGTTTCCCGCCTCCGCGGCTCCGGCCCCGCCGGCCGCATCGTGAAGGCGGATGTACTCGCCGCCGCGGAAGGCCGCGGCAGCTTCGTCACCGCTCCCGGAACGCCCGCCGCGGGCAAGCCACCCGCCAATGTCGCTCCCTACTCGCCCATCGCCTCCGCCAAGCGCGGCCCGATCGCCGAGCAGAAGGATCTTCCGCTCTCCAACATGCGCGCCACCATTGCGCGTCGCCTGCTCGAGGCCAAGACGCAGATCCCGCATTTCTACCTCGAGATCGAGGCCGATGCCGCGCCCCTGCTCGCCGTCCGCAGCCAGGTGAACGCCGCGCTCGAGGGCCGTGGCGTGAAACTCTCGGTGAACGACTTCGTCCTGAAGGCCTGCGTCGAGGCGCTACGCCGCGTGCCCGCCGTGAACTGCTCGTGGGAAGGCACACTCATCCGCCAGCACAGCGCCGTGCACATGGCGTTCGCCGTCGCGATCGAGGACGGCCTCATCACGCCGGTCATCCGCGACGCGCACGACAAATCCGTCTTCGAAATCGCCGCCGAGGCCAAGTCGCTCGGCGCGCTCGCCAAGCAGAAGAAGCTCAAGCCCGATCAGTACACCGGCGGCACGTTCTGCGTCTCCAATCTCGGGATGTTCGGGCTCGACCGTTTCTCCGCGATCATCAACCCGCCCAACGCCGCCATCCTCGCCGTGGGCGGCACGATCAAGAAGCCGGTCGTCGGCCCCAACGACACGATCGTCGTCGGCCACCGGATGTCGCTCACGCTGTCCTGCGATCATCGCGTGGTCGACGGCGCGCTCGGCGCCCAGTGGCTCGCCGCGCTCAAGGACCTCGTCGAGAAGCCCGCGTTGCTCCTCCTGTAACCCCCCGGGCACCGCGCAACTCGCCCGCTCTTCCCTTCCAGGCGCGACCACCCGGTCGCGCCTTTTTCATGCTTTCGGCGCCAGCAGCTTCTCGAGCGCCTCGAGCAGCACATCCCGCGTGAACGGCTTGCGCAGGTGCGCGTTCCACGGCTGATCCGCCCGCTCCAAACCGCCGACATGCGCCGGGTCGTACCCGGTGATCACCACGATCGGCAATCGCGGCGCCTCGGCGCGGAGTTCCACGGCCAGATCGCGGCCGTTGCGCTCGCCCGGCATGACGATGTCCGTGACGACAAGCGCGATCTCGCCGCGATGCTGTCGCCATGCCGTCAGCGCGCCCTCCACGTTTCCCGCCTCGACCACGCGATAGCCCTGCCGGGTGAGGATGCGCGCGGTGACCTGCCGCACCGGCTCCTGGTCCTCCACGAGCAGGATCGTCGCGCTCGCCTTGGCGAAGCCGCGCCGCTCCACCGGCGCCACGATGGTACGGGTACCCTCGCGCGAAGGCAGATAGATGCGGAAGACGGTGCCGGCGCCCACCCGGGTCGAGACCTCGATCCAGCCGCCGTGCTGTTGCACGATGCTGAGGGATGTCGCCAGGCCGAGCCCGGTGCCGCGGCCCGCCTCCTTGGTGGTGAAGAATGGTTCGAAGATCCGCGGAAGCACCTCCGGCGGGATCCCCTCGCCGTTGTCCGCCACGCTGCAACAGACGAACGTCGCCGACTCCTTCAACCCGTGCGCCGCCGCCTGTTGGCTGGCCACCACACAGCTCTTCACGCCGATCGTGAGGCGTCCGCCGCGGGGCATCGCGTCGCGCGCGTTCACGGCCATGTTCACGAGCACCTGCTCGAGCATCGCGGCATCGGCGTTCACCGGCAACGGCGTGGGCGAGAGCACCGTCTCGAGTTCGATGTTCTCGCCGATCACGCGACGGAGCATCTTCGATACGCCGGTCACGACCTCGTTGAAGTCGAGCGCGGCGGGATTCATCGCCTGCCGCCGGCTGAACACCAGCAGCTGGCGCGTGAGGTTGCTCGCGCTGCGCGCCGCCGCCGCGATGTCGCGCAACGCGTCGTGCCGCTCGGTATCGGTCGCACCGGCGTCGCCGAGCACCTCGCACTGGCCGATGATCACGGTCAGGAGGTTGTTGAAATCGTGGGCCACACCGCCCGCCAACTGGCCGAAGGCCTCCATCTTCTGCGCCTGCCGAAGCTGCGCCTCGATCTTCTGCCGCTCGGCGATCTCGCCGCGCAGGCTCTCGTTGGCGCGCCCCAGCTCGGCCGTGCGTTCCTGCACGCGCGTCTCGAGCTCGGCGTGCGATTCGCGCAGCGCCGCCTCGGCCTTCTCGCGCTCGGCGACCTCCGCGCGCAGCTGCTCGGTACGCCCCGCGACCTGCGCCTCGAGCCAGGCGTTGCGTTGCCGGATGGAGCGCTCCTTCCACGCCACGCCGCCGAAAAGCAACGCCACGCCGCCGGCGAGCAGGAGCGCTCGGAACCAGAGCTGGTTCCACCACGGCGGAAGCACCACGACCCGCAACGCCGCCCCGACCTCGTTCCACACGCCGTCGCCGTTCGCGGCCTTCACGCGGAACGTGTATTCGCCCGGTGGAAGCTTCGTGTAGCTCGCCAACCGCGCACCATGCGCCGCCACGCGCCAGTCCGGATCGAATCCCTCCATGCGAAACAGGTACGCGTTCTTTTCCGGCGCGGTGAAATCCAGCGCCGCGAAACCGATGCTGAAGATCGCCTGCTCCGGCGCGAGCCGCACCTCCTCCGCGACCGACACGGCTTCGCGCAGCGGCGAGCCCCGCCCGCCGGCCTCGACGAGGCGGTCGAGCACCCGGAACTCCGTCAACGCCACCGGCGGCGGCATCGGGTCGTCGCGCAGTTCGTCGGGATGGAACGACACCGCGCCGGCCGCCGTGCCAAAGTAGAGCCGCCCCTCCGCATCGCGCGCGGCCGCACGCACAGCGAAGAGGTTCGCCGGCAGCCCGTCGGCCCGGTCGTAGTTGCGCACCAGGCCCGTGACCGGATCGAGCCGGCACAACCCGAGCGAAGTGCCGAGCCACAACCGTCCCTTGAGGTCCGCCTGCAACGACACCACGGTGTCGCTCGGCAGGCCGTCGCGCCGCGTGTACCGCCGCGTGAAACGTTCCGTCGCGCGATCAAAACGGAAGAGGCCGGCCGCGCCGCCGATCCACATCCCGCCCGCTCCGTCGTCGGTCACGAAGTTGAGCCCGCGGTTTTCGAACGCCTCCGGCTGTTCGGGATTCGGCAGAAAAGTCCGCTGTTCGTCGCGCTCCGGGTCGAGGCAGACCAGTCCGTTGAGCTCCGTCGCGAACCAGAAGCGGCCGCGCTCGTCGAGGTGCCCGAGCGCGGGAAATGCCGTCGGCCGCCGCCGCGGCGGATTTCCAGGCACGAGCGGCGCGAAATGCACGAACTTCTCGCCGTCGAAATAATCCAGCCCGTACGCACGCGCACCGATCCACAACCGGCCGAGCCGGTCGTACGCGAAGTCGTTCACGTCGTGCCCGGAGTGCGGCAGCTCGCGCGCGGCGGCCGGCGCGCTCCCCAGCGGCGAGAGGTACGTGTGGAAACGTTCGCCGTCGAAGCGCACCGCGCCCTGCTCCCGCGTGCCGATCCACACGTCGCCGTTCGGGAGCGCCGTCACGGCGCGCACATCGCGGCTGCCGAGCCCGCCGGAGAGATCGGGCCGATGCCAGCCTCCGTTCTCCAGATAGTTCACGCCGTCGGTTGTGCCGACCCAGAGCCGTCCGACCGTGTCGAACGCAAGGCTCGTCACCCGGTTGTCGCAGAGGCTGTTCGGCTCCGCCGGGTGGCGCTGCAGGATGCGAAAAGGTTTCCGCTCGTTGCGCATCCGGCACACGCCGGAGCTCACCGTCGACACCCAGAGATTCGCCGCGCGATCCTCGAACACCGCGTAGGTGAAATCCTCGGTCAAACTCGTCGGCACACCCGCGATGTGACGATAACGTGTCACGCGACGCGTGGTGCGGTCGACCATGCTCAGGCCGGAATTCGACGTCACCCACAGCCGCCCTTTTCGATCGACGAGGCCGCCGCGCAGGTACTCGCCCGCGATCGTCTGCGGGTCGTCCTCTTCGTAGCGCATGTGGCGGAAAACCTGCCGCGGCGGGGGACCACCATCCGCCGACACGCTGCGGAAACTCGGCTCGAAATAATCGAGGCCGCCGTCGGTCATGACCCAGAAAACGCCCTCCGCGTCGATCACCACCGCGTTCACCGGATTGCGGCACAAGCTGTCCGGGTCGGACGGGTCGTGCACGAACGACGCGAACGTCTTCGTCCGCGGGTCGAAAGCCGCCAAGCCGTCGCTGGAGCCGATCCACAGCAATCCGGTCGCGCGGTCCTCGGTGATGCAGCGGATGCTGTTGGCGTTGTCGCTCCCGGGCACAGTAGGCGCACGCACGAAGCTCTCGAAAACTCCCGTGGCCCGATCTAGCCGGGCGAGACCGCCGCGGGTGCCGACCCAGAGCGCGCCAGCGGCATCCTCGAGCAGCGAAAGCACGGAGGCGTTGGGCAACGTGCCGGGGCGGCCCGCCTGCGGCCGGAAATGGGTGAACGTCTCGCTGCGCCGGTCGAAGCGATCGAGACCGCTGCCGGTGCCGACCCACAGCGTGCCCTCGCGATCGGTCAGCAGGCACCACACGAGATTGCTGGAGATGCTCGTGGGCCTGTCGGCGTCGTGGAGAAATTGTTTCACCTCGTAGCCGTCGTAGCGGTTGAGCCCGCCCTGCACGGTGCCCATCCAGAGGAATCCCTGCCGGTCCTGGGTGATCGCGCGCACGTTGCCATGCGACAGCCCCTGCTCCTCGCCGATGCGCACGAAGGCGTTTTCCGGCGGCTCGGTTTCGGCGGCATGCAGCACCCCGCCGATGCCGACGCGCACAAGCGCGAGCATCATCAACCAAACCAGTGGGCACGGAGCGCGGGACCAGAACCGCGGCGCTGGGGACATGCGTTTCCTATCGGCTCGTTCGGCGAAAAGCACAATGCCAGCTCGCCCGCGAAAACACCTCCCGTCGGTCGCGCTCACGCGACCGTCCGCCAAGGGCGTCGTTGCTAATCGCGGCCTTTGAGCGTGTAGCGCCCGGTGACCGGCACCGCCACGCCCCGCACCTTGTCGCGCACGGTGAACTCCACGACCCACTCACCCACCGGGTCGTTCTCCTCGCCCACCATCGTGAGCACGAACTCCGAGAGGTACGTGCGCGGCACCGGCACGGTCCTGCAGTGCAGCGCGCGAAGATCGCGGTGTTCCGTCACTTTGCCGTTCGGCCGTACCATCCGCAGGTCGCAGGTCACGTCTACGTTGCCCTCGGTGTCGGCGGTGGGGTTGGTCAGGAACAGCAACGCCCAGACCTTCTCCCCGACGCGCAACGAGTTCGTCTGGTCGACCCGCGGGAGCTTGCTGCCTGGCGCGCCCCATTTGCGCTTCCACTCGGGATCGGCCGTCACCACCACCGCCGCGCCGAAACCGTCGCGCACCTGACGCCACTCGGAGCCGACCACCGCCCGATCGCCGCCGGTTCCCCTGCCGGGATTCGGTTGGGCAGCCTCCGCCAGAGCGGCGAGGGCGGCAAAGCTAACGAGAAGGACGAGAAAACGCATGAGCTCCGGCATTGTTTTGTGGACGGTCGTGGCTGGCGAATTTCCCCCGCATGGCAACACCTCACTGCCGGTGATTCGGCTTTTATCGTTGAATCACAAATCCGCCGCACGGCCGCCCTCGCGCCCGGCAAATCCGCTTGCCACGAAAAACACCCGCGCGGCCTACTTCGCGGCCATGTCGCGCGCGTCCGCCAACCCAACTGCCCGCCCGCTCCGCCGGGGCGGACACCTGCGCCGCGCGCTCCGCCGATGATCGGCCTGCACGAGAACCACGGCGGCCCGCCCGCGCGCTCCGAGGCATGGCTGCAACTCGTCGCCCGCGCCTTCGCGGAAGGCGGCTGGCTCCAGGATGCGCTCACGCTCGAGCACCGGCCCCAACAGGAGCGCATGGCGCTCAATGTCGCCCGCGCCCTCGCGACCGACGAAGTCCTGCTCGCCGAAGCGGGCACCGGCGTCGGCAAGAGCCTCGCGTATCTGGTTCCCGGGCTCATCCACGCGCAGGCGGCCCGCCGCCCGATGCTCGTCTCGACTCACACGATCTCGCTGCAGGAACAGATCCAGCAGAAGGATCTCGAGCTCGTTCGCCACCTGTTCCGCGCCGCACCGGAACTGGAGAAACTCGCCGATTTCCGCTCCGCGCTCCTCGTCGGCAAGGCGAACTATCTCTGCACCACGCGCCTCGCGCAGGCCATCGCCGCGAAGGCCGAGCTCTTCCCCTCGCACGAGCAGCAGGAGCTCCAGCGCATCGCCGCCTGGGCGCAGGACTCGAAGGACGGCCTCCGCCAGGAACTCAGCCCCGCACCTGATGCCGACGTGTGGGAGTGGGTCCATGCCGACTCCTCCGTGTGCAGCCGTCGCAACTGCGATCCCGAGCACTGCCCCTACCAGCGCGCCCGTGCGCGCATCCGCGACGCGCACCTGATCATCGTCAACCACAGCCTGCTCTTCTCGCACATCCAGGCCGGCGGCGCCGCCGAGCGCGGCGCGAAACGCGGCATCCTGTTCCCCGACGACTTCCTCGTCCTCGACGAGGCGCACACCGTGCCCGAGGTCGCCACCGAGCATTTCGGCCTGCGCGTCACCTCGTACGGCGTCGACCGCTTCCTCAAGTCGCTCTACCACCCGCAACGCAAACGCGGCCTCCTCCAGAAGCTCGGCACCGCACGCGAGCGCCAGCTCGTCGAGGACTGCCTCGACGCCTCGTCGCTGTTCTTCGGGCACATCCGCGACCGCGTCCTCACCCAGCAACCGGTCGTGCGCATCCAGAGCGAGGAGGTCTGCGAGCCGCTGCCCGCCGAGCCCTTCAAGATCCTCAACCAGCTCCTCAACGACCTCGTCAACAAACTCCCCGACGGTCCCTCCCGCGAGGAGCTCACCGAGCAGCGCGGCAAGCTCGGCACCTATTTCACGAACATCCGGCAGTTCCTGAAGCTCGCCGCCGAGGACCACGTGCACTGGGTCGAGCGCTCCGGCAAACAGGGCCAGATCGTGGCCCTGCGCAGTGCGCCGATCGATGTCGCCCCGCACGTCCGCGAGGCGCTCTTCGAGAAGGACACCTCGGTGATTCTCACCAGCGCCACGCTCGCGATGGGCGGCCAGATCGAGCCGTTCCAGCAACGCATCGGCGCCGAGGAGCGGCGCGTCACGATCGAGGATTCACCTTTCGACTACCAGCGCCACATGCGCGTGTACGTGGCGGCCGACATCCCGCAGCCCACGCCCGAAAACCCGCGCCTCGCCGTCACCGAGCTCGCCGACTACGTGCGCTGGTGCGCGCTGCGGGTGCCGGGCGGCAGCCTCGTGCTCTTCACGAGCTACACCGATCTCAATCGCTGCGCCGAACTCATCGAGCCCGACCTGCTCGCCGCCGGCCGCGCGCTCTTCGTGCAGGGAAAACTCCACTCGCGCACCGAGCTCACGAAACGTTTCCGCCAGGCGAAGAACGCGATCCTCTTCGGCACCGACAGTTTCTGGACCGGCGTCGATGTGCCCGGCGACGCCCTCTCGCAAGTCATCGTCACCCGCCTGCCGTTCGACGTGCCCACGCACCCCATCGCCGAAGCTCGCGCCGAATGGGTGCGGGAGAAAGGCGGCAACCCGTTCGCCGAGCTCACGCTCCCCGACGCGCTCGTGAAATTCCGCCAAGGCATCGGTCGCCTGATCCGCACGAAGACTGACCGCGGCCTCGTCACAATCCTCGACGGCCGCGTGCTCACGAAAACCTACGGCCGTCTCTTCTTCGACTGCCTGCCCAAACGCGAGTTCGAGCGCCTCACCAAAGCCAACCGCGAGCAGGTCTTCCGCCCCTTCTCCCTGTAGGTCAGGTCGCCGACCTGGCCCTTCCGCCTCACTTCCCCGACAGCCGCAGCAACGACCAATACCGCCCGTTGCGCTCCGCCGCAATCGGCAATCCCGGCAGCGCCTGCTCCAGCTCCGCACGTTTGCGCGGGTCCATCACGATCAGCGCGCCGCGTGCATAGCTCCCGGCGCGCACGCGCTCGGCGAACTCGGCGGCAGTCCACGTTTCGAACTTCGCCTTCTCGCCGTTTGCGATCCTCTCGGGCAGCGCCTCGCGGCCGAGCCCCAGATAAAACGATACACCGTGGATCGTCGGCTCGTCCCAAAACACGATCGGCGTGCCCGCCGGCAACCCGGCCAGCTCGGTGCGAATCTCCACGCTCAGCGCCGCCATGTCGCGGCGGCTGGAGAGCTGCCCAACGACGCCCTTGACGGCCACAAACACGAGCGCCGAGCCAAGCGCGACATTGCGAAACGCCCGCCACGACACGCGTTCGGCAAGCACACGCCCCACGATCAACGCCAGCGGCGCGACCAGCGGCAACACGTAGAGGTGCAGTTTGCTGCGCGAGAGGCAGAACACGATCATCGGCAGCACCACCCAAGCGACGAGCAGCAGCCGCGCGTCGCGCGCGCGCCACAATTCGAGCCAGCGGGCCCCGCGGCCCCAGCCGCCGCGAGCAAAAGCCACCACCACCGCCCAGAGCCCGAACGCGCCGCACGCGCCGAGCAACGCCGGCGCGTAGATCTCGATGGCTTTGTACCACGCGCGGTTGTGCCCCATGTCCGTCGATACGCGACCGACGATCTCCGTGCCCACGTAGTAGTCGAGGAGGTTCGGATGCCGCACGAGCATCGCGATGTACCACGGCAACGCCACCGCCACGAAGCACAGCAGCCCGAGCGGGTTGGCCAACGGCACGCGGCGCGCGCGGGGTTGCAGGAAATTCCACGGGATCATCGCCAGCAGCGGCAGCAGCGCTGGCGGGCCCTTGATCAAGAAGGCCAACCCCCAAGCCGCCCACATCGCCCAGGCGAGCCGGCGCCGTTTCCCGGCGTCCGTCTCGGTGGTGGCGAAGAGAAACGCCGCACCGGCGAGCGTCTCGGCCGCGGTCAGGTAGATGTCAGTGGTCACGACCCAGGCGCCGAAGACCGGAAAGCCCAGGGCGAACGCCGCACCCGCTGCGACACCCTCGCGCGTCCCCCAGAGCCGCCGGCCCATCGCGGTCACGGCCCACGTCGCGGCGAGCAACGCGAGCACTCCAGGCAGGCGCGCGCCCCAAGCGTTCACGCCGAAGATCTTCATGCCCGCCGCCATGCACCAATAGGCGGCCGGCGGCTTCGTCCAATGCGGCAAAAACTCGAGCTGCGGTTCCAGCCAGTTGCCGGTGACTAGCATTTCCCGCGCGCACTCCGCATAGCGCGTCTCGCTGGTCTCCGTGAGCCCGCGCGAACCTTGGAAAACCACGCCGACGAGCAGCGCGAGCAGCACCGGTCCCCAGCTGCTCCAGAACGAGCGTCGCTGGAGCGCTTCAGGCCACGGCGCGAGGCGGACGCCCCGAGTTGAGTCCGGAGAATTGGTCATGCGCGCCATCTGAATGGCCGCCCGAGGAACCCGCCCGCAACGCCAAATCAGCCGCCGTGCTGCCGCATCGACACGCTGCGCGCCTTTCCCCTTGCGGGCGCCTGCCGCGGAGCGTGCGATGCTCGCTGTGTCCGGCGCTCCCTCCGATTTCGTCCACCTCCACCTCCACACCGACTACAGCCTGCTCGACGGAGCCTGCCGCGTCGACCGGTTGATGAAACGCGCCGCCGAACTCGGCCAGAAGGCCGTGGCGATGACCGACCACGGCAATCTCTTCGGCGCGATCTCGTTCTACAACGCCGCCAAGGCCGCCAACCTCAAGCCCATCATCGGCTGCGAAGTTTACCTTGCCCCGGGCTCCCGACTCGAACGCGTCGGCCGCGACGGCGACGGCAAGGCCTACTACCACCACGGCCTCATCGCCCGCGACCTCGACGGCTACCAAAACCTCCTGAAACTCATCTCCGACGCCCACCTGCGCGGCATGTACTACAAGCCGCGCGCGGACATGGAGACGTTGGCGAAACACTCGAAGGGCCTCATCGCGTTCACCGGCTGCCTCGCCGCCGTCGTGCCGCAGCATCTGCTCGCCGGTGACTACGACGCCGCGCGCAAAGCCTGCGGGCAGTTCGTCGACATCTACGGTCGCGAAAACTACTTCGTCGAACTCCAGGACCACGGCATCCCCGAGCAACGCAAGATCATCCCCGGCCTGCTCAAGCTCGCGCAGGAATTTAACCTCCAGGTCATCGCGACCAACGACGTCCACTACATCAACGCCTCCGACGCGAAGCCGCACGACACGCTGCTCTGCATCCAGACCGGCGCGAAGATCGAGGACGCCGAACGTATGCGTTTCGACGGCACGCAGTTCTACCTGAAGTCGCGCGACGAGATGCACGCGATCTTCGGCGAAGTGCCCGGCGCGCTCACGAACACCGTCGCCATCGCCGACATGTGCAACCTCGCGATCCCCTTCCCCAAGGGCTCCGAGCGCTATCCGCGTTACCCGCTGCCGCCCGAGATCAAGGCGAAGTTCGACGCCTCGCAGTACCTCTTCCAGCTCTGCGTCGAGGGGCTCAAGAAACGCTACGACTGCGACTACGCCTCCGTCGCCGCGCGGCCGGTCGTCGCCGCCAGGCTCGACCTCCTCAACAACCGCCCCGCGGGCCAGAAGCCAAAGGCGCCCGACTACACCGGGCTCGATCGCGACGAGGAACTCGTCGTGCGCATGACCTACGAGCTCACGATCATCAACGTAACCGGTTTTCCGGACTACTTCCTGATCGTCTGGGACTACATCAACTGGGCCAAGCTGCGCGGCATCCCGGTCGGCCCCGGCCGCGGTTCCGGCGCCGGCAGCCTCGTCGCCTACCTCGTCGAGATCACCAACCTCGACCCGATCCGTTTCAAGCTCCTCTTCGAGCGCTTCCTCAACCCCGAGCGCGTCAGCCCGCCCGACTTCGACATCGACTTCTGCATGCGCCGCCGCGGCGAGGTGATCGACTACGTGCGCGAGAAGTACGGCAAGGACTGCGTGGCCAACATCGTCACCTACGGCACGCTCGGCGCGAAGATGGTCGTGCGCGATGTCGCGCGCGTGCACAACCTGCCCTTCGCCGATTCCGACCGCATCGCGAAGATGATTCCCGACGAGCTCAACATCTCGCTCGAGGATTCGGTCACCAAGTCCGCCGAGCTGCGCGCCGAGATCGAGCGCAACCCGGTCGCGAAGAACATCATCGACCAGGGCCTCGTGCTCGAAGGTCTGGTACGCAACACCGGCAAGCACGCCGCCGGCGTCATCATCACCGAGAAGCCGCTGGAGGAGTTCGCCCCGCTCACGTTGCAGGAAGGCGACGTGACCGTGCAGTACGACATGGGCGCCGTCACCAAGATCGGCCTCCTGAAGATGGACTTCCTCGGCCTGAAGACGCTCACCGTCATCTCCGACGCCGTCGAAAACGTCCGCCGCACCGCCGATCCGAAGTTCGACATCGAGACCATCTCGCTCGAGGACCCGAAGGCCTACGAGTTGCTCAACTCCGCGAAGACCGTCGGCGTGTTCCAGCTCGAATCCGGCGGCATGCAGAACGCCTGCAAGACCGTCGGCATCTCGAACATCGACGACATCAACGCCATCTGCGCCCTCTACCGCCCGGGCCCGATGGCCTTCATCCCCGACTACGCCCGCGGCAAGAAGGACCCGGCGAGCGTCGCCTACCCGCACCCGCTGCTCGAGAAGTCGCTCAAGGAGACCTACGGTATCATCGTCTACCAGGAGCAGGTCATGGAGTGCGCGCAGATCATCGCCGGCTACACGCTCGGCGGCGCCGACATGCTCCGCCGCGCCATGGGCAAGAAGGATGCCGAGGCGATGGCCAAGGAGCGCATCAAGTTCGTCGCCGGCGCGAAGGAGAAGCACGACATCGGCGAGAAGCAGGCCAACGAAATCTTCGACCTGCTCAACAAGTTCGCCAGCTACGGCTTCAACAAATCGCACTCCGCCTGCTACGCCCTCGTCAGCTACCAGACGGCGTACCTGAAAGCCAACTATCCGGTGGAGTTCATGGCCGCTGTGCTCACCTCCGAGCTCGGCAACGCCGAGAAGGTCTCCCACTTCATCGGCGAGGCCGAGAGCATGGGCCTCACCGTGCTCGGCCCCGACATCAACGAGTCGCGCGAGAATTTCACGCCCGTCATCCGACGGGGAGGCGAGAGACCAAAGGCAAAAGGCGAGAGCCAGCCCGCAGCCTCCGATTCCTCTAGCCTCTCGCCTCAAGCCTCTAGCCAATCCGACTCATGGATCCGTTTCGGTCTGGCCGGCATCAAGGGCGTGGGCGAGGCCGCCTCGCAGCGGATCATCGCCGAGCGCGACGCCAATGGGCCGTTCAAGAACTTCGAGGACTTCATCCACCGCGTGGACACAAAGGCCGTGAACAAGCGCGTGCTCGAGTGCCTCGTTAAGACCGGCGCGTTCGACTTCGGTCCCGATTCCCGCGGCGCGCTCTTCGCCTCCGTCGACGCCGCACTCGCCGCCGCCTCCTCCAGCCAGAAGGACGCCGCCGCGGGCCAGGCCTCGATGTTCGACCTCCTCCAGACCGACGACGGCCATGGCGCCAGCCGGTCCGCCGGCAGCATCGTCGACCACAAGGCGCCCGACTTCACGCAGGCCGAGAAGCTCCAGTTCGAGAAGGAGCTGCTCGGGTTCTACGTCTCCGGCCACCCGCTCGCCGCCTACGCCGGCCTCGCCGAGGCGCTCAACAGCCACAAGGAGGACGAACTCCTCACGCTGCCCGACAAGACCGAGTTCCGCCTCTGCGGCATCGCCACGAGTATCCAAAAGAAGCTATCGAAGAAGGATAATCGCCCCTGGTCGCCCTTCGTCGTCGCCACGCGCACGGCCAACGTGCCCGTGAACATGTACGCCGACGCCTACGAGCTCTACGCGAAGCACTTGGAGCCCGAGAAGCCCATCGCCGTGCTCGGCACCATCCTCCGCAGCGAAGACGGCGCCCGCCTCAACGTGAAGGAGTGCTACCCGCTCGAGGCGCACCTGCTGAACAACATCAAGAAGATCACCTGGATCATCCGGCCCGATGACCCGCGCAACGACGACTTCTGTCGGCAACTCCGCGAGATGCTCCTCAAGACCACCGGCGACATCCGCAGCGAAGTCGCCGTGCTCTTCGAGGACAACTCCCTCGCCGTGGCCGAGACCGCTGGCGCGTTGAACTGGAAGCTCATCTGCCCCGATTTCCAGCAACTCCGCAAACACCCCGCCCTCGTCGGCGTCCTCATCGAGACCCGCTCCATCGAGCTGAAGGAAACCGCCCGCTGGAAGCGCCGCGGGTGAAGCACGTCGTTTATGCGCCGCTTGATCATCCTCTCGGTATTTCTCACAGCGTGGGTACTCCGCGTCACAGCGGAACTGCCGCCCGCGACCAACCCCGCATCGCCAGCCGACGAAGAGCGCATCAGCGTCGATTTTCCCAACGAGGAAATCGTCACCGTTCTTCGCAACGTCGCCGATATGTACGAGTTGAACCTCGTCGTGCCGCAAGACCTCAAGGGCAAGCGAACCAGCCTCAAACTGCGAAACGTCACTTGGCGGCAAATCTTCCGCGAAGCACTCGCTCCGGCCGGCTACATGTTCATCGAGGACGGCAACATCGTCCGCGTCGCCTCCATCGATTCATTGAAGCAGTTGCAGGTCGCGCGAAATGAGAGCCAACAGAACCGGACAGCATCCCCAGCCCGCGCTGGGCTAAGCCGCCTTTGGTGGTTCGGCGCTCCGGTCGGGTTGATTCATCTCGTGTTCGCGCTCGGCGTGTCACGCGACCACTTGCCTTGTCCTGCGCGTTTCGCGCCCAAATTCGTCTGGGCCTTTGCCGTTCTTCTGGGTGGCCTCGCGCCGCTCTCGATCTACTGGCTCATCCACCACTCTTCGTTGGCCAAGACCGATTCAGGCGGCGTTCCGCCTAAGCTTCAGTAGCCCTCGCGCGCGTTCCATCATCCTCCCCCCAAAACAAAAAGCCCCCCGGCTCGCGGCCGGAGGGCGGGAAAGGGTTCGTTGCGTCGGGCGCTTACTTCTTCGTGCCGCGCTTGAACTTGCTGGTGAACTTCTCGACGCGGCCGGCCGTGTCGACCAGGCGCTTCTCGCCGGTGTAGGCGGGATGGGAGTCGGAAGTCACGTCGCGCAGCACCAGATAGTACTCCTCGCCGTCGATGGTCTCCTTGCGCTGGGACTTCATCGTCGACTTGGTCAGGTGCTTGTGCCCGGTGGAAACGTCAATGAAGCAGACGTTGTTGAGCGTAGGATGGCCTTCGGGTTTCACGGCGAAATTCTCCAGGGTTGAAATCAGCCTTGGCGCGCCTTGAAGCGCGGGTCGGTCTTGTTGATGACGTAGAGACGTCCGCGGCGGCGAACGACTTGGCAGTCGGGATGGCGCTTCTTCGCGGACTTCAGGGACGAGACAACTTTCATAGGAAGCCGCCGAAGACACCGGACACCTCCGGCACTGTCAACCACCGTTTTCCGCGGAAAACGCGTTCGTGCGACGCACGCACTGTATCCCCGCCGACTCGGCATTTCCGCGGTCCTCGGCATCGGGATTCGCCCGATTGTTACGCTGCCCCGGCCGCGCTAGACTCGCGGCAATTCCAGCCCCCCGGAAGCGCTCCAGCACCCACTCGAACACCCGCACATGAATCCCCGCCGCTTCCTCACCCTGTCGTTCCTCTCCGCCAACGTCGCCTTCGGCCAGATGCTCTCGCCGCAGCCCGACCGCCTCGCCGATTACCACGCGTGGTTCGACTCGTTCAACCCGGCCGCCGGTATCGTCGCCCCGAGCGTGCAGATTCCGGGCTCGGTCGACTTCGATGCGCCCGCCCGCGATTGGTCGCTTTGGGCGCAAAACGTCCCGCCTGGCGATATCAGCGGCCCCATCGTCGGCAGCTCGCCGACCATGCTGTGCGAAGTGATCTTTCTCGGCGCGACCGGCACGAGCTGGGACCGCTTCGGCTACAGCCTCTCGGGCGCAGATCACAACCTCTGCACCGACATCGCGGGCGAGCCGTTCGGCAACTACGCCCTGCCCACCTTGGCGAACTTCGACACGCTCGACTTCTACATCGAACGCGCCGACGGCTCGCGCTACTACGCCTTCAACAAGTCGCTCAACACCGCGCCCGCGACCGACGGCCATTGGAGCACGCTCATCCCGCTGGTCAGCGTTCGCGGCGATCTCGATGGTCTCGCCGGTGAACTCGCGCTCCCCTTCACGATCTTCGCCTTCTCGCCGGATTTCGGCGCCGCCGATCCGGAGGTGTTCGTATTCGCCGTTCGCGCCGGCTTCGATGCGCCCGCCGATCCGGTCCCAGAGCCCGCGACCTATGGCCTGATCGGCGCCGGTGCACTCGCGGCGCTCGCTCTGGTCCGCCGCTACCGGCGCACGTACGCGCCCGCCGCGCGGACTTGAAGCCCCGAGCGCGGTAACTTCGCCGGCGCCGACTCTCGTCCCTCGTCACTGGCTCACGCGGTCCAGGCCGGGCACTTGCCTCCGCCCGCGGTCGCGCGCTATCAACGCGCCATGCCCGCGCCCCTCGCCGAACTCGTCGCCCACTGCCACCAGCGCCTCGGCCTCCCCGGCTTCCCCGATTTCCCCGGCGCGCACAACGGCCTTCAGCTCGAGAACAACGGCACCGTCACCCGCATCGGCGCGGCGGTCGATGCCGGGCTGCACTCCTTCCGAGTGGCGGCGGCCGCGGGCGTCGATTTCCTGATCGTCCATCATGGGCTGCTGTGGGACGGCGCGCGCCCAATCGTTGGCGCCCAACGCGAGCGGCTCCAGGTCGCCTTCGCCGCAAATCTCGCCGTCTACTCGGCGCACCTCCCTCTCGATGCGCACCCCGAGCTCGGCAACAACACCGTGCTCGCGCGCACGCTCGGGCTGTCGCCAGTGCGCGGATTCCTCCCCCACCAAGGGCGCGACATGGGCGTCGTCGCCACCGCGCCGGCCGATCGCGCCACGCTGCGCGCGTTGCTCGAGAAGACGTTTCCCGGCGGCGTCACCGCGCTCGAGTTCGGCTCCGAGCGGCCCCGAGAGATCGCCCTCCTCACCGGCAGCGGCATGAGCGCACTCGACGCCCTCGCGCCCGCCGGCCTCGACACCTTCATCACCGGCGAGCTCAAGCAATCCGTCTACACTCGCGCGCAGGAGGAACGCCTCAACCTCTACCTCTGCGGCCACTACGCGACCGAAGTCTACGGCGTACAGGCGCTCGCCGCCGAGCTCGCCGCTCGCTTCGGTCTTCCTTGGGTTTTCCTCCCGAGCGAGTGCCCCCTGTAGGCGCGATTGCAGGCCCGAGCGGCATTGCTGTCCAACGCACACCACCGAGATCCCCCATCGCACCAGCGGCGCTCGAGCCGACATCCTGTCAACCATTGGTTGACATGGAAACTTTCCGCCTCGCGCTCTCCAGGGAGATGAGACCTGCGGGTCACAGCGGCGCATTCCCCTCCACCGCCGCCTTGCCTCAGCGGCTCCGCCCCCTCACTACTCGCGCCATGAAGAAGCTCGCCATCCTCAACGGCCCCAACCTCGATCGCCTCGGCAAACGCGAACCGTCCGTCTACGGCCGCGCCACCCTCGCCGATCTCGAGGCGGAGCTACGCGCCGCGTTCGCCGGCCGCGAGATCGAGCTCGAGTTCTTCCAGAGCAACCACGAGGGCGCGTTGATCGATCGCATCGCCTCGCTCGCCGACCGCAAGTTCGCCGGCTTCGTGCTCAACCCCGGCGGCCTCACCCACACGAGCGTCGCGCTGCGCGACTCGATCGCCGGCTCCGGCCTCGCCGCGATCGAGGTCCACATCTCCAACGTCCACGCGCGCGAGGAGTTCCGCCACAAGTCGATCACCGCCGGCGCGTGCGTCGGCGTGATCGCCGGGCTCGGCCTCGCGGGCTACCGCGCCGCGCTCGAGTTTCTTGCCGCCCGCGGCTGAGTCTCCGCCATGCCCGCGTCCGCCGCCGATACCACCGCGCCGGCGTGGTTCGTCTGCCACACGAAGCCGCGCTGCGAAAAGAAGTTCGCCGAGTTGCTCGTCCGCGAGAGCTGCCGGCACAGCCTCCCGCTCGTCGCCTCAGAGCGCCGGTACGGCAACCGGATCCGCCATTTCACCAAGCCGCTCTTCCCGAGCTACGTCTTCGCGCAGGTCGAGCCGCCGCGCCGCAACCGGCTCTACCAGCAGGACCTGCTCGTGCGCCTCATCCCGGTGCGGGACGAGACCGCGTTCCTCAGCCAGCTCGCCGCCGTCGAGGCGCTCGTCGCCTCCGGTCTAGAGGCCACGCTGCATCCGCTTCTCCGGCACGGTGCGCGCGTGAGGATCGTCGGCGGCCCGCTCAAGGGCGTCGAAGGCATGATCGAGGATCCGCGCTCGCCGAAGGGCGTCGTCATCGCGATGGACGTCTTGCAACAAGGCATCCTCGTGGCCGTCCCGCTCGCCGACCTGAAGCTGCTGCCGTGAAACCTCCGCTGTAGGCCATGTCGCCGACGTGGCCGGCTCCCGTTACGTCGCTCGCGAGAACGGCGAAACCGTCACGCCTCAGCCGTTCGGCTGCGCGGCGATCGGCAACGGCACCCGCTGCGGGACTACCGGCCCCGTGCTCGACGTACTCTCAGTTGTCGCGCCGGCCGCGTTCGCCGTCGGCGCACTCTTCACCTCCGGCGCAGTCGCCGGCGCGACGCCCGCGGTGGTCACCGGCGCCGAGTTGGCGGCGACGGACGGCGTAGCCGCTTCGACTTCCTGCGCGGCACGCTCGAGGGCACGCAGCCACGCACCGCACGAGGCCTGCCGGTAAAGCTCAGCGCCCTCCACCCCAAGCAATGTCGTGAGCCGACCGCCGGTGTCCCGCGCCAACTCCACGAGCGAAGCCCGCGCCGCTTCGGCGCTGATCGCCTTGTCGTCGCGCAAAACCGCGAGCCGCGTCTGTGTCGTGCGCGCGAGCGCGTAGACATCACCCGCCCGTCGGGTCGGCAGACCGAAACGTTCCGCAAGGCGCGCCGCGAGGCGGAAGCCGGCATCCTGCGTCTTGCGAAATTCCTCGTAGCGCGCGCCGCCGAGCGCGGCGTGTATCCGCGTATCGAGCTCATTCGCTGCGACCGCCCGCTCGCGCTGCCGGCTCTCGTCGAGCGGACCGCCCGCTCCGTGGCGCTCGTCGAAATCCCGTTGCAAGGCGAAGAGCGCCCGGAACTCCTTTTCACTCGGCGCAAACGCCGCGAGTCGCGCCCGCAGCGCCCGCGCGGTCGCCGAAGTCTGCAGGTCGTAGAGCTCGAGTTCCTCCGCGCTCAGCAGGGCCGCGACGTCCTTGCGGCGCTCCTGTTCGAGCAACGCGAGCGTCTCGCGATCCGCCGGCAACAGCATCCCGCCAGCGGCCGTGCGCACGTCCTCCACCATCTCGCCGTAGTCGGCGTGGATTCGATCCACGCGCTCCAGTTTCTCCGGCGACAACGGACCGTAAAGCCGCCGTTCGCGCTCCAGCTCGGCCGCAGCGTTTTCGTCGGGGCCGAACAACTCCACGAGCAGGTCCCGGTGTTCGCGCGCAAGCGCGCGTAACTCCGCCTGTCGATCCCGATCAGCCGCTGCCGCGGCCGTTTTCCAGAACTCGCCGGGCGCGGTCGAGCCGATCAACTCCCGTTGCCGCTCGAGATACTGACCGCGGAGCGCGTCGCCGACGAGCAGACGCGCCGTGTGCTCCGGCACCCCGGCCGCGCGCAGTCGCTGCGCAAAGATCCGCGCGCTCTCGCCGGAGGGCCGCTCCCAGATCTTCGCAGGCTCCGGCGCGGGAGCTTTCGCATCCGGGGCGCTCGCCTCGGTCGGGCCTACTGCGGGAGATGCCGACAAGGCAGGAGCCACAGCCGGTACCACCACCGGTTTCGTCGCCGTGTCTCGGCGCACTGACCACGCCACAAGGCCGACGTTGGCGAGCAACGAAGCCGCGAGCAGGGCCGCGAGGGAGCGTTTCATGAGCGAGGTGCGGAGGACGAGAGCCGGACGGACCGGGACTGCCGCGGATCATGGGTCCGCGGCGCCGGCTGACAAGTTCCCTGCGCTCCCGCTCAGCGCAACGCCTTGGGTGCGCCGAGCACCTCGCGCAGGACGATGGCGCGGCGCAGCGATTCGCGGTCGCGCGCGAGAGCGAAGATGCCATCGGCGCGCCGCGCGCCGCGCGTCGCGGGCAACGCTGTCGAGTAGGCCGCCATCGAGAGCGGCACCATCGCGGAATCCCGCGCGAGCGCTTCCGTACGCGCGCGCTCGGTTTCGGCGAGACGCTCGAGCTGCTCGGCGTAGCGTCGCTGCTCTTCCATGACGCGGTCGAGCTCGGCGGCTCCGGACGCGTCTTCCTGCGCGACGAGCACGGGCCGCTGCGGCGGCAGCAGCGGAGGCGGTTCCGCGGGAAGCGCGGGCGGCGTCTCTCGCCGCGCCCACTCGGCCGCCGGAGGCACCTCGAGCGGCGATTGTCCCCGCCGCTCCTCGATCTTGCGGCGAATCTCCTCCTGAATCCGGCGCGTACGCTCCGCCATCTCGTCGTCGGTGGGCCCGCGGGCGGCCTCCTCGGCCATCTCGCGGTCCTGCTTCTCCTTGCGCCGCTGGTTGAGCCAAAACGCGATCGCGCCGCCGATGATGAAGAGCAGCTGTGGGTTTTCGAAGAGCCAGCGCATTGGGAGCAAAGGTTGAAGTTTCAAGGGCCAAGTTCCAAGGGTCGGGGTTGCCACCACCGCCCTGGCACTCGCGGCCTGTCACTTGTCACGTGATACTTGTTACTTTCCGTCCGTTACTTCTTGGAAACCTCCGGACCGGCGATCGAGCCGCGCATCGCGGTGTCCGACTGGATGTTCTCCATGCGGTAGTAGTCCATCACGCCAAGCCGGCCGCTGCGGAACGCCTCGGCCATCGCGAGCGGCACCTGCGCCTGCGCCTCGACGACCTTCGCCTGCGATTCCTGTGTGCGCGCCTTCATCTCCTGCTCGAGCGCGACGGCGGCGGCGCGGCGGATTTCGGCCTGCGCCTGTGCCATGTTCTTGTTCGCCTCGGCCTGCGCGACCTGGAGTTTCGCGCCCACGTTCTCGCCGACGTCCACATCGGCGATGTCGATGGAGAGAATTTCGAATGCCGTGCCAGCGTCGAGGCCGCGGGCGAGCACGGTCTTCGAGATGCTGTCGGGTGACTCGAGCACGGTCTTGTAGCTCTCGGCGGAACCGATCGTGGTCACGATGCCCTCGCCGACGCGGGCGATGATCGTGTTCTCCTTCGCGCCACCGACGAAGCGGTCGAGGTTGGTGCGCACGGTCACGCGGGCCTTCACCTTCACCTGAATCCCGTCCTTGGCGACGCCGTCGATCGTGGTGCGGCCGGCCTCGGGATTCGGGCAGTCGATCACCTTCGGATCGACGGAGGTGCGCACCGCCTCGACGACGCTCTTGCCCGAGCCCTTGGTCGCGAGATCGATCGCGCAGGCGCGGTCCCAATCGAGCGCGATGCCGGCCTTCTTGGCGGCGATGATCGCCTGCACCGTGGGGACGACATTGCCGCCCGCCTGGAAGTGCGACGCGATCAGATCGGCGCTGAGCGGAATGCCGGCGCGGACGGCGGTGATGCGCGCGTCGACGATCAGCCCGAACGGGATGCCGGCGAACTTCAGCGCCACGAGCTTGGTCATGGGCACCGGTGCGCCGTTGAACAACGCCTTGACCCACGCACCGATCAACCCGCCGACGATGACGAGCAGCACCAGGCCGACGACGGCCAGAAAGATCACGAGAATGAGAGACCAGTTGAGCATGATGGAGGGGATTTAGGTTTTGGTGACGATCAAACGAAAGGCATCGAGGCCGACTACTTTCAGCGTCTCGCCGGCGGCCGCATAACCGCTGCGGCAGCTCGCTTCGTAACGGCGGCCGTTCACCCGCACGAAACCGGTCGGCGCGAGCGTGGAAAGCGCAACTGCATCGTGCCCGATCACCTCGGCCTCCTGCGCCACCGGCGGCTGGCTCACGCTGTCGATCGTGGCGTCCATCGAGAGGTGCTTCGCGACTCGCGAGCGCGGCAGCCAGACCATCTCAAGGTAGAACATCGTGCCGAGCAGCACCAACGCCAAACCGGTCGCGATCAACCCGCCGGTCGTGCCGAGTTTCATGAACGCGGCGACCACGCCGCCGAGCATCAACAGCCCGCCGATCGAGCCGAGCACAGCGCCGGGCACCACGATCTCGAGCGCGAGCAACAGCGCACCGAGCACGAAAAGAACGATCACGAGCGTCATAACTTTTCAACCTCCACGATCAGCCGGAAATCAGAGACGCCGACCACGACCACCGGCGTGCCAGCGACAGCCGTGCCGAGCTCGAGCCGCGCCTCGTAGCGCCGTCCATCGATCTCGATCTGCCCGCCAGGAAACAGCCCGGTGGCGACCACGCCGTGCGCACCGACGAGCGAGCCGGCGCGCGCGGCCTCCTCGGGCGGCAGGCCGGAGACCTGCGATGTCGATCCCGCCTCGCCTGCGACCGCGAGGCGCGAGAAGAACCACCCTTTCGGGATGAACTTCGCAAACGCGAGCGCGAGCACCACCGCGAGCGCGACGCCGAGCAGGAGATTCGTCGCCGGTTGCACAAACATGTCGCCGCTAAGCTCGATCGGCTGGTTCGGCCAATGGTCGACCATCGACCAGAGCAACGCGCCAAACATCATCAACGACCCGGTAACCGCCATCACGATCACGCCGGGGAAGAAGACGATCTCGGTGAGCAGCAACAGCAGCCCGACCGCGAAGACCAGCGCCGCTTCGTAACCGGAAAGGCCGGCGATGTAGCTACTGAAGAAGACCAACAACAGAAGCGCTCCGCCCGAGATTCCGAAGAACCCGAAGCCGGGTGTCTTGAACTCGATGTAGAGGCAAAGAATACCCAGCCCAATCAGGACGGTCCGCACCATGTCCGGAACGAGATACTGGGCGAACCGCTCAGCCCATGTTACATTTAGCCGCTCAAGTCGGTAGCGTCCCCGGCCGAGCGCATCGTCTAGCATCCCTTCTATTGTCTTTGCTGTCCCGCTTGAGAGAAGAGCGCTCGGGGGATCGCCGCAGAGTTCCGCAGCTTGAGTCGCAGTCAGCGAAAGCAGCTTACCCTTGGGCTTCACGATCTTCTCGCCAATCTTGAGTTCGAAATCCTTGTCGAACATCGCGGTAATCACTTCGGCTCTGAATCTTTTGCCTTCGGTGTAGGCACCAACTTTCGCCTCAAGCACACTATTCACCTTTAGCCGCATCGTTTCCGGAATCTCAGCGCCACCTGACAAAACCGCCGCAGCAGCGCCGATCATGCCCTTGGGCGCGAAGTAGATGTCATCCGTTGCTGAAGCGATAAGCGCACCAGCTGAGATCGCCTCATCATTCACATAGGTCGCCGTGTGCCCATCGAACTTGTCTAGCGCTTCCATTATCTCCAACGCCGCGCCTAGCGAACCGCCCGGTGTCCGCATATCGAGCACAACCAAATCATCCTTACCGGCCATTTTCAGGCCTCGGCGAATGAGGTACAGGATTGGTTTGCCGATCTCGTCCCGCACCGGGATCACGACCACGCGCACCGGCTTCTCCGCGCTCGCCGCGATGTCCTCCTTCTGCACCAGTACGAGCGGAGCCTCGGGCCCGCCAGCGGGAGCGGCGACATGGGCGGCGAACACCGACGGGGCAAGCAGGCAGAACAGCGCGAGGATGAGGCGTTGCATGCGCCGGAAGTTATCGGCCCCGGCACCGGGCGGCGCAAGCTTCCGGCCGTGGTTTTTCCTTACAAATCCCCGCGGATTTTCGGCCGCGCTCGCGAATCGCGACGCCCGCCTCGCCCAGGTCCCGCTCCATCCGGTGCCTGCCTCGTCGCACTCTCGCTCAGTCCCGCATTTCTCCGCTTCCTCATTCCCTCTCCGCGCGAACAACGGTTTGCAGTCCGCGCCGTTTTCGCGTTCACCGGAGCCCGCATGGAACGGATCCCGTATCTCGGTAAGGAACTGCTCCGCTGGCAGGTGGGTCGCTCGACCTTCCTCGCCCTGCCCGAACTGGGCGCGCGTTTGATGAACTGGCACGTCGAGCTCGGCGACGGCTCGCTGCGCGACGTGCTCTACTGGCCCGAGATCAAGTCCCTCGACGACTTCGCCAAGGTGCGCGGCGGCAATCCCATCCTCTTCCCCTTCGGCGGCCGCTGCTTCGACGGTGCCGACATCTTGCACTGGCGCGCGGCCGACGGCGTACGCCGTCCGATCCCGCTCCACGGCGTCGCCCGCCAAGGTCAGTTCCGCCTCACCCGCGCCGATGCCGGCGGCTTCAGCGCGCTCTTCCTGCCGGACGCCGCGGCGAAGGAAAGTTATCCGTACGACTACGAGTTCACCGTCGATTACCGGTTCGAGCCGCTCGGCTTCTACGTCGAGCTCGCCCTGCGCAACCTCGGGCGCACGCCGATCCCGTGGAGCGCGGGCCATCATTTCTATTTCACCGTGCCGTGGTCGGAAGGTCTCACGCGCAACGACTACACCGTGCGCATTCCCTCGCGCCGCATCGCGAAACAAGACCTCACCACCGGCAAACTCGTCGACCAGCCGCACCTCACCGCCGAGGAGAAGCTCACGAATCCCGCGCTGATCGACACGATCCACCTCGATCTCGCTGGCACCGACGCCGTTGTCACCGAGCGAACCACCGGCAACAAGATCACGCTGCGCATCGGAACCGCCAAGACACCGCCCGCCGGCTCCGCCGTGCTCACCTGGTCGGAGAAACCGGAGTCGCCGTTCTTCTGCGTCGAGCCGTGGATGGGCCCGCCGAACGCGCCGGGCAACAACCTCGGCGTCCACATCGTCGAGCCCGGCCAGACCGATCGCTACGTCGTGGAAGTTTCGTTGCGCTAGACGCCGCGCCCGCACGCGTTTTACTTCGCTTCCACGAGAAGGGCGCCGTACGCGGCGCCCTTTTTCATGGGCGGCGGACACGCCGCGCGCGGTTCCCGCCGCTCACAGCACCACGAACGCCGCGCCGACGATCGCCGTGGGCACGAGCGCGCCGAGCGCGAGCCCAAGCGGCGAGATACCCTCGGGGAAATAGCGCGCAAGGATCGACTGGCCGGCGGGATTGGGGGCATTCGCGATCACCGTGAGACCGCCGCCCGTGACCGCGCCGGCGACGACCGCGTACTTCAGCGTATCGGAAAACCCGGGCACCAGCGTGGCGAGGTACGTGATCGCGGCGTTGTCGTTGAAGGCGGTGAGAAACGTCGCACCGAGGAAGAGCGGCAGTTCGCCAAGGCGCGTGAGGATCGGCTCAATCCACCAGCCCTGCACGCCGCCGTGGTTCACCAGTCCCGCGAGGAAGAAACCGACCAGCAACGCCGGCCGCAGGTCGACGCGATCCTGGTGGTGCGCCGTGGCCTGCGCGAAGGCCAGGAAGAACAGGAAGCCGCCGATGAACAACGCGGGATAGTGCGCCATCCACACCGTGAAACCGAGGCACGCCACATGCACCGCCGTGATCCACGCTGGCACCGGCGCGACCGGCTTCGTTTCCGCCGAGGTCTCCACACGCAACGCGCGCAGCTCGCGCCGAAAGACCATGAAATACGCGGCGTTCGCCACCACGATGCCGACGAGCGCCTTCCAACCGAAGTGGACGAACATGAACGCGAGATCCCATTTCCACGGCGCCGCGACCATCAGGACCGGTGGCGCGGCGAAATGCGTGAGCGTGCCGCCCACGGAGATGTTCACGAAGAGCAGGCCTAGCGTGGCGTACTTCAGCCGCGCGCTCGGCTGAAGCGCATAGAACTGCCGGCCGAGCAGCAGCGCGGAAATCGTCATCGCCGCCGGCTCGGTGATGAACGACCCGAGCACCGGTCCGATCGTCAGGAGCGCGGCCCACCACGCCGCCGGTGTCGCACCGCCGAGTCCCGCCGCGGCCCGCAGGCAGCGTTCGGCGAGCAGCAGCACCGGGCGCGTCGCAGCCAACGTCATGATCACGACCACGAAGAGCGGCTCGGTGTAGTTCACCTGCGCCCCGATGTAGTGGATCGCCGTGTCGAGGCCCTTGAACCAGACGATCGCGCCTGCGAGCGCGATCACCCAGATGCCGAACACCGCCTCGACCTCGCCTAGGAAGTGCAGGATCTGCCCCGGAAAGCTCACTTCGTCGGGCACGCCGTCGTTGTCGGAATCGCCCGCCTGTTCCGCCCGCCGCGCCAAGCGCGCGGAGTGGCGTTCCTCGACGACATGCGCCCAGTGCCGGATTCTCGCCGCGAAGAACGTGTGCACGATCGCCGCGAGGAAGATCAGCGTGGCGAAGACGTTGAACGGCTCCGCCGCAACGCGGCCGGCGAGCACCTGCCACAGGTTCCCCACACCGGCGTCACCGTAGGCCGGTAACGGCAGCGGGAAATCCGCCACGGCCGCCGCGCTCGCGGCGTGCAGCGCGGGCACGAGCGCGGTCGCTGTCGCCAAGGTTCCGAGTCGCCTGGTTTTTCGCATGCGCGGCAGGGAAGACAGGCGTCTGCATTTCGCAACCGCGCGCCGCGGATCGCGGTGTGGGACCTCCGCTGGTGGGGCGAGCGTTACGCCCGCAAGTGGAGTTTGGCCCTCTTCCGGATAGCGGGCGTGAAGCCCGCCCCACCCTGCCGGGTCCGGGCCGGAACGGCTCGGATTTCCTGCGCTCGTCCTTTGACCGATCGACCGCTCGCCCGCCGGATCGCGCCGCCTCAGCCTTCCTTCCGCCACTTGAAGACGGTCGTCGACATCGCGGGGAGGGTGAGTTCGAGCGAGTCGTTGTAGCCGTCCCACGGCACCGGTTGGGCCATCACACCGCCGCCGTTGCCTTCGCCGCCGCCGCCGTAGTAGTCGGAATTCGAGTTGAGAATCTCGCGCCAGAAGCCCGGCCGCGGCGCGCCGATGCGGTAGTTGCGGCGGGTGATCGGCGTGAAGTTGCCCACGACGACGATGAGCTCGTCGGGGTGGCGTTCGCTGTGGCGCAGGTAGGCGAGCACGGAGTTGTCGGAGTCCCAGGCGGCGATCCAGCGGAAGCCCTGGTGATCGAGGTCGTTCAAGCCGAGCACGGGCTCGCTGCGGTAGAGCTGGTTGAGATCGCGTACGAGTTGGCGGATGCCGCCGTGATCGCCGTACTGGAGCAGGTGCCAGTCGAGGCTGCGGTCGTAGGCCCACTCGCGCGATTGGCCCCATTCGCTGCCCATGAAGAGCAGTTTCTTGCCGGGCCACATCCATTGGTGGGCGTAGAGCGCGCGGAGGTTGGAGGCCTTGTCCGGGATGTGCCAGGCGGCCATCTTCAGGAGCAGCGAACCCTTCCCGTGCACGACCTCGTCGTGGGAGAACGAGAGCACGAAGTTTTCGGAATACTGGTAGAGCATGCCGAACGTGAGGTCGTTCATGTGCCACTTCCGGTGGATGGGCTCCTTCTGGAAGAAACGCAGCGTGTCGTGCATCCAGCCCATGTTCCACTTGAGGTCGAAACCGATGCCGCCGTCCTGCACGGGCTTGGTGATGCCGGCGAACGCGGTCGATTCCTCTGCGATCATCAGCACGCCGGGATAGTACTGATGGACGAGGCTGTTGACCTGTTTGAGGAACTCGATCGCCTCGAGGTTCTCGCGGCCGCCGAACTTGTTCGGGATCCACTCGCCGTCCTTGCGGGAGTAGTCGAGGTAGAGCATCGAGGCTACGGCGTCGACGCGCAGGCCGTCGAGGTGGAACCGGTCGAGCCAGGAGAGGGCGTTGGCGACGAGGAAGCAGCGCACCTCGTGGCGGCCGTAGTTGAAGATCAAGGTGCCCCAGTCCTGGTGCGCGCCCTGTTTCGGGTCGGCGTGCTCGTAGAGATGCGTGCCGTCGAACGTCGGCAGCGCGAAACTGTCGCGCGGGAAGTGCGCCGGCACCCAGTCGAGGATCACGCCGATGCCGCGCTGGTGCAGGTAGTCGACGAAGAACTGGAAATCCTCCGGCGTGCCGTAGCGATGCGTGGGCGCGAAGAACCCCGTCACCTGATAGCCCCACGAACCGTCGAACGGATGCTCCGCGATGGGCATGAGCTCGACGTGCGTGAAGCCCATCTCGAGCACGTGGTCGGCGAGCAGCGGCGCGATCTCGCGGTACGAGAGCGGGCGGTTGGCGTCCTCGACGATGCGTTTCCACGAGCCGAGGTGCACCTCGTAGATCGACATCGGCCGGTCGATCGTGGGTTGCTGCGCGCGCTGGGCGAGCCACTCGGCATCGCCCCACTGGTAACGGCGGGTGTTGCAGACGATCGAGGCATTGTTCGGCGGTGCCTCGAAATACGTGCCGTACGGATCGGTCTTCAGGAAGATCGTGCCGCCCTGCGAACGGAGCTCGTACTTGTAGATCTCCCCCTCGCCCAGACCCGGGATGAAGATCTCCCACACGCCCGAGCCGCCGAGCGGCCGCATCGGGTGCGCGCGACCGTCCCAGTGATTGAAATTGCCCACCACCGACACGCGCGCGGCCGCCGGCGCCCACACGGCAAACGTCACGCCCGGCACGCCCTCGATCTCGTGCACGTGCGCGCCGAGTTTTTTGTAGATGAAGTGCTCGTTGCCCTGGTTGAACAGGTAGAGGTCGTGCTCGCTGATCGTCGGCAGGAACGAGTACGGATCCGAGAACTGCCGCGTCTCCCCCGAGTTGAGCGTGGCTCGCAACTGGTAGCGGAAAACGTCGGCGCGGTCCGCGACGAACACCTCGAACACGCCCTCCGGCGCGAGCCGCGTCATCGGGTAGCAACGCTCGGGTTTCGCCGTGCGGTCCACGACCTCGCACTCGACGGCCTGCGGCAGGAACGCGCGCACCGCCACCCCGCGCTCCTTGCCCCGCGACTGGGGATGCATGCCGAGGTACGAATGTGGCTCGGCGAGCTGGGCCCGCAGGAGGAGTTGGAGGGGGGTGCTGCTGCCGGCAACGGTTTTGGCGCTCATGCGTTGGTGTGCGCGGAAGTATTCGCGCGACTGCGGCCGACGCAAGCGCCGGGCCAAACGCGCCGCAGACTCGCACCCCGCGCGCCGGAAACGCCCGATCCCGTGCAACCTTGCGTATTGAAAAGCCACACGCAACCGCTCAACGTGCCGCCGGTTACCATCGTTATGCGACCTGCCGAGGAATTCCGCCGCTGGGTGTCGGCGCCCGCCCGCACGGGCGAGGAGCTCTATCCCGTCGAACTGCTGCTCAACCATCTGCGCGGCCGCGCCGAGTACCGCAAGGGCCCCCGCTCCGCCAAGACGCTCAGAGCGGCGCAAGCCGGTTTCACCCGTCGTACGCGCCAACCCCGCTTCAAGCCGCGGATCGAGGCCGCCGACCTCGATCTGGCAGAGGAATTCTGGGACGAAATCCTCTCGCTCGAAAATGGGTACGGCTCGGACCGCCCGGTCCGCGATCTTTCCTTGCTGCGGTTTCTGCCGCAACTCACCGCGGTCAACCTGACGCTCGAGGGAACCGCGCTTGCCGCGCTCGCCACATTGCCCCGGCTCGCGCGGCTCACACTCAAAACCGGTGCCCTCGCCGACTTCTCGGCGCTCGGCTCGTTGGCCACGCTCGAGTGGCTCTCGCTCACCGTCGCCTGCCCGTGGCCGACGGGCTTCGGCGCGCTCTCCAAGCTGTCGCAGCTGCGTGAAGTCACCTTCGGCGGCAACCTCCTCGTCTGGCAGGAGGTGGTCGCGCTGCCGGCGGTCCGTTCGCTCGTCCTCGCGCCGGCGTTCGCGGCCAACACCCCGCTGCCGTCGCTCCGCGTTTTCCCAGCGGCGCCCGAATTGCAGACGCTCACTATCGGCGCCGTCGCCGAGCTGAGGGGCGTGCAACGTTTCGCCGACCTGCGTGAGCTCGACCTCGCCGGCCCGTTCACCGATCTCCACCCGCTCGCGGCGCTGCAGCACGTGCGGAAACTCCGCCTCGCCGGCGAACAATTCCTCGATCTCGCCCCCCTCGCCCGGATGCGGCAGCTGCACAGCCTGGAGCTCAACCGCGAACGCGGCCTCGCGGTCGATGTGCTGCTCGACGCGCCAAGCCTGCGCGAGGTCTCCGCGCCCCGCTGCAAGGTGCTGACCAAGGAACTCGGCGATCTCAATGCCGCGCTCGGCTGGGTCGACAAGGACCTCTTCGTCCGGGAAAACCCGCGCCCGCTCGCCCCGTTGCGCCTGCTGGCCTGCGAATACCAGAGGGACGACTACGCGTCCCTGCCGCCCGCCGCGGCGCCACCGACGGAAGGAGTCGAGGACCGCGCCACCGTTTTCGGCGAGGATCCTGCGCCGCCGAGACGCGAACAACTCTGGATGAAAACGCAGCTGCACTCCGCGGTCTCCGCCGTGCTCCGGCAGGGCTGGGGGCACGTAAACGTCTATCCGACCTCGGCGATGGTTGTCCTCCGCCGCCCATGCGACATGGCCCGGCTACCTCTGGTCGTCCAGGCCGTGCGAGAGGTGCTCGCGCGCAGCCGGTTCGCATGGGCCTGCCTATTCGACTACGACCCGGACAAGACAATGGACGATCCCGAGGCGGCGCAGCCCCGTGACGCGGAACAGTTCGATGCCGCTCGCGCGAAAGAAGAATGGGAGGATGCCCGTCGCCGGGTCGCTGAGCGGCAGGAGGCGATCGAGCGCGAGTACCGCGCTCTCCGCGGACTCGACACCACCGAGTCGGAGCAGATCTCTCCCGACGAACCCGGCGACGATCAGGAAACATCGGAAGCGGATCTTCGCAGCGAGCCTCTCGATCTCGAGGAAGCCACAAGCTTCTCGCCCGACGCCTTCAACAGCACGCCCGCGGGAGCGTTTTCCGATGGCGGCGAGGAAGTCGACGAGGACCTCGATATGATCCCGTACGCGCTGGGCCTCGAAGAGCCGTTCCTGTGGGTGCGCGCCGACTCTGCGGAATTGGCCAGCCGGCACATGCAGCAACCCGCCGAAGACTGGCACTCGCTCCCCGAGCCGCCCGAACGACGCCCCCGCCGCCGCACGTTCTGACACGTTCCTCGCGTCCTCGCAGCAGTCGCGGCCGCAGAAACCACCGGCGCAACTGTGCCGTTTTCCGCTCCTCCGCGCCTCCGATTCGTGGAGTTGCACCGCGCCGGGCTTCCCTCTTTGCTGCCGGCCGCGTGAAGCTTCGCCAAACCCTCCTCGTCTCCTCCGCCGCTCTGCTCGCGCTCGTGCGCACCCTCGCCGCCGACCGCGCCGCGCTCGATCTGACGTCCGCCACCGACAAGCCTATCGAGTTCGACTACAACACCAAGGAGATGGTCGTGCTCGACGCGCGCCTCACCTACGGCGAGCTCACTCTCACGGCCGACGAGATCCGCTACAACGATCAGACGAAGCAGGCCCACGCGCGCGGCCACATCGTCCTCACCCGCGGCGACATCCGCCTCGTCGCCGACGAAGGCACCTACTCGCTCGAAGACGGCAAAGTCCGCCTCCAGAACACCCGCGCCGGCTATTACCCGCTCTACCTCCAAGGCCGCGAACTCGAGGGCAACATCCAGGAGTTCACGCTCAAAGACGCCACCCTCACCTATGGCGAGCCGGGCACGCTCAGCCCGATGCTCCGCGCTGCCACGCTCGACTTCACCCAGGGCAAGAGCTTCCGCGCCCACGGCGCCCACCTGCGCCTCGGCCCCATCCCGCTCGTCCCGCTGCCCGTCTTCAGCCAACGCCTCGACACTCCGCCGCTCGACACCGATATCCGCGCCGGTTTCCGCAGCTCCCTCGGCGCGTTCGTCGATGTTACCGCGCTCGCCCCAGTCGCCAACGGCGTGAAGTTCGGTCCCGAACTCGGCCTCTACAGCAAACGCGGCCTCATCCTCGGCCCCGCCGCCAGCTACGATACGCAGCGCGGCGAGAGCTCGTTTTTCGGCAACCTCCGCTCCGGCTGGATCTACGATCTCGGCAGCACCACCACCCGCGGCCTCGACATCGAGGGCGACCAGATCGGCCGCAACCGCGGCTACATCGACTGGCGCCACCTCCAGACCTACGGCGAGCACCTCACGTTCATCGGCCAACTCGGTTACTGGAGCGACTCCGAGATCATCCGCGATTTCGCCCGCCAACGCTTCGGCCGCAACCAACAGCCGGAAACATTCTTCGAGCTCGATTACGCCGGCGACAACTACATCGCCTCGGCCTTCGTCCGCGCGCAGCCGAACGATTTTCAGATCACCCAGCGCCGCGTGCCCGAGCTCCGCGCCGATCTGCTCGCCACACCGATCGGCGCCGGCGTGATCGAGCGCGGCTCCGTCGGTTTCGTCGTGCTACGCGAGGACGCCTCGACCATCTCGCCCGAGCTCTCCAGCGAACGTTTCGACGCCTACTACGGTCTCGAACGTCCGACCGCGCTCACCCCGTGGCTCACCGCCACGCCCGTCGTCGGCACGCGCCTCTCGCACTACTTCTCGCCACTCGGCGACCGCGACACCTACACCCGCGTGCTCGGGCAGTTCGGCGGCGACCTCCGCGGCCGCGCCTTCGGCCAATTCGAGTACAAGAACGAGCGCTGGGGCATCGACGGCCTGCGCCATCTCATCGAGCCGTTCGTCCAATACCGTTTCATTCCCGACGCCGAGAAGGGCCGCCAGTTCATCCCCGACATCGACCGCACCGTCTTCTCCACGCGCCTGCCCACGATCGACCTCGCCGACATCCGCTACCTCGACGATCTCCGCGAGATAAACACCCTCCGCTACGGTCTCGAACAACGCCTCCAGACCCGCGACGGCAAGGGCGGCGTGCGCGACCTCATCATCCTCACGCTCGCGCAGGACCGGCACTTCAACCGCCTCGTCGCCCCCTACGCCCGCACCTCCGATGTGCACGCCGACATCGCGTTTCTCCCCGCCGCGTGGATCCGCTTCGATGCCTACCAGCGCTTCGACCCGCACAACGGCCGCCTCGACGAGTTCAACTCCGGCGTGACCATCACCGACTCGCAGTTCTGGACCGCGCGTTTCGGCACGCAGTTCCTCCGCGACGAACTCGAGGAGTACAACGCCGCCCTCTCCGTCCGCCTCAACGAGCGCTTCACCGTCACCGGCCTCTGGCGTTACGACGCCATCGAGAGCCAGTTCTACGAGCAGGTCTACGGCCTCCGCCAAAACTTCCGCAACCTCTGGTCGATCGAGTACCAGGTCGCGTTCCAACAAGGCCAGCGCCGCGAGTCCGGCTTCCAGTTCCGCGTGCAGCTCGAGGTGTTCAAGTTCTGAACATCCCGGTTGGGGTGTCGCTCGCCGGCGAGCGGTGATGGGTCGCGGGGGATAGGTGATAGGTCTTGAAGAAAACGCCTTCTCGCCTGCCCCGCCCATCACCCATGTCCCATCACCAATAACCGATTCCCTTTCCGCCTTCCGCCTCCCGATGCCCTCACCCGCCGAACCCTCCTCCGCCGCCCCCGGTTCGGCCCGCGCGCAGCGCCAGCTCGCCATCTTCGGCGAACTCCTCCGCGAACTGTTTCCCGCCGCGCGCCGCGAGCGCAACTTTCCCGCGCCGATCTTTTCACGCAACTGGTTGATGAAGATGCAGCAGGTTTGTGTCTTGCTGATTGTTGAAGTAAGTTTTCTCAGCGCCTGGGACATGAGCCTGGCCTGCAGACCGACCTTTGAATCTCCCATCTCCCCTTCTATTTCGCTTTTCGGGGTCAGTGCCGCTACAGAGTCGATCACAATTACGTCGATAGCTCCTGAGCGGATCAGGTTTTCAGTGATCTCGAGTGCCTGCTCGCCGTTGTCGGGCTGCGATACAAGGAGATTTTCAACATCCACGCCAAGCTTTTGCGCGTAGAACCTGTCAAAGGCATGCTCCGCATCAATGAATGCCGCGATGCCCCCGGCCTTTTGCGCTTCGGCAATGGCATGCAGG
>DATGXO010000179.1:0-7380 GCA_035298965.1 Opitutaceae bacterium | reverse complement strand
GGCACACGGGCCAGGTCGGCGACCTGGCCTACAGCGCCATTTCCTTCGTTGCCCGACTGTTGTTCTCCTCCACGCTCCGCCTCTTCCAATCATGCAAGCCGCCCTTCAAGCCCTCGTCGAGAAAGCCCGCGGTGAACTGGCCGCGCTCGCCGCCCGTCCCGAGTTCGAAGCCGCCAAGGCCCGTTTCGTCGGCCCCAACGGCGAACTCACCGCGCTCATGAAGCAGCTCGGCGCCGCGCCGAAGGAGCAGAAGCCGATCCTCGGCAAGCTCATCAACCAGGCGAAGGGCGAACTCCAAGGTTTCCTCGATGCCGCGCTGGCCCGCATCGAGCAGGCCGAGATCGCCGCCAAGCTCGGGCCCGCGATCGATCCCACGTTGCCCTCGCCCGATTCCGGCCCCGGCACCACGCACCCGCTCACGCTCGTGCGCGAGGAGCTCTGCCGCATCTTCCGCAAGGCCGGCTTCGCTGTCGTCGAGGGCCCCGAGGTCGAAACCGAGTGGTTCTGTTTCGACGCGCTCAACACGCCCGCCGACCACCCGGCGCGTGATCTTCAGGATACGTTCTATCTCCCGGAAAACGCGCTCGTGGCCAACGTCTCGCAGCGTACGAAGGAGCGCTACCTCCTGCGCACGCACACCTCGTCCGTGCAGATCCGCACGATGCTCAAGCAGAAGCCGCCGGTGCGCATCATCTCGCCCGGCCGCGTGTTCCGCCGCGACACGATCGACGCCACGCACTCGGCCAACTTCCACCAGCTCGAGGGCCTCTACGTCGACCGCAACGTCACGGTGAAGGACCTCAAGGCGATCCTCGACTACCTCTTCCAGTCGTTGCTCGGCAAGGACATCAAAACGCGTTTCCGCCCGCACTATTTCGGCTACACCGAGCCGAGTTTCGAGGTCGATCTTTCCGCGAAACACCTCGGCAAGATCGGCAAGGAGTGGGTCGAGATCATGGGCTGCGGCATGGTCGATCCGGCCGTGTTCGAGTCCGTCGGCTACGATCCGAAGGAGTGGACCGGCTACGCCTTCGGCATGGGCATCGAGCGCATCGCGATGATGCTCTACGGCGTCGACGACATCCGGTATTTCTACCAGAACGACGCCCGCTTCCTCCGCCAGTTCGCCTGAGCGACCGCACCCGAAAACCGAACAACCAACACGCGCTGTGCCCATGAAACTCTCGCTCAACTGGCTCCGCCGCTATGTCGCGCTCGACCGCCCGGTCGACGAAATCTCCCATGCCCTGACCATGATCGGGTTCGAGGTCGAGGGTGTGCACCGTACCGGCCTCGAGCCGATCGCCAACGTCGTCGTCGGCGAGATCGTCACGCGCGACAAGCACCCGGGCGCCGACAAGCTCTCCGTCTGCACCGTGCGCGTCGCGCCCGAGGCAGCGCCGATCCAGATCGTCTGCGGCGCGCCGAACTGCGACGCCGGCCATCGCGTGCCCGTCGCCCTTCCGGGCGCCGTGATGCCGGGCGATTTCAAGATCAAGGTCTCCAAGATCCGCGGCGTCGAATCCAACGGCATGATGTGCTCGGCCCGCGAACTCGGCCTCGGCGAGGACCACGGCGGCCTGCTCGTGCTCCAGGGCGACCCGACGCTCGGCACGCCGATCCACGAGGCGCTCGGCGCGGGCGATGTTGTTTTCGATCTCGAGATCACGCCCAACCGCCCCGACTGCCTCTCGCACCTCGGCCTCGCGCGCGAGCTCGCCGCGTGGTTCCGCCTGCCGCTCCAGTATCCGGCGCTCAAAGCCAGTTCGCCCGCCGCCTCCGCGCCGGCGGTGCCGCAGTTGCTCGAGTCCGTGGCCGTCGCGGCCGAGGAGGATTGCCCGCACTACACCGCGCACATCATCGCTGGCGTGAAGATCGGCCCGAGCCCGGCGTGGTTGCAGGAGGCGTTGCAGGCTGTGGGCCTGCGCCCGATCAACAACGTGGTCGACGTGACCAACTTCGTCCTGCTCGAGACCGGTCAGCCGCTGCACGCGTTCGACGCGAAGAAGATCGCCGGCCACCGCCTGATCATCCGCCGCGCGGGCGACGGCGAGAAACTCACCACCCTCGACAACAAGGAGCGCGTGCTCAACGGCCGCATGCTCGTCATCGCCGATGCCGAGAAACCGCTCGTCGTCGCCGGCATCATGGGCGGCGCCAACGCCGAGGTCGACGCCACCACGACCGACCTCGTGCTCGAGAGCGCGTTCTTCAAGCCCACCGGCATCCGCTGGACCTCCAAGAAGCTCGGTCTCACCTCCGACAGCGCCTACCGCTTCGAGCGCGGCGTCGATCCGCGCGGTGTGTTGCCCGCGGCGCTGCGTGCGATCGACCTCATCCTCGAGACCGCCGGCGGCAAAGTCGTCGGCCCGCTCTTCAACGTCGGCTCCGAACCCGTGACGGTGACCGAGATCGAAACGACGCCCGACTTCATCCGCGCCCGCGCCGGCTACGACATTCCGGATACGGCGATGCGCGAACTGCTCGAGGCCCTCGAACTCGAGATCGAGGAGCGCGCCGACACAACGCGCCTCACCGGCGTGACGTGGACCGTGAAAGTCCCGAGCTGGCGCGGCGACCTCGACCGCCCGGTCGACCTCGTCGAAGAAGTCGTGCGCCTGTACGGCTGCGAAAAAATCCCGGCGGCCCCCGTCACCGCGGTCGCGTTGCCCGAGGACGACGACCCGATCACCGAGTTCAACCGCGCCGCGGTTGCGTACTTGGTCGGTCAGCACTTCCACGAGTGCGCCAACTACTCGCAGCGCTCCGGTCCCGAGACCGCCGCGTGGGTTTCGGAGGCGGCGGCGAAGACGCTTGGCCTCGCGAATCCGTTCACCGAGGAATACTCGCACCTGCGCGCCTCCCTCATCAACGGCCTGCTGGAAAACCTCCGCCTCAATCAGGACCGCCGCACCGGCGCGACGAAGCTCTTCGAGGTCGGCCGCACGTTCCGTGAGGTCGACGGCAAGATCTACGAATGCCTCTCCGTCGGCTTCGTGATCCGCACGGAATCGGAGGAAGCGCAGTGGCTCGCCCGCGCGCCCGGCGATTTCTACACGGCCAAGCGTCACCTCGCTGTCGTCGCGGCGAATGCCGGCGTGAATCTTGAGTCGCTCCGCGTCGAGCCGGTCGCCGCCACGAGCGCCGGATGGCAGCCCGGCCACTCGGCGACGTTCGGCCGGTTGACCGATGGTTGCGAAGCCCGTTGCGGTCTCCTGAATCTGGAGATGCTGCGCAAACTCGGCATCGCGAGCGGTGTCGTCGCCGGCATCCTCTACGTGTTGCCGGAGAAGGTCGCCGAGGCGCAGCCGCGTGCGAAGTTCAAGAACTTCAGCCTGTTCCCGCCGGCGTTGCGCGACATCGCGCTCGTCGTCGACGCGGCATCCGCCGCCGAGACCGTGCGCCGCGATGTGGCGAAGGCCGCGCGCGCCGCGACCGGCGGCAAGCTCGCGCTGGAGAACGTGCGCCTCTTCGACGTGTACCAGGGCAAGGGCCTGCCCGAGGGGAAGAAGAGCCTCGCGTTCTCGCTCGTGTACCGCGCCGACGACCGGACGCTCACCGACGACGAGGTGAACGTCGCGTTCCAGAAGACGCAGGACGAGCTCGCCAAGAACGCCGCCTACGCGATCCGGAAGTAACCGGTCGCGTGGGCGCGAAAGCGCGGCGCGCGGGCCGCGCGCGCCGCGGCGAAATGCTCGTTCGTTTCCGCTACGGGAAAACGGGGCGTCTGGCCCCGCAAGGACGCGGCGCCTTCACGCTTGCGGTAGGGGCGGTGCTTGTCGCCGCCCGATGGACGCGGTCCGAACCTGGTGCGGCCAAACAGGAGGATTCCAGATGGGCGGAGCGCAACGGGCGCCGGCGAGCAGCGCCCCTACGTCGGAAGACGGAGGCTCGCCGTATGCTCCGCTTGCCACCATTCGGCCCGCTACTTCTTCGCGGGCTCGAGCTTGTAGTCGGTCTTGCTGTCGAGCATCGACCAGCCGAGGGCGGCGATGGCGCCGCGGAGGCGGTCGGCCTCGGCCCAGTCTTTCGCCTGCTTCGCGGCCCAGCGTTGCGCGGCGAGGTCTTTCACTTCGGCAGGGGCTTCGGCTGCGGGCGCGGCCGGGGCGTCGAGCTTCAGGCCAAGGGCGAAGAGGACGCGGTCGAAGGCGGCTAGCGCGATGCCGGCGGGGCCGCGGTTCACGACGGTGAACAGCGCGCCGAGGGCGGCGGGAGTGTTGAGATCGTCGCGTAGCGCGGCGAAGACCGGCTCGAACACGGTGCTGTCACCGCCTGTCGGCGACAATGCGGCGCGGAACGAGCGCAGCGTGGCGAGCGCCTTCTCCGCCGCGTGCAGCGAATCCAGCGTGAAGTTCAGTTGCTTGCGCGGGTGGCCGGCGAGCAGGGCGTAGCGCAGGGCCATCGGGCTGAAGCCTTTGGCGCGGAGATCGTCGAGCGTGTAGAGGTTGCCGAGGCTCTTCGACATCTTCGCTCCGTCGACCATGAGGTGTTTGCTGTGGTACCAGTGCTTCGCGAATTGGTGGCCGGTGCAGCACTCGGTCTGGGCGATCTCGTTCTCATGGTGCGGGAAGAGCAGGTCCTCGCCGCCGGTGTGCAGGTCGATTGTCTCGCCGAGGTGTTTGCGGCTCATGGCGCTGCACTCGATGTGCCAGCCGGGGCGACCGGCGGCGGCACCGGTGGGACCGGGCCACTTCACGTCTCCATCTTCCGGTTTCCATGCTTTCCATAGCGCAAAGTCGGAGCCGTCTTCCTTCTCGTCGGCGTCGGCGGTCTGCGGTTTGCCCGCGAGGGCGGAGCCGATCTGGAGCTCTCGTTCCTTCACTCGCGAGAGCGCGCCGTAGCCTGGGAAGGACCCGACTTTGAAGTACACCGAGCCGTCGGCCGTGGCGTAGGCGTGGCCCTTCTGCATGAGCTCGGCGATCATGCCGACCTGCTCGGGGATGTGGCCGGTGGCGGTGGGCTCGACGTGCGGCCGCAGGCAGTTCAGTGCGTCGCAGTCGGCGTGGAACTTGTCCGTCCATTGCTGCGTCACCTCGGCGAGGGCGCGGTGCTCCTCGCGGGAGCGGCGGATGGTCTTGTCGTCGACGTCGGTGATGTTGCGGACGTGTTTCACCTTGTCGGGGCCGAACTCGAGCTCGAGCACGCGGCGGATGAGGTCGTTGACGACGAAGGTGCGGAAATTGCCGATGTGTGCCGGCGCGTAGACGGTGGGGCCGCAGTTGTAGAAACGGTAAACGCCATCGGGCTGCGACGGGCGGAGTTCGCGGGGACTGCGGGTCAGGGAGTCGAAGAGCGTGACGGGCATGGGCGGGGCGGAGACGGTAGGGCGGGGCGCGGCGGAGGCAAGAGCCGGTACGGCGCGAGCGGGCACGGGAAACGGCCTCCCGTGGCGGGCGGGCGGTGGCTCGGGTGGGCCGGGGATGAACCCTCAAGGCACGCCCGTTTCAGCCGATGGAACGAGTCACCATGACCGTGCCGTCGTGTCCAACTCGGCGCAGGTGCTTCGCTGTCGGGGCGAGGACGAGGCGGCTGCGTCTGCTCGCGCTGGCGGCCGCGAGTGCGCTGGCGGTCGGGTGCGCGGCGGCGCCGTCGCTGATGCCCAGTGCGGCGGCGGGGTTGGTGGAGAACGGTGTGCCGCCGTTTGCGGTGCTCGGACCCGAGGCGCTCGAACTGGCATCGGCCCCGAGCGATTTTCATCTGTTGCCCGACGGCCGGTTGTTGCTGGTGTCGCGCACGCAGCTGGCCTGGGGCGACGGCCGACGTTGGGAGGCTTTTCACGCCTCGGATCCGGCGACGGTGATTGCGAGCGGCATGGTGGCTGTCGACGACGACGGCGCGATCTACACCGCGATCAACGGCGGTTTCGCGCGCGTCGTCTTCGGCACGGCCGGCACCTGGCGGCTCGAGGCCGCAGCCGCATTGCCGGAAGGCGCCGCGACCGGCACCACGATTCTGCGCTACGTGATCGAGTCCGCGGGTGAATGGCTGTGGTACGGCAACGCCGGCGTGGTGATTTCCTGGCGGCCCGGCCGGCCGGCGCGGGTGATCGCGCGCGTCTCCCTCGACGAGCGCCCGTTCGCCGTCGGCACCGGCGTGTACCTGCCCGATCCCACGACCGGGCGGCTGTTGCGGTGGGATCGCTACAACGGTGCTCTCGAGCCGCTGACCGACGCCGTCACGGCGGACGTCTTCGTGACGTGCGCGGTGCCGTTCCGCGAAGGCGCGGTGCTTGTCGGCACGATGCAGTCCGGCCTGCGGCTCTTCGACGGGAAACAGTTCCTCGCCTTCGGTGCGGGTGAACCGCTTTCGGGCGGGCGGCGGATCAACCACCTGTGCCGGGTGGGCGAGGACCATTTCGCGGCCGCGGTGGACTCGTTCGGGGTGGTGTTCTTCGATCGGCAGGGGCGCGTGGTGCAGGCGGTGGCGGCGGCGCAGGACCAGCGGCTCACGCGGGTGCAGAGCCTGCAATACTCGAGGCTCGGCGTGCTCTGGGCGCTGCTCGACGACGGTGTCGCGCGCGTGGAGTTCCCGGCGGTGTTGTCGTCGTTCGGGCCGCTGATCGCGGGCAGCCTCAGCTACGCGAAACCAGTCCGGCACGAAGGCCGCCTCTGGGTGATCAGTGACGGGCGGATTTCCCGGGCGGTCTACGACTCCGGTGGACGGCTACAGCGTTTCGTCGACGACAACCCGTCCGGGCGCTTCCAGTCGTTTCTCTGCACGATCGACGGTGCGCTCTACGCGACCAACGAGAACGGCATCTACCGGCTCGAGCCCGGTGGCTGGCGCGAGTGCGTGACCGGTCCGGTGTACGCGAAGCTCGGTTTCGGTGCGGCGTCGTCGCGCGGGCTGCCGTATGTCGCGCGCGACGAGCTCGGTTGGCTGCGGCCGTTGGGCGGCCAGTTCGTGGCCGACCGCAATCGGCGTGCCGATCTGGGCGACGTTTTCAGCGTGGTTGTCGACGACGATGGTCTGGCCTGGCTCGAACTCGGCGCCGGGCGCGTCGCTCGAGCGGATTTCCGCGGCGCCGTGCCGGATGTGAAGATCTACGGCGTGGCCGACGGGCTCGCGGACGGCTGGGAGCAGTTGTTCGTGCTCGACGGGGTCGTGCGCGTGAGTGCGCCGTCAAGCCGCGTGGTCCGCTACGATCGGGCGAGCGAGCGCTTCGTGACCGACACGGAGCTGCTCGCGCGTTATCCGGAACTGGCCAACGGCGTGGGCCGGCCCGCGCGCGATTCGATCGGCCGGCTCTGGTGCGCCGACCGCGACATCGTGCACGTCATCCAGGACGCCACGCCCACCCACGCGCGCAGCGCTCGCGTGTTGCCGGTCGGGTTCGGCTGCAACGAGTTCACGATGGAGAGCGGCGGGACCGTGTGGATG
>DATGXO010000178.1:0-3959 GCA_035298965.1 Opitutaceae bacterium | reverse complement strand
CGCCGATCTCTTCGTGCATGCCGGCCGCTGGGAGACCTTCGGCATCGTCTCGCTCGAGGCGCAGTCTTGCGGCACGCCGGTGCTCGCGGTGCGCGGCGGCGGTCTCGAGGAAAGCCTCTCGTGCGAAAGAATCCCGCTGCTCGCCGAGGACGGCACGGCGGCTTCGCTCGCTGCCGCGATCGAAGCCGCGCTCGCCCGGCCGGTGCTGACGCCCGCGTCGCGCGTCGCGCGCCATCATTCGTTGGCCGCGCGCTTCTCGATCGAGCGCACCTTCGAGCAGATCTTTGCGCTCTACCAGCGGCTCATCGACCGCAACCGGCGCACTGCGACCGTAGCCGTCCCGGTCGTCGATCCCGCCGGGGCGCGCTAGCCCCGCGTTGCTCGTGGACGTGGGGACCCGCGCTGTTGAGGGACGGTGCGCGATGAACTCCGCTCATTTCCGCCTTCCGCCTGATGCGGTGTCGGGCCTCAATAGCGTCTCCCTCCTTCGTCCCCGATGCCTTCCTGCCGAGTCCGCCCGTACACGCCTGCCGACCGCGCGGCCGTCCGCCGCATCTGCGCCGACACCGGCTGCATGGGGAACCCGATCGACCCGGTGTTCTGCGACCGCGACGTCTTCGCCGACTACCTCACGCGCTACTACACCGACTGGGAAAACGACTACTCGCTCATCGCCGAGGACGACCAGACGGGCGAAGTCGTCGGTTACCTGCTCGCCTGCCGACGCTACCGCTACAACGCCTGGATCAGCGCGCTGCTGCTCGCGTTCGTCATTGTCCCGAAGGGGCTCTGGCGGATCGCGACCTTCCGGTACAACCGCGCCAGCCTGAAGTTTCTCTGGTGGATCTTCACGCGCGCCGGGAAGGAGACGCCGGCGGCGCCTGAGCGGATGGCGCATTTCCATATCAACCTCCTGCCACCGTACCGCAATGGCCAGGCGACGCGTATCCTGATCTTCCCGTATGTGAAGGCGCTCGCGGCGCGCGGCGATGTGCGCGGCGTTTTCGGGCAGATGCAGGTGCGCGACGACACGCGCACGGCGCGCATGTTCGAGCGCTACGGGTTCAAGATTCTCGAGCGCCGTCGCATCTCGAAATGGGATCACCTCACTGCGGAGCCCGTATACCTCGCGACCGCGTGCATGGATTTCGCGCAACACGATCCGAACAAGGGCCGGGTGTGAGCGCCGCCGGAATCATGCCTGCCGACCGCAAACTCATCGTTTCGTTTCACGATTTGCACCCGGGATCACGGGCGCAGTGCGAACGGTTTCTCGCGTTGTGTAGGTCGCTTGGCGTCATGCGCACGACGCTGCTCGTGGTGCCACGCTGGCATGGCGCGCCGCCCTGTGATGAAGATCGTGAGTTCTCCGCCTGGCTCCGCGCGCGTGCGGAGGAAGGTCACGAGATCTGTCTCCACGCGTATGTGCACGAGGCGACGGAGATCACCGGCAACGCCGTGCAACGCGCGATGGGCAAACACTACACGGCCGGCGAGGGCGAGTTCTACCAGATCGGCCGAGGCGAGGCGGAACGTCGGTTGCGTGAAGGTTTGCGCGTCGTGCGCGACGGCTGCGGCGTGCCCATGTGGGGCTTCACCGCACCGGCGTGGCTGCTGAGCGAGGCCGCCCGCGAGGCGCTGTGCGCGCTCGGGTTTCATTACACCACGCGCTGGGGCAACGTGGAGCTGCTGCAGTCAGCGCGCAGCGCGAAGGAGAGCGCAGCGTCGGGCGTGAGGATCCGCGTGGTCGACGCGCCGGTGCTGGTGTGGAGCGTGCGCGCTGCGTGGCGACGCATCTGCTCGCGCGGCTGGGTGCGGCTGTGGGGCGCGTGGAAACGCGCCGCGCCGGTGCTGCGCGTCGCGGTGCATCCGGTAGACTTCGCGCATCCGGCGATCGAAGCCTCGGTGCGCACGGCGATCGCGCGCAACCTGCTTGGGCGTGAGGCGGCGTGTTATCGCGACTTGTTGCCGGCAGGCACGCCGGCGCTGGGAGGTGCGGAGTGAACGCGGCGTTGGTGGTAGGGCGGGACCGCTGGGCCCGCCGTGTTTGCGGACAGCCCGGCGGTCCGACCCTATCTCGGACGTTTGGCTCATGAAACCGCCGCCCCGCATCGATCCGAAGAAGATGCTGCGCTGGGTGCTGCAGGGCGCGGCGCTGGCCGGCGTGGCGACGGTTGCGGTCTTTCTCTTCACGGTGCGCCCCGAGACTTGGACACACCTGCGCGAATTCAACCCGTGGTGGATCCCGCTGCTGATGGGCCTGGTGTTCATTGCATGGGCCTGCAACGGAGCGCGCGTGTGGATCTTCTGCCGTGCGCTCGGGCATCCGTTGAGCTACCGCACGGCGTTGCAGGCCTCGATGTCGCAGGAATTCGGTGTCGCGGCGACGCCGGCCGGCATCGGTGGCGCGGTGATCCGGCTGACGTTGCTGAAACGCGCCGGCGTGCCGGTGGCGCATGGCGGCTCGATGCTGGCATCGGATGCGGCGCTCGACGTGCTGTTTTTCGCGCTGCTCGCCCCCTTCGCCTTGTGGGTGATGCTGCACGATGCGCTGTTCGCGAAGCTGCTGGCGCGGATGGATGGCCGGGCCCTGCTTCCGCTTCTCGGCGGAGGCGCGGCCGGCGTGGTGGCGATCGTGGTGCTGCTGCGGAGCGTGTGGTTCCACCGGCTGGTCGGGCGATTGGCTGGAGCGACGCGGTTCGGCCGGAAACGGCGACTGCCGGCGCGACATCGTTTCCTGCGACAGGCGACGGCGCGCACGTTGCGCCGGATGCGCGCGGCGCTCGCGCTGTTATGGGGCCGCCGGAAGAGCGCGCTGCTGCTGAATTTCCTGCTCGGGAGCGTGCAGTGGACCTGCCGGTACAGCCTGCTGCCATTGATCCTCTGGGCGATGCACACGCCGGTGAACCCGGTGCCGCTGTTCCTCGCGCAGGGTCTGCTGTTCATGTTGTCGATGGCGGTCGTGGTGCCCGGCGGCGGCGGCGCGGTCGAGGTGCTCGCGGCGCTGATCCTCCCGGCCTTCGTGCCCGTGGCACTGGTCGGAGCCGTGCTGGTTCTATGGCGACTGTTGACCTTCAACCTGTACCTGCTCGGCGGCGGCACGGCGTTCTTCCTCGCGGTGCGCGCGAAGCGGCTGACTTCCGAGTCCGAGTAGCAGCGGCTGACGCGGGATGTGGCATGTTAATCAATAGTTGACGTGATGCCGGGTGTCGTTCGGGGCATGGGGAAAGAATAACGGCCGCGCGGTGAGGCGCGGCCGTGGGAGAGAGGGCGGATGGCGGGAGTGAAGCCCGCCCACCATTCGGAGAACGTGCCTCAGTGCGCCTTCGGGCAGGCGGTGAGGGACTTGAAGAAGTCGTTGCCCTTGTCGTCGACGAGGATGAACGCGGGGAAGTCCTGCACCTCGATCTTGTAGACGGCTTCCATGCCAAGTTCCGGATACTCGATGAGCTCCATCTTCTTGATGTTCTCCTGGGCGAGAAGGGCGGCGGGGCCGCCGATCGAGCCGAGGTAGAAGCCGCCGTGCTTCTTGCAGGCGTCGGTGACCTGCTGGGAGCGGTTACCCTTCGCGAGCATGATGAGCGAGCCACCGTGGGACTGGAGGAGGTCGACGTAGCTGTCCATGCGGCCGGCGGTCGTGGGGCCGAACGAGCCGGAGGCGTACCCGGCCGGGGTCTTGGCTGGGCCGGCATAGTATACCGGGTGGTCCTTCAGGTACTGCGGGAGGCCGAGGCCCTTATCGAGGCGCTCCTTGAACTTCGCGTGGGCGATGTCGCGGCCGACGACGATGGTGCCGGTGAGGAGGAGCGGCGTCGAGACCGGGTGCTTCGAGAGCTCGGCGAGGATCTCCTTCATCGGCCTGTTCAGGTCGACCTTCACGCCGTGCTCGTGCTTCCCCGTCTTGAACGGCGCCGGGATGAGCCGCCCGGGGTTGTGGTCCATCTCCTCGATCCACAGCC
>DATGXO010000177.1:0-3376 GCA_035298965.1 Opitutaceae bacterium | reverse complement strand
TGTTGGGGCATGATCACCATCCCGCCCGCCGACGGCCACGACTACGTCCCGGTCCTGCTTTGGATGGGCGCGTCACCAGGCACCAACTCCAGCCCGCTCTACCGTTTCAAAGGCGGCAGCTACTGCAACGACTCCGGCTGGCGCGTGCCCAACGCCCTCGCCGTCGTCGACGACGCGATCGTGCGCGCCAACCCCTCCTGGTCGTTGACGATGTACGGTACCAACGACATCCGCCAATCCTCCTGGAACCCGGCCGTCTACGACGCCCAGCTCGAGCGCCTCGTCCAGATCAACATCGATTCGGGCGTGATCCCGGTCCTGAGCACCATCCCGCCCTGCACCGGCTACGACACCCGCGTCACCGAGGCCAACGCCGTCGTCCGCCAGGTCGCCACGCGTATGCGTATTCCGCTCGTGGATCTGCACGGGATCTTCATGGCGCTCCATCCCGACGACTGGGCCACGGTGCTGCTCAGCGATGGCGTCCACCCCACACACCCCTACCCCGCCAGCGACCTCTCCGAGACTCCGCAGCGCAACGACGGCTACAACATCCGCTCGATGCTCACCGTCGACATGGCCGAGAAGATCCGCGCCATCGTCTTCGACAATGCCCCGGCCGACGGCGCCGACCTGCCCGGCCTCGTCGTCACCTCGAGCACGCACCCCTACAAGGCCCTCACCTCATCCCTCGGCGCGGTCCTGGATTTCGCCCACGACTCCGGGCCCGCACCCACCGTCTACAGCTGGACCGTCGACCAATCGCCCTGGACCGAGCCCGACCTGATCGCCGAGGGCAACGCGCCGACAACCTCCGTGTCGCTGACCTCCGCCGGGACTTGGTACTTCCACGTACGCGCCAATAGCGCCGCCGGCTGGGGCCCAGCCGCCCACTACTGCCTTCGCGCCGCCGACGCTCCCACCATCGAGCTCCGCCACGGCACCGGCACCGCGGCGCATCATGACACCCTGATCTCCGCGCTCTGGGGCGCGAACGACAACTTCGGCGGAGCCGCCACGCTCAACACCTACAACGACGGCACCATCGCGCGCAGCCGCGGCCTTTTCTCCTTCGACCTTTCGGGTATGCCCGCCGCCGGTCTCGAGACCGCGACGCTCGTCCTCTACGTCGATGGCGCCCAATCCTCCGCCACCGCCTGGGAACTCTATCCGGTGACCTCCGCCTGGACCGAGGGCACCGGTAACGGCAACGACGACACCTCCGGCGTCACGTGGGCCACCCAACCGAGCTACGGCGCCACCCTGCTCGCCGGCGGATCCCTCGCGGCCGGCGCGACGGCGATCGAGATCGATCTCACCGCCGCAGTCCGCGGCTGGCTCGCCGCCCCGACCACCAACTTCGGCGTAATGTTCCAACATCGCTCGCTTTACCGCAGCCTCTACCTCATCACGCGCGAATACGCCGCCTCCGACTTCCGGCCCACGCTCCGGTTGCGCTACACCGCCGCAGTCGACCTCGAGCCGCCGTCCACACCCGGGGCGTTCACCGCCACGCTCGTCGGCACCTCCGCCGCCAGCCTCGCCTGGTCCGCCTCGACTGACAATGTCGCCGTAACCGGTTATCGGATCTACCGCGACGGCGTCCTGCTCGACTCCACCACCGGCACCTCGTTCACCGACGCCGGCCTTCCGGCTGCCACCACCTTCACCTACTCCGTCGTCGCCGTCGACACCGCGGGCAACGCGAGCCCCGCCGCCGGTCCGCTCGCCGTCTCCACTCCCGCACCGACACTCTACGCAGGTGCCGATCGCGAGATCACCGTCCGCGGCGGCACCTGCCTCGAGGCGGTCTTCCCGGCCCTCGCCCTGTCCACCGATCTCCAATGGAGCCAGGTCTCCGGCCCGGCGTCCGCCCGCCTCGTCAACCCGACCAGCCCGCACACCGCAGCCTACTTCGAGACCGGCGGCGACTACACGTTCCGCTGCACCGTCGTCTCCGGCGGGAACACCTTCACCGACGATGTCGTCGTCACTGTCGACGACCCACCGCTCCGCCGCCGCACCGTGGACGTCGCCACCGTCGCGCAGCTCCGCACCGCGTGCACCACCGCCCAATCCGGCGACATCATCCTCCTCGCCGACGGACTCTACGACCTCGCCGCCGCGCCCAATTCCTCCGGCGGCACCTGGTGCACGCTCTCCGGCGTCGACGATATCGACATCCGCTCCGCCTCCGACGATCCCGCCGCGGTCATCCTCCGCGGCAACGGCTTCGCCGATCGCTCCGACAACGCCGACGGGCTCTGGCTGATGCGGTGCTCCCGCGTCACCGTCCGCGGCCTCACGTTCTCCGGATTCGGCGCCTACGCACTTAAACTCGAGGCCAACACCACCCCCGTCGCCACCGACATCCGCGTCGAGCACTGCCGTTTCCTCGAGACCGGCATGCGTTGCATCAAGGGAACAACCACACCCGCCGACGCGCACGTCCACCGCGGTTGGGTGCGCGACTGCACGTTCGCCAACTCCGCCCTGCCGCCCGACACCGCCTACAGCGGCGACTACATCGCCGCCATCGACATGATGGCCCTCTGCAACTGGGAGTTCGCCGACAACACCTTCATCGACGTCCTGGGCCGCACCGGCGGCGGTCGCGCCGCCGTGTTCCTCTGGCACCGCACCCGCGGCGCCGTCGTCGAGCGCAACTTCATCTCCGGCTGCGACCGCGGCATCGCCTTCGGCAACCCGAGCGGCACCACCGAGACGCACGCCTCCTGGTCCCTCGCCCGCAACAACATCATCGTCATGGAGCGAGCCGACAGCATCGAGCCCGCCGAGCCGCTCGAACTCGCGCAGGTCGAGCACATCCGCCTCGCCCACAACACCGCTTGGCGAGCGTCCGCCTCCGCCCGCGGCTTGCGTTGCAGCGCCTTCGCCCACGACACCGAGGCCGCCAACAACCTCGTCCGCGGCCAACCGACGCTCGGCGCCGGCGTCACCGCTCATCACAACCTGTTCGGCGATGTCGCCGGCGCGCTCTTCGTCGACTCCGCGTCCTCCGATTTCCACCTCGCGCCCACCGCCGCGACCGCGATCGACCAAGGCGCGACCCTCGCCACCGTCGGCACCGACTTCGACCGCAATGCGAGGGACACCTCGCCCGACCTCGGCGCCTTCGAATACCTCGCGCCACCGCCCGCGGCCTACGCCACATGGCGCTCCGCCAGCTTCTCCGGTCCCGAACTCACCGACGACGCGATCTCCGGACCGCTCGCCGATCCCGACGGCGCCGGCGTCACCAACTTCGCGCGCTACGCCTTCGGCCTGGCGGCTCGCGGTCCCGTCGCCGCGCCCGCGACGCTCGGCACGACCACCTCCGACAGCGCCACGTATCTCACGCTCACCTTCACCCGCC
>DATGXO010000176.1:0-5829 GCA_035298965.1 Opitutaceae bacterium | reverse complement strand
GCTCGGGCTTCCGCTCGACCTGCTCTTCTTCCTGATCGCGATGTGGGGCATCCCGCATTTCTGGCCGTTCTGAAAACGGCTTCACCGGCGCCGTCCGATCCCGCACCTTCGCTCGATGCGTGCGTCTCTCGAACGCCTCTCGCCCACCGCCCGCCGCGAGACGCCGATCCGCGAAGTCCAGCGCCTGCTCATCGACTCGCCCGCCGGCGTGGTCCTGATCGCCGCCGGCGCCGACGATCGCGTGATCGGCCTCGTCACACTGCACGACCTCCTCCGCGCCGAAGCAGCCTTCGCGCAGGACGAATAACAGCGCCCGCGCCCATCCACGACAGGGTCTATCTACGATGTCCGTCGGCGGGTGATGATCGAGATTGCCGAGGCTTCCCGCGGTTTCTATCGAAACACCAATGCCGCGATCCGCCACAGTGCCGAAGCTTCCGCCGTTGATCGCGCCCGAGAGGCCGGAGGCGGAGAAGCGGACACTTGGGCAGTTTTTCACGCCTCCGGAGCTCGCGGATTTCATCGCAGGTTTCTTCACCCGGAACCTGCGCGACTGGCGGCTGATCGATGCCGGCGCTGGCGCTGGGGCCCTCACGCTAGCCGCAGTGAAGCATGCGCTGCGACAACGTCCGCTGCCACGCACGTTCCATGTCACAGCCTACGAGATCGACCCGGCTGCGATTCTGTTGCTGCACCAAACCCTTGCACACTGCGATGCCCTGTGCGCGGCCGCGGGCGTCGCCTTCTCCGTCGATCTTCGCACCGAGGACTTCATCGACCAGGCACTCGCCTCATTGGAGCAAACCCTCTTCTCCCCGGCGGCCCAAACGTTCAATGCCGCCATCGCCAACCCTCCCTACCGAAAGCTCTCGACCACCTCGTCGCAACACCGGCGCCTCTGCGCGGCCGGGATCGAGGTCAGCAATCTCTACAGTGCCTTCCTCGCGTTGTTAAGCCGGCTCCTCGACGAGGAGGGCGAGCTCGCGGCAATTGTGCCACGTAGCTTCTGCAACGGGCCGTATTTTCGTTCCTTCCGGTGCGATTTCCTTTCGCGCATGGCATTCCGCCGCCTGCACGTCTTCGGCTCCCGCAGCACCATCTTCTCGGCTGAGGCGGTCCTCCAGGAGAACATCGTGTTCTGTGCCCATCGCTCGAACACACCGCCCAGCCAGATCGAGGTTTCGGCGAGTTCGGGCGCCAATGACGATCCGCTGCGAAGCCAGGTGTTGCCTTGGCACGAGATCGTTGCGCCAAACGATCCCGAGCTATTCATCCACCTGCCTTCGTCGGAGGGGGATCGCTCGGCTCGCCAATGTCTCGCCGGCGTAACGGGAACACTCGCCGAGCTGGATATCGCGGTCTCTACCGGGAAGGTCGTGGATTTTCGGGTCCGTGAATTACTCCAGAAGGAGGCGTGCCCGGGGACACATCCTCTGCTCTACCCCTGCCATTTCCGCGGTGGCCTCGTCGCCTGGCCTCAGCCTGAGGGACGAAAGCCCAACGCCATCGCAGCGCCCGCGGACCGAACCGATCTCCTCATTCCCGTCGGCACCTATGTCGTCGTCCGTCGCTTCTCCTCCAAGGAGGAGCGAAAACGCATCGTCGCCAGTATCCTCGATCCGGAGCGTCTACCATCGGACGTTCGCTATCTCGGCCTTGAAAACCATCTCAACTATTTTCACTGCCACGGAGCCGGCCTCTCGCCCGCTCTAGCGGCCGGCCTCGCCGCCTATCTGAATTGGTCGATCGTCGATAACTATTTCCGACAGTTCAATGGCCACACACAGGTCAACGCCACCGACCTCCGCCGGTTGCCCTATCCTTCGGCCCAGTCACTCATCGCCCTCGGCGAAGCCATCGGAGCCTCCACGCCTGACCAGGACGACACCGATCGCATCGTTCCGAAATTCTGCCAGCGTCAACCCACGCCACCATGCCCCGCCCCACACCGCTGATCCGTGACGCGCAAACAGTGCTCAGGCATCTCGGATTCGGGGAGAAGCAAGCCAATGAGATGGCCGCACTCGTGCTCCTCGCCCTCGCAGATCTCGGACCTCGCAGCAAGTGGGCGAACGCCAAGGCGCCGCTGCGTGGAATCACGCCGATAATGGAATTCATCGGTGAGAACTTCGCCGTTCCGTACAAACCCAACACCCGGGAGACGGTTCGTGACGAGGCCGTGAAGTATTTCGCCGCGGCAGGTCTTCTGCTCCGGAATCCAGACAGTCCCTCGCGTCCGACAAACAGCCCCAATTACGTTTATCAACTCGAGCCACATGCATTGGCCCTGCTCCGAAGCCGCGGATCACCGGCTTGGGACAGCGAACTCGTCCGGTACCTCGAACTGCGCGCCGGCATCCGCGCCGAGATGGAGCGCGAGCGCAGCTTGGTCCAGATTCCCGTGACTCTTCCCGGCGGCGCCACCGTCTCGCTTTCTGCTGGCGGGCAAAATCCATTGGTGAAAGCGATTGTTGAACAATTTTGCCCGCGCTTCACCCCCGGCGGGCTCGTCGTCTATGTGGGCGACACCGCCACCAAACATTCGCACCTGCAGGCCGATTATCTGGCCAACCTTGGCATCACGCTCAGCACTGCCGAGAAGATGCCGGACGTCGTCATCCACGACCGCCGGCGGCAATGGCTTGTGTTGATCGAGGCAGTTGCCAGCGCAGGCCCGGTAGATGGAAAACGTCGCGCCGAACTCAAACGGTTGTTCCGCTCTCCCGTTGCCGGTCTGGTGTTCGTCACCGCCTTCGCGACACGCCGGGCGATGCAAGGTTTCCTCGGCAGCATCGCTTGGGAGTCCGAGGTCTGGATCGCCGAAGCGCCCGATCACCTTATCCATTTCAACGGCGAGCGTTTCCTCGGGCCCTATCCCGACGCGATGCCAACACAGTCTCCATCGATCGCAGCGGCGAACACCCCCCCGCCCTACAGCCGGGAAGCCTTCGGCGATGCCGTCCACGAAGCCCCGCCCGGAAAGGAGTAAGCCATGTCCGCCGCCGTTTCTCCCCGCCGCGTCGCCCGCCGCCCGCAGCTCGAAATCGACACGCCGCTCGTCGCGCTCGCCGCCGCGCGCAGCGTGCTCGACGAGGCGGCGGTGCTCGTCGGCCGGCCGCTGCCGGCGCGCTTCGCCGCCCGCCTCGCGCACCGCGCGCGCCGGGTGTACGCGCACAGCGACTCCTTCCGCCGCAAGCTCCGCGCCCGCGGCGACTCCGGCCGCGACTGGCTCCACGTTTTCCTCCGCCATTGGCTCGCCGCGCTCCTGCGTGACGAATGCCCCGCCCTCTTCGCCCGTCTGCCCGCCGCCTTCGCCAACGGCAATCCCTGCGCCCTGCCCGCCGCCGTGCACCCCACGGAGCGCCCGCCGCCGAAGACCCGACGTAGCCTCTCCCGGAGCTGAGTTCGCTCCCTACTCCTGCGCCAGCACCGCCGCTGGCGATCCCGGGGGGCGCCCCGGAACTTCCGGGGGCACCGCCAGCACTCACAGGGCTACCGCCGGCACCTCCGGGGCTACCGCTGGCTTTTCCGGGGCCACCGCCGAAGATTCCGGGGGCTCCCCCGGAAGATCCAGAGACGCCCCCAGCGTAGTCGGGGGCTCCCCCGGAGCTTCCGGCGACACCCCCGCCGCTGGCGGACGCGCCCCCAGCGTAGTCGGGGGCTCCCCCGGCGCCAACCGGGGTGCCCCCGGCGAAGCTGGCGGCACCCCCGGAGCGTCCAGCGGCTCCCCCGAAGGATCCAGCGGTAGCCCCGAAGCATCCAGCGAAGCCCCCGGGAGCGCCAGAGCCTGCCCCGGCAAAACCGGCGACACCCCCGGGATCGTCAGCGCGGCGGCCGGCCTGCCGTTTCCGCCCGACACCGACCTGCCAGAGGTGGGGCGAGACGTCCCCGCCGCGCCGCCACGCGCACGTTCTCCCCGCCCTCCACGCCGGAGGTTGCGCCGCGTTCGCGCTTTCGTTTCCTCCGCTGCGCATGAAGCCCGCCCCCGCGATCCGCCTCTTCAGCACCGATCTCGACGGCACGTTGCTCGGCAACCCGGAGTCGGGCCGGCGTTTTCAGAACGCGTGGGCCAGCCTGCCCACGGCGCACCGCCCGCTGCTCGTCTACAACAGCGGCCGCCTCGTGCCCGACATGCAGCGCCTCGTCGCCGCCGGCCAGCTCTCCGAGCCGGACTATTTCATCGGCGGCGTCGGCACACAGATCTTCGAGGTGCGGCGCGGCGCGGAGCTCGACGAGTTCGCCGTCTTCCTCGCCCAGGCCTGGGATCGCGAGCGGATCGATGCGATCGTCGCCGCCGTGCCCGGAATCCGGCGACAGGCGGACGAGTTTCAGCACCTCTTCAAATCGAGCTGGTTCCTCGACAACGCCACGCCCGAGCAGCTCGCCCAGCTCCGCCACGCCCTCGACGACACCGGGCTCGAGACCAGCGTCGTCTACTCCAGCCAACGCGACCTCGACATCCTCCCGCGCCGCGCGACCAAGGGCGGCGCGCTCCGCTGGCTCTGCGAGCGGCTCCGGATTCCCACCACAGCCGTCCTCGTCGCCGGCGACACGGGCAACGACTCCACGATGTTCCGCCTGCCCGGCGTGCGCGGCATCATCGTCGACAACGCCCATCCCGAGCTCTTCGAGGCCACCGTCGACATCCCGATCTACACCGCGCGCACCGTGCTGGCCGACGGCGTGCTCGACGGCCTGCGCCACTTCGGCGTGATCGGCCGTCAGCCCGGCGCGCTCGAGACCGAGATCCCCGCGCACCACCAGACCGCGCCGCTGCGCCTGCTCTTCCACAGCGCGTTCCCCGCGTTCTCCACCGAGGACCGCGAGTTTCTCCGCACCGCCTACGACCGCGCGCTCGTCGCCCTCCGCAAGAACATCACCCCGCTCGGCTTCTCCGCCTGCTCGCTCGACGACAACTCCGTCACCGGCACCGATGCGAACTACCGCTCCGTGTGGGCGCGCGACGGCGCGTTCACCGTCGTGCACACGCTCGACCTCATCGACGATCCCGAGATCCGCGCGTGCCAACGCGCCACGCTCGCCACGCTGCTCGACGCCATCACGCCCTCCGGCCTCATCCCGGCAAACGTCCGCATCGACACCCGCGAGCCGGACTACGGCGGCGTGGGCAACATCTCCTCCATCGACGGCGCACTGTGGGTGATCATCGCCGTGTACAGCTGGGTCACCCGCACCGGCGAACTCGAGTTTCTCCGCCGCTACCGCCCCGCGCTCCAGAGCGCGATGGACTGGCTCACCGCGCACGACAGCAACAACGACGGCCTGCTCGAGATCCCCGAGGCCGGCGACTGGACCGATCTCTTCGGCCGCAGCTACAACGTGCTCTACGACGAGGTCCTCTGGTACCGCGCCAACGTCTGCTTCGGCCGCATCGTCGAGTACCTCGGCGATTTCGATCGCGCCGCCGACTACCTGCGCTGGGCGCAGCGTATCCGCATGCGCCTGCTCGACTCGTTCTGGCCGAGCACCGCACCGCTCGAGCGCACCGCGCCCGCCGCCGGCGTGAAGCACAACGTCAACCGTTTCGCCGACCGCCAGTTCTCCCTCGGCGACACGCAGTACCTCCTGGCCGAGATCACGCCCTTCGCCTTCAACTGGCGGTGCGATGTGTACGCGAACCTCCTCGCGTTCCTCATGAACCTGCTCGACCTCGAGCGCGCGCGCACCGCCTTCCGCTTCATGTGGGGCGTGGGCGTGAACCAGCCCTGGCCGGTCGCGAACCTCTACCCCGTCGTGCAGGCCGGCGATCCCGACTGGCGCGCCTACTACACGGTGAACCTCCTCAACCTCCCGCACCACTACCACAAC
>DATGXO010000175.1:0-13456 GCA_035298965.1 Opitutaceae bacterium | reverse complement strand
TCGTCCGCGGCGGAATCCTCCTGGTGCTCGGCGGCATCGCGCTCGGCGCGCTGGGCAGCATCGGGGCCGGCTACGGCGTGGCGAGCCAGCTCTACGGCATGCAACTCACCGATCGCGGCCTCGTTTTCCTCGTCGTCGCCGGGGCGCTGTTACTCGTCGCCGCCTTAGCCTGCTGGGTGCCCGCGCGCCGCGCCACCCGAGTCAACCCCATGGTCGCCCTGCGGGCGGAATGACGGATTTTCGATTTCGGATTGCCGATTTTCGATTCCACAACCCGACGCCCCTCCACCGCTCGCACCGCTTTCCAAGCACACCGTCTGCGTTTCAAAAATCGCAAATCGGCAATCTCAAACCGCAAAATGATCTCGAATCTCCGCTTCGCCTTCCGCCAGTTCCGCAAGGCCCCCGGTTTCTCCGCCGTCGTGGTCCTCACGCTCGCGATCGGGCTCGGCGCCAACACCGCGATCTTCGGCATCGTCAACGCCACGTTCCTGCGCGCGCTCCCCTATCCCGAGCCAGGGCGCCTCGTGCAGGTCTTCGAGACCAGCCGCCAGTGGCCCACCATGAGCGTCTCGTACCCGAATTTCCTGGATTGGCAGGCCTCGCAGGATGTCTTCGAGGGGCTCGCGATCTACCGCAGCAACGCGCTCAAGGTCGACACGCCCAACGGCGTCGAGCGCGCATCCGTGGGCTACGTATCCGCCGACTTCTTCCGGATCCTCGGCGTGCGCGCCGCGCTCGGCCGCGATCTCGCGCCGGATGATGACCGCGAGGGCGCCGCGCCCGCCGCCTGGCTCAGCCACGCCTTCTGGCAACGCTCCTTCGCCGGCGCCGCCGATCTGGTCGGCCGCACCATCCTCCTCGACAACGAGCCCGTCGCCGTGGCCGGCATCCTGCCCGCCTCGTATCGTTTCCATCAGGGCACGGATCTCGTCGTGCCGGTCGCGCCCTACGCCGGGCGCACGTTCCTGAAGATGCGCGGCAATCACAACGGCACCGCCGTGATCGCGCGCCTCAAACCCGGCGTCACGATCGAGGCCGCGCGCACGCAGCTCGCCGCCATCGCCGAGCGCCTCGCCCGCGACTACCCGAACGACAACGCCGGCATCTCGGCGGGCGCCGCCTCCCTTCACGAACAGTTCTCCGGCGGCTCGCGCAACAACCTCCTCCTGCTCTTCGGCGCCGTCGGCATGATCCTCCTCATCGCCTGCGTGAACATCGCCAACATGCTGCTCGCCCGCGCCGGCAGCCGCGAACGCGAGATGGCGATCCGCACCTCGCTGGGCGCCACGCGCGGTATCCTCGTCCGCCAGCTACTCACCGAAAGCATTGTGCTCTCCGCAGCGGGCGGACTGCTCGGACTGCTCCTCGGCGCCTGGGGCTGCGACATCGCCCGCCGCCTCATGCCCTGGGAACTCCAGAGCATCTACGGCGGCGACATCGGGCTCGACCTGCGCGTGCTGGCGTTCAGCGCCCTGCTCGCGCTCGGCACCGGTCTCGCCTTCGGGCTGTTGCCGGCGCTCCGGCTCGCCCGCAACGACCCGAACGACGCGCTCAAGAACTCCACGCATTTCGTGCGGACGCGTTTCGGTCGTTTCCACATTCCGGATCTCCTCGTCGTCGCGCAGGTCGGGCTCGCGCTCATGCTGCTCGTCGGCGCCGGACTCATGATCCGCAGCCTCTGGCTGCTTTCGCGCATACCCCCCGGCCTCGCGCCGGAGCACCTCCTCACGCTTCGTGTATCCGCTCCTTCGATGGAGGAATACCGGAAGAGCCCGCTCGCCTTCGCCGCGTTCCACGAGCGCATCGTCGAGGCGGTGCAGGCTCTGCCCGAGGTGGAATCGGCGGCCTTCGGCTCCTCGCTTCCGTTCACCTGGGACGATTCGAGCAACGTCGTCTTCCCCACCGACCGCCCGCCCCCGGCGCCGGAGGATCTCACCTCCGTCTACTCCCACGTGATCACGCCCGACTACTTCCAGGCCATGGGCGTCCCGATTCTACGCGGCCACGGTTTCGATGGCCACGAGCCCCAGCCGAGCATGCCGCCCGACCTCGAGTTGACGCAGGACTCCTTCGTCGAGATCTACCGCAACTTCGACATCCAGTGCGTGATCAGCCAGCGACTGGCCGAGCAGCTCTGGCCGGGCGAGGACGCCCTAGGCAAGCAGTTCCAGATGGGCCAACCCTCGCTGAACCTTCCGCGCTTCCGCGTCATCGGCATCGCCGGAAACACTACGCAGCACGGTTTGGATGCCGGCGCCTCGCCGGAGTACTACACGGCGATCCGGCAGTTCCCGATGCCCATGTCGTACTGTCTCGTGGTGCGCACCCGCAACGAGCCCACCGCGCTCGTCGGCTCGCTGCGCACGGTGCTCAAGTCTGTCGCGCCGCAGGAATCGATGTACGACGTGCGACTCATGAGCGACCGCATCGCCGAGCGCAGCTCCGGCCGGCGCTTCAACACGGGTGTGTTCGCCTTCTTCGGCGGCATCGGCCTGCTGCTCTCCGCCATCGGCATCTACGGCGTGCTCGCCTTCAACGTCGGCCGCCGCACGCGCGAGATCGGCATCCGCATGGCGCTGGGCGCGCAACCGCTCGATGTGCTGCGCGAAGTGCTCCGCTCCGGCCTGCTGCTCGTCGTCGCCGGCGCGGTGATCGGCGGGGTGGGTGCCTTCGCCGGCGCGCGCCTCCTCCAGAGCCAGCTCTTCGGCGTCAGCGGAGTGGACTTCTATGCCTACCTCGCCGCCACGCTCCCGCTGCTGCTCGTTGCCTTCGTCGCCTGCCTCATCCCCGCCCGCCGTGCCACCCGCGTCGATCCGCTGATCGCGCTGCGCAGCGAGTGAGGCGCAACAAACCAATTGAACCCGGATGTTGAAGCCAAGGCCCGGTTCCCGCGCCATCGCCTCCTCCTTCGACTTCAATTCATCACTTCAACTTCCTCCTCAGTCGCCCCCGCGCCCTCCGCACCTGTCGCTTGTTACCTGCCACTTGGCACTTTCCCCTTCATGCTCCTCGATCTTCGCCAGACAATCCGGCGTCTCCTCCACGCCCCGGGCTTCGCGCTCGTGGCCGTGCTCACGCTCGCCCTCGGCATCGGCGTCAACGCCACGATGCTCGGCCTGGTCGACGCGCTCCTGTTCCGCGCCTCGCCGTTTCCCACCCGACAGGATCTCGTGCAGCTGACCGGAACCCTCCGGCAAGGCGCGTACCGGCAGTTTTCCTACCGCGAGATTGAGGAGATTCGGCCCCACGCCGTCGCCTTCGCGTCGCTCCTCGTGCTCGGTCGGGAGAGCGTTGCACTCGCGGAACCGGGCCGCCCCGCCGAGCGCATCCTTGCGGCCAACGTCTCCGCCGGCTTTCAGGACACGCTCGGCGTCGCGCCCCTGCTCGGGCGCACCTTCACCGCCGAGGAGTTCCGGCCCGGTGCCAACAATGTCGTGCTGCTCAGCCACGCCTTCTGGCTCCAGCGCTACGGCGGCGACCGCGCGGTCCTCGGCCGCACGCTCCGGCTCGACGGCGCGACCGTCGAGATCGTGGGCGTGATGCCACCAAGCTTCGACTACCGACCGCTCTGGGCCGGCGCCGCCTACTGGCGGCCGCTCGACTTCACTGCCGAACAGCGCGACTGGCGCGACAACCGCCAGTTCACGATCCTCGGCCGGCTGCGCGACGGAACGCCACCCGCGCAGGCCGCAGCCGGTCTCGCCGCGCTCGCCGCCGAGCAGGCGAAGGCGTTTCCGGAGAGCTACACCGGACTGCGTTACCGCGCGGAATCCCTCGAGGCGGCGCTCACCGACCGGCAGAGCCGCCAGATCACGTTTCTCCTGCTCGGTCTCTCGGCGTTCGTGCTGCTGCTGGCCTGCGCCAATCTCGCCAACCTCCAGCTGGCCCGCGCCACCGGCCGGTTGCGCGAATACGCCATCCGCGCCGCGCTCGGTGCCTCGCGCGGGCGTCTGTTTGCGGCACAACTGCTCGAATCATTCGCGCTGGCGCTCGCCGGCGGCGCACTGGGGTTATTCCTCGCCGGCGCACTGGGGCGTATCCTGGGCGCCCAGCTCGGAATCGGTGGCGCAGAGTCGCTGAGCCTCGGCGCCCCGGTGCTGGTCGCCACCGGCGTCGTCGCGCTGCTCTCGGGCGGCCTCTTCGGATTGATCCCGGCCTGGTTCGCCGCCCGCTCCGACGTCCAGTCCGCGCTCAAACAACAGTCCCGCGGCAGCACTGGCGGTCCCGCGCACCACCGCATGCGCCAGTCGTTGATCGTGGCCGAGGTCGGACTGGCCTTCGTGCTGCTCGCCGGCGCAGTCATGATGCACCGCGGTGTCACGAGGCTCGCCGTACGCCCGGCCGGCTGGGACACCGACCGCGTGCTCGTCGCCGATCTGCCGCTGCCCGAGCGCCGTTTCGGAACATTCGAGAAACGCATCGAGGTTTTCCGTCGGCTCGAGCGCCGCCTCGCGGAGATCCCCGGCGTGGAACATGCCGCGATCGCCACCTCGCTCCCGCTTGAGAGCTACAGCGGTGAACGCCAGGTGTTGGTCGACGGCCAGAGCCCGGCCGACGCCGCGCGCATGCCCTCCGCGTTCCATGTCATGGTGACCTCCGACTACTTCGCCACGCTCGGCATCAAGCTCGTCCGCGGCCGCGGCTTCGAACCAGGCCTTCCGTCCGACCGGCCCGCGACCGTCATCATCAACGAAGCGCTCGCCCATCGCCTCTGGCCCGAAGCCGACCCGATCGGCCGCCGCCTCGGCGCGATGGACAGCGGACTCCCGTTCTGGGCCGAGGTGGTCGGCGTCGTTCGCGATGTCGATGCCGCCACCGCGACCCGCGATCCGAGCACACCGTACCAGGTCTATAAACCGCTCGAGCAGGAGCCGTGGTCGTGGTCGCAGATCGCGTTGCGCTGCCGTGCGCCGGTCGGGATCGCCGCGGAACTGCGGCGCGCCGTCGCCGAGGTCGACCCCGATCTCGCGGTCGCTGCGATTGCGACGGTGCACGAGATCGCCGCCGGCCAGCAACGCGACCTTCATCTCGCCGGCCGGGTCCTCGACGGCTTCTCGCTGCTCGGCGTGGCGCTGGCCGCCATCGGTCTCTACGGCGTGATCTCCCATGTCGTCGCGCAACGGCGCGGCGAGTTCGGCATCCGCCTCGCCCTCGGCGCCACCCCGGCAAGCATCGCTCGCCTCGTGCTCGGCCACGGTCTTCGTTTCACGCTGCTCGGAGTCGGACTCGGTCTCGCCGCCTCGCTCGCACTCGCCCAGGTGCTGCGCTCGATATTGCCGCGGCTCGAGGCCGGCGAACCGCTGCTGTTCCTGCTGGTCTCCGCGACGCTCGTCGCGGTGGCTGTCGTTTCCTGCTGGATTCCCACACGCCGCGCCACCCGCGTCGATCCATCGATCGCGCTGCGCTCCGAGTGAACAACCGCTCTTATTCATCCCATGCCCATCGCCCCGACTCGTCGCCCGTTCGTCCGCCCGCTGCTGCGCGGCGCCTTCTGTCTCGCGTTGCTCGCCCTCGGTTGCGGGCACGCGCTCCCCGCGCAATCCCCTTTCGGCGCTTCCGCCGAGACCACCAAACGCGTGGTCCGCCTCGACGGCACGTGGCGTTTCGCCGTCGGCGACGATCCCGCGCGCGCAGCGGAGGAATTCGACGACAGCCGTTGGGCGAAGATCGAGGTGCCCGCCACCTGGCAGGACGAAGGTTACCGCGACTACAGCGGTTTCGCGTGGTACCGGAAGACCTTCTCGATGCCCTCTGGCTATGAGAACCGCAGCCTCATCCTCTCGCTCGGCCGCATCGACGACACCGACGAAGTGTTCGTGAACGGCCGCCGGGTGGGCGGGCTCGGGCAGTTTCCACCGGAGTATCGCTCCGCCTACGACGAACGCCGCGTGTACGTAGTTCCACCCGAGATCCTGCACCCCAAGGAGGACAACGTCGTCGCCGTCCGCGTGTTCGACGGCGGCGGAGTGGGCGGTATCGTGCGCGGCCGGATCGGCCTCTACACCGGTTACCCGCTGCCCGCCGGCCTCGCGCTCGATGGCGAGTGGAAGTTCGCCGTGGGCGACAATCCCGCCTGGAAAGAACCCGCCTGCGACGAGACCGCCTTCCAACCGATCCTCGTGCCCTCCGCCTGGGAACACGCCGGCCACCCCGATCTCGACGGCTACGGCTGGTACCGCAAAACCTTCCGCGTGGCGCAGTCGCTCGAGGAGAAGACGCTCGTCCTCGTGCTCGGCAAAATCGACGACTACGACGAAGTTTTCCTCAACGGCGTCGCCATCGGTCGCAGCGGCCGCGTCGACGATCCCGTGCAACGCGGCGAAGACCGCACGTACTCGCTCAACCGCGCCTACAACTTTCCCGCCTCGCTCCTGCGCGAAACCAACGTGATCGCCGTGCGCGTCTGCGACACGCACGGGCTCGGCGGCATCTACGAGGGCCCCATCGGCATCCTCACGCAGAGCCAGTTCGCCCGATACTGGGACAACCGCCGCCAGCGCCCCGGCGAAACGCTCTACCGTCTGTTCCGCTCCGAAGACTGAGCGCCCGGCCGTTCCGCCTCCGCCAATCGCAAATCGGCAATTTCAAATCGAAAATCCCATGATCACCCTCCGTCGGCTCAACCGCGTCTACCCGCTCAAGAGCGGTCCCTACTTCGCCCTCCGCAACGTCAACCTCGACATCGCCGAGGGTGAGTTCGTCTCCATCATGGGGCCCTCCGGCTCCGGCAAATCCACGCTGCTCCACATCCTCGGGCTCCACGATTCCGAGTGGGAGGGCGAGTACACGTTCGGCGACACCGCCGTGCACAAACTCGGCAAGTCCGCCCGCTCCGACCTCCAGAAGAAGAACATCGGTTTCATCTTCCAAGCCTACCACCTCATCGACGACCTCACCGTCGCCGAGAACCTCGAGATTCCGCTCTCCTACCGCAACGTCCCGCGCAAGGAGCGCCAGAGCATCGTCTGCGACATGCTCGACCGCTTCCAGATCGTCGGCAAACGCGACCTCTTCCCCAGCCAGCTCTCCGGCGGGCAACAGCAACTCGTCGGCGTCGCCCGCGCCCTCGTCGCCAATCCCCGGTTACTCCTCGCCGACGAACCGACCGGCAACCTCCACTCCGACCAGGGCCGCTCCATCATGGAGCTCTTCCGCAAACTGAACCGCGAGGACGGCGTCACCATCGTGCAGGTCACCCACTCCGGCGAGAACGCCACCTACGGCACCCGCACCATCCGCCTCGCCGACGGCATGCTGCTGCAAAACTGAACCCGCCGCTCGTCATGGACGCCCATCCGGTCGCCATCCGGCCCGCCACCGTCGCCGATCTGCCCGCGGTGCTCGCGCTCTACGCGCAGCCGGAGATCGACAACGGCAAAGTGCTGCCGCTGGCCCAGGCGGAAGCGATCTTCCGGCGCATGCAGAGCTATCCCAACTACACGCTCTACGTCGCCCTGCGCGGCGATCGCATCGTAGGCACGTTCTCGCTGCTGGTCGCCGACAACCTCGCCCACCTCGGCGCGCCGTCCGGCGTCGTCGAGGATGTCGTCGTCGCCGCCGAGGAACAGGGGAAGGGCATCGGCAAACAGATGATGCGGTTCGCGCTCGAGCGCTCCCGCGAGCTCGGCTGCTACAAGCTGGCGCTCTCCAGCAACGCCCGCCGCACCGCCGCCCACCGTTTTTACGATTCCCTCGGCTTCGAACGCCACGGCCTCAGCTTCGTCGCCACACCCGCCGCGTCCGCGCAACCCGCCGCCACGCCCTGATCCGCCGCGCGCCTTCCGCGCCCAACGCCGCTTTTCCCAATGAACCCAATCGCCACCGGCAACCTGGAATCCGTGATCGACGCGCTCGCCGAGGCGCTCTTCTTCCAGCGCCCCCTGCCCGCCTCCGAACGCACCGCGGCAATCCGCTGGATCGTCGGCCGCCAAGGCCAGCCCGGCGCGTATGCGGACACGTTTGCCCCGACCGCAGGCGATCGGGAAAATGGTATCCGGCTGTTCACCGGCGAAGTCGTTCGCAGCAACGTCGGCATCGGCCATCTCCTCGGGGAAGAAGCCTGCCGGGTGCTCGCCGCAGCGCCCAAGCGCGATCGAGCAACTCAAGCCGCGCTCGACCGCGCCGTGGCGAGCATGACGGCACGTATCGACGGATGGGAACGCACTGGCGCCGTCGCCGGCACCTATTGCTGCGGCACCTGCACCGTCGGCTACTGGCGCAATCTCGCCAACGGCCTCTTTCCCCGCGCCGACCAACGCCTCCGCGACGGCCTCGCGTACCTCGCGAAACTCCGTCTCTCCGACGGCACGTGGCGCCTTTTCCCGTTCTTCTACACGAGTCTCGCGCTGACCGAGATCGGGCCCGCGCGCGCCAGCGACGAGTTGCGCCACGCCGCCCAACGCTGGCGCAGAATCCTCCCGCGCCTCGAACACTCCACCGCCCCGTTCGCTTGCCGACGCGCCGAACTCGGCCGCCGCGTGCTCGCGCTCGGCGGAAACTAGACCGCCGACTCGGCCCACCATCTTCATGTCCTCCATCCGTCTCGCCCTCCGCACGCTTGCCAAGACGCCGGGCTTTACCGCCACCGCCATCGCGACGATCGCGCTCTGCCTCGGCGCGAACCTCGCCATCTTCGCTGTTGTCGACGCCGTGCTCGTTCGCTGCCTGCCCTTCCCCGAACCCGACCGACTCGTCACACTCTTCAACTCCTATCCTGGCGCCGGCGTCGCGCATTCCTTCGCATCAATGCCGAACTACTGGGACCGGCGGGGCACGATAACGGCCTGCAGCTCGCTTGCGCTTTACCAAGACGGTTCGACGATCCTCGGCGAGGCGGGCAACCCGGATCGCGTACCTTCGGCCCGGGTCACCCCAGAATTCTTCGCCACGCTTGGTACGCCACTCGCGATGGGGCAGTCGTTTGCCGAAGAACACCTCCGCTACGGCGACGACAATGTCGCGGTCATCACCGATGGATTCTGGCGTAGTTACTTCAACGCGGATCCTGCCGTGCTCGGCCGAACTTTTCTCGGCGACGGCTATCCGATTACGGTCATCGGGGTCCTGCCGCGCACCTTCCGATTTTTATCCAGTCCGGCCCAATTCTACCGTCCGGCAGCACACGCCCCCGAAGACCGCCAGCCCCAAGCTCGCCACTCCAACAACTGGAACATGGTCGCCCGCCTCGGCCCGGAATCCACCATTGTCCAAGCGCAGTCGCAGATCGATGCGTTCAATCTGCGCCAAGCCGCCGATGACCCCATCGCGGAGATGATCAAGAACATCGGCTATCACACCACGGTCGCCCCGTTGCATGCCGATCATGTGCAGACGGTCAAACCGACCCTCACGCTTCTCCAAGCCGGTGTGGTCCTGCTGCTGCTCATCAGCGGCGTCAACCTGGTGAACCTCTTGCTGATCCGCGCTAACGGCCGCACACAAGAACTCGCCGTCCGACAGGCGCTCGGCGCCGGCCGACGTCATATCGTGTCCCTTGTCGTCGCCGAAACTATGTTACTCTCGCTCTGCGGTGGAGTCCTCGGTCTGCTGCTCGGGTCGCTCGGGATCGATCTGCTCCGCACCATGGGCGCCGGGCAACTGCCACTCGGCTCGGCGATCGAGTTCAACTCCCGCCTCGCAGTGTCTTTGTTTACACTGGCGATTGGCATCGGCCTAGCGCTCTCGGTGCCGATCATCTGGTTCCATCTCCGTGCCCGGGTGACACCGAGCCTGCGGCCCGGAAGCCGCGCCGGTTGCGCCACGCGCTCCACGCAGCGCGTGCGTCACGGATTCGTCATCACTCAGATCGCCCTTGCTTTCGTGCTCCTGACCAGCGCCGGCCTGCTTGCCATCAGCTTGAAACGCGTCCTCGACACCTCTCCAGGTTTCAATCCGTCCCACATCCTCACCGGGCAGGTCCAGCTCACGTGGCGGAACTACCAGAAGGACACCGCCCGGATCGCCTTCGTCGAACGCCTGCTAGCCAACCTGCGCGCGCTGCCGGGCGTTTCCCATGCCGCCATCGCCACTGGCCTTCCCTTCACCGGCAGCATCAGCAACAGCGCGCTCGATGTCGACGGCTACACCCCCGTTCCAGGTGAACCCCGGCGGGCGCACTACCTCGCCGCTGCGACCGCCGACTACTGGCCCATGCTCCGCATCCCGCTCCTCCGCGGCCGCCTTCTTGAGGATGCCGATAACCATCGGGCGGAGCGGGTCTGCCTCGTGGACCAGGCCTTCGCCAATCGCTATTGGCCGGACTCCGATCCCCTCGGTCATCACATCTCGTTCGGCCCCGGCACCCCAAAGGCGACGATTGTCGGTGTCGTGGCCGATGTGAAGCAGGCCGAGTTAGGCGAGGCCTCCGGCTTCGGAACCGTCTATTTCGACTATGCCGGGTTCAATTCCTTCGACTTTTCGCTGGTCGTGCGATCTGAGCACACGCTCGAAGCGCTGGCGCCGCTGGTTCGGAAAACCATGCTCGCCCTCGACCCCGAACTGCCGGTCGACGACCTGCGAACGTTGCAGGCGCGCATCGACGACAGCCTACTCATGCGGCGTTCACCGGCGATCCTCGCCACCATCTTCGCCGTCATCGCCCTCCTGCTGGCCGCCATCGGCACGTACGGCGTCCTCGCCTACGCCGTGGGACAACGACAGCACGAGATCGGCATCCGCATGGCGCTCGGCGCGTTGCCGAAACAGATCTGCACGTACTTCCTCAGGCTCGGCGCCCGACTCCTCGTAATTGGAATCATCCTCGGCGCAGCAGGCGCATGGGCCGCAAGCCGAGCCATGGACAGCATGCTCTTCGGGATCCACGGTCGCCAGGCCGCCATCCTGAGCCTCGCCGTTGGCGTGATGGCCGGCGTCGTTCTGCTCGCGATCATCCTGCCCGCCCGCCGTGCCAGCCGCGTCGATCCGCTCGAGGCACTGCGCGCCGAATAGGCGCCTCCGATATCCGCCCGCACCTCACGCTCTTTTCCTTTCTCCGTTCCCATGAAATCCGACCGACCTTTTCTCATCCACCCGCGAGTCCGCACCATCCTCGCCGCTGGCGGCCTCTGGCTCTCGGCCCTGGCCGCGAGCGCCCAGTCCTCCGAACTGTTTCGCTCGTGGAACCAGCCCGCGCAGCCGTTTCGCATCATCGGCAACGTCCACTACGTCGGCGCCTCCGATGTCTCGTCCTACCTGATCACCACGCCCGAGGGGCACATCCTGCTCGAGGGCGGCTTCGCCGAAACCGCGCCGCTCATCGAGCAGAACGTGCGTGAGCTCGGCTTCAGAATCGAGGACATCAAAATCCTCCTCACCAGCCACGCCCACCTCGATCACGCTGGCGGGCTCGCCGAACTCAAACGCCTCTCCGGCGCCACCTTGGTCGCAACCGCGCCGGAAGCCGAAGGGCTCGCCCGCGGCGGCAAGGGCGATTTCCAATGGGGCGACACGTTGCCGTTTCCACCGGTCGTCGCCGACCGCATCATCGCCGATGGCGAGACGGTCTCCCTCGGTGGTATCACGCTGACTGCGCACCTCACCCCCGGGCACACCAAGGGTTCCACGACCTGGACGATGCGGGCGAGCGACCGAAGCAGGAGCTACGACATCGTGTTCATGGCCAGCCTCACCGCGCCGGGCTACGACCTCGTCGCCAACCCGCAGTATCCGAACATCGGCGCCGACCTTTTGCGCTCGTGCACGCTTCTGCGCGCCCTTCCTTGCGACATCTATCTCGCCCCGCACGGCTTCGCTTGTGCACTGAAGGAGAAACGCGCCCTCCTCGGCGCGGAGCCCAATCCCTTCGTCGATCCCGCCGGCTATCGCAGTGCGATCGATCAGGCGGAACAGCAGATCCAGCAGCAACTCGGGAAAAGCACCGCCGCGCCGCGCCCGCCCGAAGCGCGCTGAAAACGCCGAGACCGCGTCCCGTTTCCGGGAAAGTGTTTTCCCGCCGCCGTGGAGTTCATCCCGCGGCGGCCGACTAACTCAGCGCATTAGTTGTTGGCGTACCGGGTTTAACACCATCCTAGCCAAGCTGGCATAGGCTCTGCAATCGCCCCTGCCAACCGCGCTATCCCCCGCGCCAGCACAACTGCTCACTATGCCAACCGCCCTCCGCATCGCCCTCCGCTCGCTCGCGAAGACACCCGGCTTCACCGCCGTCGCGGTGCTCACACTTGCCCTGTGCCTCGGCGCGAACTTCACGATCTACGCGGTCGTCGATGCGGTGCTCGTCCGCGCGCTGCCTTTTCCCGAGCCCGAGCGACTCGTCTGCCTCTTCAACGGCTACCCGGGCGCCGGCGCGGAACGCTCCGGCACCTCCGTGCCCAACTACTTCGACCGGCGCGGCGCGCTCGCTGCGCTCCCCTCGCTCGCGATGTATCAGGACGGCAGCACCATCGTCGGCGACGGAGCGTCACCCGATCGCGTGCCGCTCATGCGCGTCACGCCGGAGTTCTTCGCGACGCTCGGTGTGCCGCTCGCGCTCGGCCGCTCGTTCACCGACGACGAACTCACCTACGCGACCGATCAGGTGGCAGTGCTCACGGATCGTTTCTGGCGAAACCACTTCAATGCCGATCCCGCCGTCGTAGGCCGCACCTTCGTCAACGACGGGCTCACGGTCACGGTCGTCGGCGTGCTTCCGCCCGGCTTCCGGTTTCTCTCCAGCCGCGCCGAATTCTTCCGCCCCGCCTCGCACGATCTGGCCCAACGCGCCCCCGACCGCCGCCATTCGAACAGCTACGCCATGGTCGCGCGCCTCGCGCCGGGTGCCTCGCTCGACACGGCACAGGCGCAGATCGACGCGTTGAATGCCAGCCTCCTCGTCAACGATCCGCTCGCCCAGCTCATCAAGGACGCCGGCTACCACACCACCGTGCGCTCGTTGCACGCGGATCACGTGCGCTCGATCCGCCCCACGCTCGTCCTCCTGCAGGCCGGCGTGTTCTGCCTGCTGATCATCGGCGCGTTCAACCTCGCCAACCTCCTCCTCATCCGCGCCAGCGGTCGCATGCGCGACCTGGCCGTGCGCCAGGCTCTCGGCGCCGGCCGCCGCCACATCGCCGCGCAGGTCGTCGTCGAGACGCTGCTGCTCACGCTCGGCGGCGCGCTGCTCGGCCTCCTGCTCGGCTCCTTCGGCATCGATCTCACCCGCACGCTCGGCACCGACCTCATGCCGCTCGGCGCCACGGTCGAGTTCAACGGCCGCGTCGCCGTCGCCTCCCTGGTCGTGGCGCTTCTCGTCGGGCTGCTCATCGCGGCGCCGATCGTCTGGTTCAATCTCCGTGCCCATCTGGCGGAGACACTGCAGTCCGGCTCGCGCGGCGGCACCGCCGGCCGCGCCGACCAACGCGTGCGCCACGTCTTCATCGTCGCGCAGATCACCATCGCGTTCGTGCTCGTCACCGGCGCCGGTCTGCTCAGCCGCAGTCTCGCCCGCGCGCTCGACACG
>DATGXO010000174.1:0-40501 GCA_035298965.1 Opitutaceae bacterium | reverse complement strand
GTGGCAGCCGTTGCCTGACGGCAGTTCCGAAACGACGCCGTTCGCCGGCAACGCCAATGTGCGCACCATCGACGGTGCTCCGCTCTGGACCAACGGCATCAGCCACGGCGAGTTGCTGCGCGAAGGCGCCGACGAGACGGCGACAGTCGATCCGCAAAATATCCGCTTCCTCTACCAAGGCCTGCCGCGCGGCACGCAGGAGCCAAATTACATCCTCCTACCCTATCGGCTGGCACTGCTCCGTCCGACGAAAGCCGTCGAACCGAAACACAAGTAATCGCAGGTGCCCGTCTTTGTAGGGCGACCGCCGCTCGGCATCTCCGTCGCCGATCACCCGGTCTCCCATACTACCGCCCTGCCGACGAGTTCCAGATCTGCATGCGCCCGCTGTTCCTACTGACCGGTCTCCTCGCTCTCGCGCTGCCCGGACACGCCGAATCCGCTCCGACGATTCTCACGCCGCCCGCGCCAGCCACACCGCGCGTGAACGGCCCGAGCGTCTTCGGCGTGCGTCTCGGCGTGCCATTTCTCTATTCGATCCCGGCGACCGGCCAGCGACCGATGAGCTTCGCCGTCGACGGCCTGCCCGCCGGCCTCGCGGTCGATGCCGCCACCGGGCGCATCTCGGGTTCAGTGTCTGAATCTGGAGAATACAGCGTAACGTTCCGCGCAAAGAATGCGCTCGGTGCCGCGGAGAAGAAATTCCGCATTGTCGTCGGCGACCGCATCGCGCTCACGCCGCCGATGGGCTGGAGCAGCTGGAACTGCTGGGGCGATGCCGTGAGCCAGGAGCGCGTGCTCAGCTCCGCTCGCGCGATGGCGGAGAAGGGACTGCGCGACCACGGCTGGACCTACATCAACATCGACGACGGCTGGCAGGGCCCACGCGGCGGCGCGTTCCACGCCATCCAGCCCAACAAGAAGTTTCCCAACATGAAGGCGCTCGCCGAAGAGATCCACGCTCTCGGCCTGAAGTTCGGGATCTACTCAAGCCCGTGGACCGGCACCTACGCGGGCTACGTCGGCGGCTCCACCGATCAGGCCGACGGCTCGTACCCATGGGTCGAGTGCGGCGATGTCGACGAGTTCTGTCATCTCAACAAAGACCCGCATGCGCCCAACGCGAAGCCCGCCTGGGTCAACTGGAAGTTCGGCGCACATTCCTTCGCCGCGCACGATGCGCGGCAGTGGGCGGCGTGGGGCGTCGACTACCTCAAGTATGACTGGTTCCCCTGCGACGTGCCGCACGTCGCCGAGATGGCGGACGCTCTCCGCGCCACCGGCCGCGACATCGTCTACAGCCTCTCGAACACCGGCCTCTACGACAACGCCCCCGACTACGCGCGCCTCGCCAATCTCTGGCGCACCACCGGCGATATCTTCGACGGCTGGGGCAGCGTGAGCCGCAACGGTTTCCTGCAAGATCGCTGGGCCGCGTACACCGGCCCAGGCCACTGGAGCGATCCCGACATGCTGGTTCTCGGCCACGTCGGCTGGGGCCCAAACCTGCACCCGACGCACCTCACGCCCGACGAGCAATACACACACATGAGCCTCTGGTGCCTGCTCTCCGCGCCGCTCCTGCTAGGCTGCGATCTCACGCAACTCGACGACTTCACACTGGGCCTGCTCACCAACGACGAGGTGCTCGCGATCGATCAGGACGCCCTCGGCAAACAGGCCACCCAAGTCAGCAACGACAACGGCCACGTCGTCTACGCCAAGACGCTCGAGGACGGCTCGATCGCCGTCGGCCTGTTCAACCGCAGCGAGACCGCCGCCAACGTCGCCGTAAGCTGGGGTCCCTGGGGCACACTGCCCACCGAGCGCACCGGCATGCGATTCCGTGTGCGCGATCTCTGGCGCCAGCAGGACCTGGGTGAGTTCAACGACAAGTTCGAGGCTCCCGTCGCACCGCATGGCGTCGTGCTCGTCCGCCTGATCCCCGTTCCGTGACGCGGTCGCAGAATCCCTCGCCCATCACGATCCGCTCCGCTCAACCGCCCCCCCACCACGCCCAAATCGGCATGTTCAAAAATCAACTTCATCACGCCGCGTCCGTCGCCCGAGCTGTCGCGCTCCTTCTCGCCCTTGCCGGGAGCTCGCCCGCGCTCCGCGCCGCCAACCCGTTCCTGCCGGCTTACGAGCACATTCCCGACGGCGAACCGCGCGTCTACGGCGACCGGGTTTATCTCTACGGCTCGCACGACAAAGCCGGCTCCCAACGTTTCTGCGATCACATCCTGAAAGTCTGGTCGGCGCCGCTCAGTAATCTCAACGAGTGGACCGACCACGGCATCGCGCTCAGCACGCGCGACATCGGCGGGCACCCGGACGACATATCGTATTCCGACAACGAATTCTATGCGCCCGAAATGGTCGCGTTGAACGGCAAATACTACCTCTTCGCGCAGATCGTCGGCTCGCCTTGTTCGGTGGCGGTCGGCGACACACCCGCCGGCCCGTTCAAGGTCCTCTCGACGATCAAGGCCCCTGCCGGTGCTCCCATGGATTTCGGCGGCTGGAGCCAATACTTCGATCCCGGCATCCTCGTGGACGACGACGGCAAGGTCTACCTCTACTGGGGCGGCGAACGTTCCTACATGGCCCAACTCGATCCACGGACCATGACCGACATCCTGCCGGGTACGTTTCAGAAAGATGTCATCCCCCTCGGATCGCCGTTCGAGTACCAGGAGGGCCCCTCGCCTCGGAAGATCAACGGCATCTACTATCTCGTTTACGCGCGCGGCGGGGACCTCGCCTACGCCACCAGCGACAAGCCGACCGGCCCGTTCGCATATCGCGGTCCCATCGTCTCCCAGCGCGATGGCGCCCACGGCGGCAACATCCACGGCGGTTTGGCGCAGATCAACGGTCAGTGGTACATCTTCTACCACCGCATGACCAACAACACGGTCTTCTCGCGTCGCGCTTGCACCGAGCGGGTCAAGATCCTGGCCGACGGCAGCATCACGCGGGTGGAGCAGACTTCTCTCGGCTTCGAGGAGAGCCTCAATCCCTACAAGGTCACGCCGGCCGACATCGCATGCGTCTTCCGCGGCGGAAGCTACGTCACCGAAGTCGACAAACGCACCCAGTTCCTCGCGGGCAACAAGCGCGACTGCGTTGCAGGCTATAAATACTTCGACTTCGGCCAGCCGTTTCCCGGACAGCAAACGACCTTCACGGTCCAGGTCCGCAACGGGAACGCCGCCGGAGCCATCGAAGTCTGGCTCGGCGACCCGCAGGCGGGCGGCGAGCAAATCGGCGTCGTCGCAGTGAAGAAGGAACCGGGCAGCGACGGCTGGTGGCGTGAGCTCACGATCCCCGTGCGCAATCTCGACGGACGGAACGCGCTGTACCTGCGTTTCACCTCCGACACCCCGAATGCGACCGTGGCCGACCTGCGCTCGTTCGTCTTCACCCGCGACACGCCGTAACTCGTCTCAATCTACAACACCCCCGCCTCCGCGCTCTCTCTCCTCATCATGAGCACCCCGATCCGTCTCCTCGCCGCCCTCGTCACCCTCGCTTCGCTTCCGGCCTTCGCCGCGACCGAAAAACCCGAAGACGTCTCCGTCGAGAGCGCCGGCGCCCACTTCTCCCGGCCCATCGTGCTCGGACCCGACGATGTGCGCGTTTTTCCCGAGCCTCCCGCCGACTATCGCACGCCCGCGCGCGGCGACCTGCAGGGCCGCGTCGAGACCTTCGAATACGACTCCGGCGTCACCGGCACCCGCCGCAAAGCCATCGTTTACCTGCCGCCCGGCTATTCCGCCGACCACAAATATCCCGTGCTCTATCTCCTCCACGGCCTCGGCGGCAACGAACACGACTGGACCAGTTGGATCAGGGCCGAGGTCATCGTCGACAACCTCATCGGCGCCGGTAAGGCCGCGCCGATGATCATCGTCTGCCCCAATGGCCGCGCCCTGCCCGACGACCGCGCGCCGCAGAACCAATACACTCCGGAGAACGCCGGCGCGTTCGCGAAGTTCGAGCGCGACCTGTTCAGCTTCCTGATTCCCGCGGTCGAGAGCCATTACTCGACGTTCACCGACGCCGAGCACCGCGCGCTCGGCGGGCTCTCGATGGGCGGCGGACAGACATTCAACTTCGGACTCACGCACCTCTCCACGTTCGCCTGGCTCGGCGCCTTTTCCGCCGCGCCGAACACCCGTCCGCCCGCCGAACTCGTCCCCGATCCCGAAGCGGTCCGCGCTCACCTGAAGCTGCTCTACATCTCCTGCGGCAACAAGGACGGCCTCATCAATTTCTCACAGGGCATGCACACCTACCTGAAGGAGCACGGCGTCACGCACATCTGGAACGTCGACGACCACGGCCACGACGGCGACACGTGGGGCAGCAACCTCTACCGTTTCGCCCAGCGGATCTTCCAGTGAAGCGCGTCCCAGGTTCCCCTTCTGCCTCCGTCTCTCGATGAACACCCGACTCCGGCTCCAACTGGCTCTCCCGCTCGCCGCATGCGTGCTCGCCACCACGATGCTCACACATGCGAAGGACGAGCCCCTCGCCGCGCCCGCGACCGCCGCTGAAGCCTCCTCAATCGCCTTCCGTCAGAACGCACCGACTCCGCCGCTGGGTTGGAACAGTTGGGATTGCTTCGGCACCACCCTCAACGAGCAGCAGGCGTGCGAACAAGCCGATGCGATGGCCCGACTCCTGAAGCCGGCGGGCTACGACGTGTTCACCGTGGACATCCAGTGGTACGAGCCGGACTCCCAAGGCCACGGCTACCGGGATGGAGCCCCTCTCCAGATGGACGCCTACGGCCGCTTGTTACCGGCCGTGAAGAAGTTCCCCTCCGCCGCCAACGGCGCCGGCTTCAAGCCGCTCGCCGATTACGTGCACGCGAAGGGTCTGCGCTTCGGCATCCACCTGATGCGCGGCATCCCGCGCCAAGCCGTGCGCGACAACACCCCGGTACTCGGCACCTCCGTCCGCGCCGCCGACATCGCGAACACGCAGAGCACGTGTTCGTGGAATCCCGACATGTTCGGCGTCGATCTGCGCAAACCCGGCGCCCAGTCCTACTACGATTCGCTCTTCGAACTCTACGCCTCGTGGGGCGTCGATTTCGTCAAGGTCGACGACATCGCCCGTCCGTACGACGAAGGCCAGAAAGCCGAGATCGAGGCGATCCGCCGCGCGATCGACAAGACCGGCCGCCGCATCGTCCTCAGCCTCTCGCCCGGCGACACGCCGCTCGAGCGCGGCGAGCACGTGATGGCGCACGCCAACATGTGGCGCATCTCCGACGATTTCTGGGACCAGTGGGGCCCCCTGCACGGGATGTTCGGCCGACTGGAGAAATGGACGCGTTACCGCGCCGCCGGCGCCTGGCCCGACGCCGACATGCTGCCCTTCGGCATCGTCGAACAGGGCCGGCCGACGCGCTTCACGCCCGACGAACAGATCCTCTGCATGACGCTCTGGTGCATCGCGCGTTCGCCATTGATCTTCGGGGGCGACCTGAGGCGCCTAGACGCGTTCACGCGAGAGCTGCTCACGAATCCCGAAGTGCTCGCAGTGAACCAGCACAGCGCGAACAACCACCAACTCTCGCGACGCGGCGATCTCATCGTCTGGGTCGCCGATGTGCCCGGCAGTCGGGACCGCTACGTGGCGCTCTTCAACGCCCAGAGCACCGCCGAAAAGGCGCGTGTCGCCGTCTCGTTCGCCGAGCTCGGCATCGCAGGCGAAGCGACCGTGCGCGATCTCTGGCGACGCGCCGACCTCGGCGCGTTCCGCGACGAATTTGGCGTCGAGCTTCCCGCTCATGCCGCTGGCCTTTTCCTCCTTTCTCCGCGATGAAAACTCCCACCCCTATGAAACTCCGCCGCACTCTGGCTTTTCTCGTCTCCCTTACCGCGGTTCAGCTCGCGCTCGGCGCGGAAGAAACCCTCGCCTCGCCCGATGGTCGTGTCGCCATCGTCGTCGGCGACACCGACGGCCTGCACTACCGCGTCACCCTCGACGGCCAGCCGACGCTGGCGGACTCGCAGCTCGGCCTAGATTTCACCGGCGGTGCTTCCCTCGGTCGCACGGCGAAGATCGTCGCGACCTCGCGCGCCGAGCACGACAGCACGTGGGAAAACGCCTTCGGCGCGCGCCGCGTCGTGCCCGATCATTATCGCGAACTGAAACTCGAACTCGCGGAAGCCACCGACGCTTCTCGCCGGCTCAATCTGATTGTGCGCGCCTACGACAACGGCGTCGCGCTCCGCTACGAGATCCCCACGCAGCCCGGCCTCGAGACCTACGTCGTCACCGACGAACTCACGGAGTTCGTCTTCCCGTCCGATCTGAAATGCTGGGCCGGCAATCCTTCCGGTTGCGCCGAGAACCAATACCCCGAGAAACGGCTCTCGCAGCTCGATGCGACCGCCGCCGCCTCGCACGTGTTGCCGCTGCTCGTGCAGTTGCCGAGCGGGTTCGCCGCGATCGCGGAATCCGATCTGATCGACTGGGCCGGCATGTTCCTCGCCGCCGCCCCGCGCCGCGCCGACGGAACACCGCGCCCCGGCGCGAAAGCCGCTCTTGTTTGGCGCCACGATGGCAACGGCCGGGTCGTCGGCCACGAGCGCCGCGTCAGTCCGTGGCGCATTGTCATGCTCGCGCGCAACGCCGCGGAGCTGTTGAACAACGACCTCGTTGCCACGCTCGCGACGCCCTCGCGCGTCGCCGACACCTCGTGGGTGAAACCCGGCGTGAGCGCCTGGGACGCGTGGTGGACGGGCGTAAATCCCTCGCAGCCGGAGCAGACCGGTGTCTATTCACGCGGCGACACGCGCTCCCACAAGGAGTTCATCGATTTCGCCGCCGAGATGGGCTTCCGCTACCAGGTCATGGACTGGTTCTGGTACGACCACATGACCCTTTGGGACAAGGGCCTGAACTCGCCGCCGAACAACCCCTCCGGCGACTTCGCCCGCGCGCTGCCACACATCGACGTTCCCGGCCTCGTCACCTACGCCCGCGAGCGCGGTATCGGTCTCTGGATCTGGGCCCACTCGCTCGACATCAAGACCTTCGGCATGGAGCGCGCGCTCGACCACCTCGCCAAGCTCGGCGTCGTCGGCATCAAGGTCGATTTCTTCAACAGCGACGCTCAAGAGACCGTGCAGTGGATCGTGGAGCTGCTCGAGTGCGCCACCCGTCACCGCCTGATGGTCGACCTCCACGGCGTCTACAAGCCCACTGGCCTCGCCCGCACCTACCCGAACTTCGTGACCCAGGAGGGTGTGTTGGGCAACGAATACAACAAGCTCGGCGGCAACCAGTGCGACACCCGCCACACGATCACGTTGCCCTTCACCCGCGGGCTGCTCGGGCCCATGGATTTCACGCCCGGCGGCTTTCTCAACCGCACCGCCGCCGACTTCAAGGTCAGCTCGCCCGCCGAGGTCATGGGCACGCGCGCCCGCCAGCTCGCCGAGACCGTCGTCTACGTCAGCCCGCTGCTCGTGCTCTGCGACAGCCCGGCCAACTACCGCGGCCAGCCCGGCGTGGAGTTCTTCCGCGGGTTGCCGACGGTGTGGGACGAGACCGTCGTACTCTCGGCCGAGGTCGCCGAGCACGTCGTGCTCGCCCGCCGCTCCGGCTCGCGGTGGTACGTCGCCGCGATGAACGCCGAAGCGCCGCTCACCGTGCGCGTGCCACTGAAGTTCCTCGACGCCGGCTCGTGGCAACTGCGCGCCTTCGCCGATACGCTGGAATCCGCGACTCGGCCCGAGACGATCTCCGAGACGACGCGCGCCGTCGCTGCGACCGACACCATCGAGCTCACCCTCGCCCCCGCCGGCGGCTACGCCGCGGTGCTCTCACCGACCCGATGATTCCCCCAACAACGCGACGCCGAGCCAGCCGGCGGCGCATTGAGCGCCTCGGTCGCGACGCTCGGAGACACCACTACCACAGGACGGAGGGCCCCTGCCTCGGGACGTGATTCGCTCCCGCGAGTTTTCGGCACGGATCGCGGGAGCTCCGCGGCGCGCGCCGCGGAGCCGTCCGCGCAGCCTGCGCACTTGCCGCCCTCCCGCGTTCGTCTTCAGTGGCAACGTGCCCTCCCGATCTGACCCACCCCTGCAGATCCACGTTAACGCCCCTCGCGCGCTGCGCCGGTTCGCCCTCGGTGCCTTGTTTTTGGCGACAAGCTGCAGCGCCGCGACCGTCTTGTCCGAAGGCTACTCGATCCGGATTTGGCGGACGGAGGACGGGCTGCCGCAGAACGCGGTGACGTCGACCGTGCAGACGCGCGACGGCTATCTTTGGTTGGGAACACATAGCGGTCTTGCGCGGTTCGACGGAGAGCGGTTCCAAGTCTTCGACTCGTCGAACACCCCCGAACTCGCCGACCACCGTGTGACGAGCCTTTTCGAAGACGAGCGCGGGACGCTCTGGATCGGACAGGAAACCGGCACGCTCACCCGCTACACCGCCGGGCGCTTCACGGCGGTGCCACCTGCGTCCGAGCCCAGGGGCGATCAGATCATCGGGCTGGGCAGCGATGAGGCTGGGCGCGTCTGGGCCATGCACAGGGACGGGTCGCTGGATTCGGTCGAGGACGGGCAGCGAGTCCCGTCCGCCATCGCGCCGGAACCCGGAAAGCTGATGACGTGGAGCCGGAACGAGCACGGCACTATCTGGATAGTGGAAAACTCGCAGGCCTACCGGCTCGTGGACGGCCGCTTGGTGCTGACCAAGTTCGATCCAACCTACGACGTCGACTATGTGAGCATGGCCGCCACCAGCCGAGATGGCGGAGCGTGGGTGTTCCGCGACGGCCTCATCCGCAAATGGGATGGCGCACGCTGGGTGGAGAATCGCGGTCCCTTTCCCGGCCCGCTCGACACTGTTTCACCCTGCCTAGAGTTGAAAGACGGCACGCTGGCGCTCGGCACCGTCAACTCCGGCCTCTATCTGCTCTTCGGCGACAGCCGGCCAGCGGTGCACCTCGACCAGAGCAACGGCCTCCCCCATAACTGGGTGCGGACCTTGTATGAGGATCGTGAGAACAATCTCTGGGTCGGAACCGGCGCGGGTCTCGCCGCGGTGCGCACCACGGCGTTTTCGGTGCTGAACGCACCCGACGGCTGGCTCGGCGCCTCGGTGCTCGCCGTCGCGCCGGGCCGAGGGGAAAGCCTCTGGATCGGCACCGAAGGCGCGGGGGTGTACCACTCGCTCCCCGGCCGATGGGAACACTTCGGCGAGCCGGAAGGGCTCACGAATCTCTACGTGTGGGCGGTCGCCGAGACCCACGGTGGAGAAGTATGGGCGGGCAACTATTGGTGGGGCGGTCCCTATCGGCTGCAGGATGGGCGCTTCGTGCGTCCGGAGGCGATCGATCCGCAGTCGAGCCCGGTGCTCGCGCTCCAACCGGAGGCGAGAACAGACGGGTTGCTCATCGGCCGCCGCGACGGGTTGCAGCGGCTGGACCGCTCCGGTGCGAGCTGGCTGGTCAAGGGAAGCGATATCGGCGCCGCGGATGTGTCGGCGATCGTCCAGGAGAGCGGAGGCGCCACCTGGTGCGCGTTCACCCGCGGCGGCCTCGCGCGCATCGCAGATGGAAAAGTCACAGTGCTGCGCGGTAAGGACGGGATCGGCAGCGACGCGATCCAGTGCCTGTTCGGCGACCCCGATGGCACGCTCTGGATCGGGACAGCCGACAACGGGCTCACCCGGCTGAAGAGCGGCCGCTTCGCCAATCTGGGCCCCGCGCAGGGTCTGGCCGACAAGGCCATCTGCCACATCCTGGACGACGGCATCGGCTATTTCTGGCTGAGTACGCACCACGGGATTCAACGCATCGCGAAAGAAGAACTGAATCGCTGCGCCGACGGCCAGATCGCCGCGTTCGCCAGCCAGACCTATGACGACAACGACGGGTTGCCGGTGATCGAATTTCCCGGCGGGATTCACGCCGCCGCCTGCCGCACCGAAGACGGACGCCTGCTCTTCGCGAGCAGCAAGGGCGTGCTGAGCATCGATCCGGCACGGATCCAATCGAACCCGACGCCGCCACCGGTCGTGATCGAGTCGTTGGTGATTGATGGCGAGAGCGCGCCGCTAGGTTCGGGCGCCGCGGCGAACAGCATCCCGCCCGACCACCAGCGCCTCGAGTTTCGATTCAGCGGGCTGAGTTACGTCGCCCCGAACAAAGTCCGTTTCAAATACCGCCTCGATGGCATCGACCGGACTTGGGTCGAGGCCGGCGGAAAACGCACGGCGTTCTACAGCCATCTGCCCGCGGGCAGCTACCGGTTCCACGTGATCGCCGCCAACAACGACGGCGTCTGGAACACCGAGGGAGCCACCCTCGCGATCACCGTCCTGCCGTACTTCTGGGAAACATGGTGGTTCCTCGGCGCGAGCGCCCTGGTTGTCGTGGCTGGCGTCGCCGTGCTCGTTCGCCACATCACCCGCCGCCGCCTGCAGAAACGGATGGAGCACCTGGAACATCAGCACGAACTCGAGCGCGAACGCACACGCATCGCCCAAGACATCCACGACGACATCGGCACCAGCCTGATCCGCATCGCGATGTTCAGTCAGCCGCAGCGCAACGAACTGGACCAACCCCAGCAGGCCGCCGCAGTGCTCTCCCGCATCTACTCCACCGCGCGCGAAATGACCCGCGCACTCGACGAGATCGTGTGGGCGATCGATCCGCGGCACGACACGCTCGACAGTCTGATCGGCTACATGGGTTTGTTCGCGCAGGAGCTCCTCGGCGCCGCTGGCATCCGCTGCCGCTTGGAGGTCCCCGACGAGGTGCCGACGTGGCCGCTCACCGCGGAGATCCGCCACAACCTGTTTCTCGCCTTCAAGGAGGCGCTCAACAACGTCGTCAAACACGCGGCGGCCACCGAGGTCCACCTCTCGATCGAAGTGCGCGCGCGGGCCTTTGTCCTCACCGTCCGCGACAACGGCCGTGGTTTCGCTCACGATCAACCGGCCGCGCGCACCGACGGTCGACTCGCGTCGGGAAACGGCATGCGGAACATCGCACAGCGGATCGACCGCATCGGCGGTCGCAGCGAGATTTCCAGCGAGCCCGGCAAAGGCACAAGCATCGCTTTCACCATTCCGTTCTAGGGTGCGTCTTCAAATTCCCGCATGGCGCTGTCCGCACAGAAAACGAATCGCCGCAAGGCGCCCCGACCGGAGGCGGGTCGAGGCCCGTGCCGGTCGGGGCAACGCCGCGGCGACCCGTTTTCTGAGCGACCCGTAGGGCAGGGGCGGAGCGGGCGGAAAACCGCGTTGGGTGCCACCGTCAGGACTTCAGCCCAGCCGGTCGCCCCACCCTCGTTTTCCGCCCGCTGCGCCTCCTGCAGCGCCATGCGGGAACTTGAAGACACACCCTAGGCAGCGACACTCTCCCCGGAACCGCCGCACGGTTGACCCGCCCGGCACTAGCCCACCCTCACCCCGCCGATCATCCCGTGGACACTTCCCCCCGATCTCCCAAACCCGCGCCGGCGCCGATCATCACCGTCGCCGTCGTGGAAGACGATGTCTCGATCCGCGAGGTCCTGGTCAGCTGGCTGCGCAGGGCCGACGGCTTTGCCTGTGTGGGCGAGTACCCCGACGCCGAGAGCGCGATCGCCGGCCTCCCGTCGGTGAAACCCCACCTCGCCCTGGTCGACATCAACCTCCCCGGACGTGATGGCGTCGAGTGCGTGAAGACCCTCAAGCCCCAGCTGCCGGAAACGCAGTTCGTGATGCTCACGGTCTACGAGAACTCGAACTACATTTTCGGCGCTCTTCTGAGCGGTGCCACCGGCTACCTGCTCAAGCACACACCACGGGAGGAACTGCTGACCGCACTTCGTGAGGTCCACGCCGGCGGCTCGCAGATGAGCAGCCTCATCGCCCGCAAAGTGGTGCAGGCATTGCAGCCGTTGAAGCCGAAGTCCACTGCGATCGACCAGCTCTCCAAGCGCGAGAACGAGGTCCTCTCGCTCCTCGCGAAAGGCTACATGTACAAGGAGATCTCCGATAAGTTGGGCATCAACCTCACGACCGTGAACTCCTACATCCGCCGCATCTACGAAAAGCTCCACGTCCAATCCCGCGGCCAAGCCGTCGCCGTGTACGCCGACCTGGTCGGGAAGAAGGAGTGATTCGGCTCCGCGCGCACGTGGGTACCGCGCCCGGAAGCGGCCGCCAGTTGGCGGCTTCTCGGCTCACGAGAGCACGAGCCATCGCCTTGCGTCACAAGCGCTAACGGCCGCCACGCACGATCCGGCGGAGGAATTTTGAACGTTTCGGCGACGCCCGCGTCTCTCCCCGACGCAAGAGAGTATACAAGGCTAGTACTTCACTAGTTTGTAGTTTGATAAGTCGGCTGAAGCGCCCGGGAAACCGGGCGCTTCAGCCGTTTCTGGAGGTCGCGATGCAGCGCTGGAACTGGTGGCGCGAGATTTCTGAAAAAAACTTCCACGTTCTTTGAACGTTCTCGCCGCCGCTGCGTCTTTCCCTGCGTAACAAGGTTTGCAGGGCTAGTTTCTCATAGCTTGTAGTTTTGTTAGTCGGCTGAAGCGCTCGGGTAACCGAGCGCTTCAGCCGTTTCTGCATCCGGCGATCCGGCTTCAGCGGCCGCGCAGCGATGAGCCACTCCCCGGCTCGCGTGCATGCCTCGCGAGCGTGGCAGACCACCGTTCCCGGAAGCCGCCAAAAAAACTTTCGCCGGTTTTGAACGTTCTCACGGCCGCTGCGTCTTTCCCTGTGCAAGTTTGCAGGGCTGTTTTCTCTAGGTTTGTAGTTTGTTAGTCGGCTGAAGCGTCCGGGAAACCGGGCGCTTCAGCCGTTTACGGACCTCGCGATTCGCCGCCGTAAAACGCGTTTGCCGCGCATGCCCCCGCGGGATCGGATGGCACGCATGGCTGACTTCCGCGTTTTCTGCACCCCGCCGAGTCGCGAACCGGCGGAGATCCTCCTCGACGAGACCGAGACCCACCACCTCGTCTCCGTGAACCGCGCCCGCGTCGGCGACACCATCGTCGCGTTCGACGGCGCCGGCCACGAATGGATTTGCGAGCTCGCAGCCGTGGGCAAACGCGAGGCGCGACTGAAGGTCCGTTTCCCGCAGCAGATCAAGCCGCTGCCCTACGCCGTCACGCTCGGCCAGGCGTTGCCGAAAGGCAAATACATGGACGCCATCGTGCGCAAGGCCACGGAGATCGGTGTCGCCGGGATCGTGCCGCTCGTGAGCGAGCGCACCGAGGTGCAGCTCGAGGGTGACCGCGAGGAGAACAAGATCGAGAAATGGCGCGCCGCCGCGATCGAAGCCGCCAAGCAGTGCGGCAACGCCTTCCTGCCCGCGATCCAGCCCGTGCAACGCGCGACCGAGTGCATGGAGAACTCCAAGGGCTACGACCTGAAGCTGATCGCCAGCCTCCAGCCGGGCGCGAAATCCCTGAAAACCGTGCTCGCGCGTTTCCGCGAGGAGAAGGGCCGCGCCCCGCAGAAGGTGCTGTGGCTCGTCGGTCCCGAGGGCGATTTCACCCCCGCCGAGATGAGCATCTCCAAGAACGCCGGTTTCGAGCCGATCACGCTCGGCCCGCTTGTGCTACGCTGCGAGACCGCCGCCGTCTACGCGCTGAGCATCCTCAGCTACGAGCTGCAGAACGGCTGAGGTTTTCCGCTTCGCAGAAAACAAACGCCCCGTGCACTCGGCACCGGGGCGTTTTTCATTTTCTGCGAACGAGGTCCGCCGCGCGCACGCCGCTCAGCGTTTCCCCTGCGTCAGCTCCGCCACGAGCGCGTCGACGCCGTACACCTGCCGCAACGCCTCGATGATGCCACGCGAGTCGACCGCAATCGCACGCGACTCCACCTCCTCGTACGCGAAGTCGAGGATCAGCCCCTGCAGATTGCCATCGAAGATGATGCCCACGAACTCGCCCGCGCGGTTCACCATCGGGCTGCCGCTGTTGCCGCCGATGATGTCGTGCGTCGTCACGAAGTTGAACGGCACTGACAGATCGAGCGCGCCGCGCTTCGCCACCCAGCGCTGTGGCAGATCGAACGGCTCGCGTCCCTCGTGCGCCGCGCTGCGGGCGTAGAGCCCGGCGTAGTCGGTGAACGCCGGGATCGCGTGGCCGGCCTCCGAGTAACCTTTCACCACGCCGTAGCTCAGGCGCAGCGTGAACGTCGCATCCGGCGCCGCACTGGCGCCGCGTTGCGCGAACCGCGCGCGCTCGAGCGCGGCGTGCGCCTGCTGCTTCACCTCGCCGATCTCCTCCCAACGCTTCCGCACTTCGCGCGCCGCCGGATCGACCAAGCGCGCGAGCTCGATCATCGGGTCTTTCGCGGCCTCAACCGCCGCCGCCCCGCCCGTGTACAGCGCGCGGCGAAACGCCACGTCTCGCACCTTCGTGCCGCTGATCAACTCGTACGCGCGCTCGCGCGGACTCTTGCCGGCGAGCACCTGCTCGACGAGCGGATCCTGTGCGCCGAGTTGCTCGACGAGAAACCCGAGGGAATCGGCGAGCTTCAACGTCTCGAGGTCCGCGTAAATCGGCTTCTCGGTGAACAGCTCCAGCTCGAACGACTCGCGCGCCGCATCGGAGTATTCCTCGAGCCGTTCGCCGTCGGGCTTCGCGCGCTCGACCGGCGTGCGCAGCAACGTGCGCGCGAGCGCAAACGAATCGCACCAGAACGCGTCCGGCGCGAAGAGCACCTCGTGGCGCCGGCCGTCGAGGAGCCGTTGGCGCACGATCACTTTGTCCTGCTGCTCGACCGCTTCGACGACGCGCAGGAGGGTGTTTTTCACTGCAGTTTCTCCGGCAGCGAGAGCCGATTCGTCCGCCCCCTTCGCCGCAAACAGCGCCGGCGTCTGCAACGCCGCGATCTCGCCGTCGTACGCCTTGCGAGAGTTCTGCACGCCGAAGAAATCGTCACGCGCCCGGCGGGCATTCTCGATGTCGCGCGCACTCCAGTTGCCCAACAACACCTCGAGCCGTTTCAACCGGCTCAGCGTGTACGGGTACTGCACATCGCGCAGGAAACGCAGCTCCTCGAGCGTGAGCTGGCGGTCCGTGCGGCCCGGGTGGCCAGACACAAACGTCAGCTCACCGTCGGCCGCGCCGTTCGCCGACCAGCGCAGGAAGTTCTCCACCTTCGCCGGCTTCCCGTTCTCGTAGGCGCGGAAGACGCAGATATCGAGGTTGTAGCGCGGATACTCGAAGTTGTCCGGATCGCCGCCGAAGAACGCGATCTGCTGCTCGGGCGCGAAGACCAGCCGCACGTCCGTGTACCGCTTGTAGCGGTAGAGGTGGTAGGCGCCGCCCTGGTGCAACGTGACGACATCGCTGCGCAGCCCCGTCTTCGCGAGCGACTCCTTCTCGATCGCCGCGATCGCGCTGCGGCGCGCCTCAGCCGCTTTCTCGGTCGAAGAATCCGCGCCCACAGCCGCGTTCACCCGCTTCGTCACATCCTCGATCGACTGGAGTACGTTCAGCTCGAGATCGACGCACTTGATCTCCGCCTCGGGCGTCGCCGCATAGAAGCCGTCGCGCAGGTAGTTGTGTTCCGCGCTGGAGAGCTTCTGCAGGTCGTCGGCGCCCACGTGGTGGTTGGTGATCACCAGACCGTCGGCCGACACGAAAGAACCGGAGCCGCCGCTGTTGAAGCGCACCGATGCCTTCATGAGATGGTCGAGCCACACGTCGGTCATCTCGAAACCGTACTTCGCCTGCACCTGCGCGCGCGGCGGCTCGGAGTAAAGCCACATGCCCTCGTCGGCGCGGAGGCTCAGCGCCGCCGCTCCGAAAACCACCGCCGTGAAACCTGCCATTGGGAGAATTTGCATGGGGCGATCCCAGCCGCACCGCAGCGCAGCGGCGAGCCGGAACCGAACGCGCGCCCATGGGTTGTTTTCATCTTCGCCCTGCGCACCCGCGGCGCCATCGTGCGGCCCATGAGCACGACCAACGATCCGCAACCGCTCGTCGTCTGCTTCGGCGAGATCCTCTGGGACTTCCTGCCCGACGCGCTCTACCCCGGCGGCGCGCCCTTCAATGTCGCGTACCATGTTTCTCGCCACGGCTGCTCCGTGCACCTCGTCTCCGCCGTCGGCGCCGATGCGCTTGGCGACGAACTCCGCCGGCGACTCGTCGGCTGGGGCCTCGACACCTCCGGCCTGCGCCGCCAGCCGCACAAGCCCACCGGCTACGTGCGCGCACAACTCAGCGCCGAGGGCGGGCCGGCCTACGACATCGCCCGCAACGTGGCGTGGGACGGCATCGAGCCCGGCGGACGCAGCCTCGCCGCCGCGCACAAGGCCTCAGCACTCGTCTTCGGCTCGCTCGCCCAGCGCACCTCCGCCAACCAACAGGCCCTCGACACGCTGCTCGAGGCGTTGCCCGCGGACGCATTGCGTGTGTTCGACGTCAACCTACGCCCGCCCTACTTCGAGCGCCCGCTGCTCCGCCGTCGCGCCCGCCAGGCCTCGCTCCTCAAACTCAACGCCGCCGAAGCCGCCTACCTCGCCGGCAACGACGACGAGATGCCCGGCCGCGAGGAGCGCGACGCGCGTACGATCTTCGATCGTTGCGGCTGCCGCTCGATCGTGATCACCGCTGGCGCGCGGGGCGCCGGCTGGCTGCTCGATGGCAACTGGCACTGGGAACCCGCGCGTCCCGTGAAGGTCGTCGACACGATCGGCGCCGGCGACGCCTTCCTCGCGACGCTCGTCTCCGGCCTGCTACTCACGCCGAAGGCCGCGCCCGCGAAGCTCCTCGCCACCGCCTGCCGCCGCGGTGAATGGGTCGCCCGCGACCGCGGCGCCACGCCGGCGTACGTGTAAGTCCGGTCCGTGGTTCTGGCTTGCGCCGTGAGGTATCTGTCATTTCTGTTGAAACAGAAATGAAACTGACACCCGCGCAGGAAAAGTTGATTCTTCACTGGGGCGAGATGGGAGCCCGGTGGGGCATCAACCGCACGGTCGCCCAGATTCACGCGCTGCTCTACTTTTCGCCCCAACCGCTCCCGGCGGACGAGATCACAGAGATCCTTCAGGTCGCGCGCTCGCATGTGAGCAACAGTCTAAAGGAACTCCAGACCTGGGGCGTCGTCGGCGTCGTCCATGTGATGGGTGACAGACGTGACCATTTCCAATCGTTGAAAGACGTCTGGCAGACCTTCGAAATCTTGCTCGACGAGCGAAAGCGCCGCGAGATCGATCCTACGATCAAAGTCCTGCGGGAGACCGCAGCGATGCTCGCCGAGGAGAAAACCGAGAGCGACAGCTACACGAAGGAGCGCCTCGGCGACCTGCTCTCGTTCATGGAGTCGGTCGACGCCTGGTATGGTGAAGTCCGCCGCCTGCCCCGCGCTGCGCGAGTCAGGCTCGTGTCGCTGGGCGCCAAGCTCAGTCAGTGGCTGCGCTGAAGAGCGGCGGTTTCTGCCACGATATTTCTGTTCATACCGTAATTTCTGAATTTATGAAAACTACCATCGCAGTCACCGGTGCATTCGGCTATTCGGGCAGCCACATCGCTCAGCGGCTCCTCGACGCCGGTTACGACGTGCTTACGTTGACCAACACACCAGCGGGGAACCATCCGCTCGCCGGGCGAATTCGCGCCGTGCCGTTCTATTTCGATGAACCCGACAAGCTGCAAGCAGCCCTCACCGGCTGTGCGGCGCTCATCAACACCTATTGGGTGCGCTTCGACCACCGGCGGTTCGACCATGCCACGGCGGTGGAGAACACGCTGAAACTTTTCGCGGCAGCGCAGCGAGCCGGCGTGGGCCGCATCGTCCATGTGAGCATCACAAATCCGCAGGAAGGCTCGGCATTGCCCTACTTCCATGGCAAAGGCCGTCTCGAGCGGGCGCTCCGTGAGAGCGGAATCGCGCACACGATCCTGCGGCCGGCCGTGCTCTTCGGCAACGGCGACATCTTGATCAACAACATCGCGTGGACACTGCGTCACCTGCCGTGCTTTGGCGTGTTCGGCGACGGTGAGTACAAGCTCCAGCCCATCCACGTCGACGACTTCGCTGCGCTCGCCGTGCGCGAAGCAGTCGCGAACGGCGAGCGAACGATCGAGGCGATCGGGCCCGAAACGTTCACCTATCGCGAACTCGCACGCGCCATCGGCGGGATCATCGGTCGCCGGCGTCCGGTCCTCGGCGTTCCGCCGTGGCTCGGCTACATCGCCGCCCGCATCGTCGGCTGGTGGCATCGCGACGAGTTCGTCACCCGCGAGGAGATCGTCGGCCTGATGGAGAACCGTCTCTGCGTGGCGGCTCCACCGGCGGGAACGACGAAGCTCACCGAGTGGGCTCGAGCGCACGCGGACACGCTCGGTCGCACGTACGCGAACGAGTTGGCGCGCCGGCGGCGCTGAACGCACGGAAGGCGCGACCGGGATAGTCGCGCCTTCTTGGTGAAACGAGAAGCAGCACGGCCCGGGGGCGACCTCCCCGGCTTCAGCGCCGGGACTCAGCCGAGCGCCTTGAGTAGGCGCTCGACTTCGGCGCGTTTGGCTTGGAGGTCGGCGAGCTGCTTCTTCGCGCCTTCAAGGACGGCCGCCGGGGCCTTGCTGGTGAACGCGGTGTTCGCCAACCGGGCCTCCGTGCCGGCGATGAGCTGGTTCAACTTCTCCAGCTCCTTCGCCATCTTCGCTTTCTCGGCGCCGGCATCAACGCTGGCTCCGAGATCGAGATACAACGTGCCGAGCGGCGTGACCGTGGCCGACAGCGCCGGCTCGGTAGTGGTGCGCGTGAGCTCGGCGGCGCCGACCATGCGGATGATCTTCGCCGCAGCGCGCTCGAGGACGGACCAGGAGGCGTCGGTAGTGACGAAGACCAGCTTCACGTCGCGCCGCTGCGCGGCGGCCTTGTCGGCCTTCAGCGTGCGGGCAAGTTGCACGACCTTCTTGAGTTGCTCGACGGCGGCGGTGGCCGCGGCGTCGATCGTCACGCCCTTGGCCACAAGCGCGGCGGCGAGGCCGGCGGCGGTGTCGAGGCGGGTCTGCTGGAGGTAGGTGCCCTCGGCGCCGTAGCCGAGCAGGTGCCAGAGTTCCTCGGTGATGTGCGGGGCGAACGGCTCAAAAAGGAGCAGGAATTCGCGGATCACCAGATCCTGGATCGCGAGGCAGTTGGCCTTGCGCTGCGCGTCCTGCAGCTTGGCCTTCGAGACCTCGACGTACCAATCGCAGAAGTCGCCCCAGAAGAAGCTGTAGAGCTTCTGCGTGGCGGCGGCGAATTCGAAGCCGGCAAACGACTCCTCGAGGACGCGCATCGTGTCGGTGAGCGCGGCGAGGATTGCGTGGTCGTCCTCGTCGAAGAGGGCGGGTTGGAGCCGCGCGGTGATGGCGTCGAGCGAGCTGTTGTCGCTCATCTCGCCGCTCATCTGGCGGAAGCGCGAGGCGTTCCAGAGCTTGTTGCAGAAGTTGCGGCCGCCCTCGACGCGTTCCTCGTCGAACTTCACGTCCTGGCCGAGCGGCGCGATCTGGAGCAGGCCGAAACGCAGGCCGTCGGCGCCGTACTTCGCGATGAGCTCGAGCGGATCAGGCGAGTTGCCGAGCGTCTTCGACATCTTGCGACCCTGTTTGTCGCGGACGATGCCGTTGAAATACACATGGCGGAACGGAATGCGCTGCTCGACCGGCGCGCCCGGGCGGGCGAACTCGAGGCCGGCCATGATCATGCGCGCGACCCAGAAGAAGATGATGTCGGCGCCGGTGGCGAGCGTGGTCGTCGGATACAGCGCGTCGAAGCCGAGCTTCTGCTGCGCCTCGGCGTTGGGCCAGCCGAGCGTGCCGATGGGCCAGAGCCACGAGGAGGCCCAGGTGTCGAGCACGTCCTCCTCCTGGTCCCAGTTCTGCGGGTCGGCCGGGCCGTCGAGGGAAACGTGGACCTTCGTCGGATCCTTGAGGTCGGCCTCGGTGAGCTTCTCCTTGTCGATGCCCTTCCGATACCAGACCGGAATGCGGTGGCCCCACCAGAGCTGGCGGCTGATGCACCAGTCCTGGATGCCGTCGAGCCAGTTGAGGTAAACCTTCGTCCAGCGCTCCGGGTAGAACTTGATCAGGCCGTCGCGCACGACCTGCTTGGCCTCCTCGACGCGCGGGTAGCGCAGCCACCACTGCTGCGTGAGACGCGGCTCGATCGGTACGTCGGCGCGCTCGGAGAAACCGACGTTGTTCTCGTAGGCCTTCTCCTCGACGAGCAGGCCGGCGTCCAGGAGGAGCTGCGACGCCTTTTTGCGGCCGGCGAAACGCTCCATCCCGGCGAGTTCGGGACCGGCGAGCTCGTTGAGCACGCCATCGGGATTGAGCACGTCGATGACCGGCAGCTTGTGGCGCTGGCCGATCTCGAAGTCGGTCTTGTCGTGGGCGGGCGTGACCTTGAGCACGCCGGCGGCGAACGCCGGATCGACGGCGGTGTCGGCCACGATCGGGAGCGGCTCGCGTTTGCCGAGCGGGCGCCAGACGGTTTTGCCGATGAGGTGCTTGTAGCGCTCGTCGTCGGGATGGACGGCCAAGGCGACGTCGGCCGGGATCGTCTCGGGGCGCGTCGTCTCGACGGTGAGGAACTGGCCGGGCTGGTCGACGAGCTCGTAGCGCAGTTTGTAGATGAAACCCTTCTGGGGCTTCATGATCACCTCTTCGTCGGAGAGCGCGGTGAGGCTGACCGGGCACCAGTTGACCATGCGCTTGCCGCGGTAGATGCGGCCGCTTTCAAAGAGTTTCACGAACGCCGTGAGGACGCTGCGGCTGTACGCCGGGTCCATCGTGAACGTCGTGCGTTCCCAATCACAGGAGCTGCCGAGCTCGCGGAGCTGCTTGAGGATGGTGTTGCCCGATTTCTCGCGCCACTCCCACACGCGCTTGAGGAACTCCTCACGGCCAAGGTCGCGGCGCGTCTTCTTCTCGGTTTTGCGGAGGTGCTTCTCGACCATCGTCTGCGTGGCGATGCCGGCGTGGTCGGTGCCGGGGATCCAGCAGGCGGTCTTCCCCTCGAGTCGCGCGCGGCGGACGATCGCGTCCTGCAACGAATTGTTGAGGACATGGCCCATGTGCAGGATGCCGGTTACGTTGGGCGGCGGGATGACGATCGTGTAGTTCTCGCGCCCGGCGACGGGCTGGCCGCGGAAGCAGCCGGCGGCCTGCCAGGCGGCATACCACTTCTTTTCGACATCGCGCGGTTCGTAGCTCTTCGGGATCTCGGTCATGGGAGGAAACGCGGAGGAAAGTTGCCCGCCCGCGGCGAGGCAACGCCGGATTCCGGCGCCGCTGGCACCGGTGGAAGAAACGTTCCTAACGGCTTCGCCACCTGACCGCGCGCACACCTCATACCTGCGTTCCACAACAAGGATGCGTTCGCGGTCCCGCGACTCCGCGGCCAACCTCCGCGCCACTACCCACCGCGCCGCGGCATTCCCGCGGCGTGCCTCAACGTCCGCTCCAACGTTCTGCCCCGAAAGGATCCACCATGGCTGCCGAGAAACGCGAACTCTACCACCCCAGCGCGGCGTTCGCCGCCGCCGCGAACGTCCAGAACCTCGACGAGATCCGCCGCGCCGCCGCAGCCGACCTCGAGGGTTTCTGGGCCGACCGCGCGCGGGAATTCGAGTGGAGCCGACCGTGGGACCGCGTGCTCGACGACTCCAAGGCGCCGTTCTTCCAGTGGTTCGTCGGCGGCCGCACCAACATCGTGCACAACTGCCTCGACCGCCACATAGCGACCGCGCGCCGCAACAAGCTCGCGCTGATCTGGGAGGGCGAAAAGGGCGAGGTGCGCACGTTCAGCTACCACGCGCTCAACCGCGAGGTGTGCATGTTCGCCAACATCCTCCGCAGCATGGGCGTGAAGAAGGGCGACCGCGTCACCATCTACATGGGACGCATCCCCGAGCTGCCGATCGCGATGCTCGCCTGCGCGAAGATCGGCGCGGTGCACTCGGTCGTGTACGGCGGGTTCTCAGTCGAGGCGCTGCACGGCCGCATCGAGGACAGCCAGTCCAACGTCGTCATCACCTGCGACGGCGGCTGGATGAACGGCAAGATCGTCGAGCTGAAGAAGATGGTCGACGAGGCGCTCAAGCGCTCGCCCACGATCGAGCATGTGGTCGTCGTGAAACGCACCGGCCACGAGGTGGCGATGGAGGCCGGCCGCGACTTCTGGTACCACGAGCTCATGCAGCTCCCGATCGCGCGCGGGCAGTCGGGCGGCAACCGTTGCGAGACCGAGCAGATGGACGCCGAGGACTCGTTGTTCCTCCTCTACACCTCCGGCACGACTGGGAAACCGAAGGCGATCCTCCACACCCACGGCGGCTACATGGTCGGCGTGGCGACGACGCTCAAATGGGTCTTCGACCTGAAGGAGGAGGACCGCTGGTGGTGCACGGCCGATCCGGGCTGGATCACCGGCCACTCGTACATCGTGTACGGTCCGCTGCTCGTCGGAGCGACGAGCTTCATGTACGAGGGCGCGCCGGCCTACCCGTATCCGAACCGCTGGTGGGCGATGATCGAGAAGTACGGGATCAACGTCTTCTACACCGCGCCGACCGCTATCCGGGGGCTGATGCGTTTCGGCGAGGCGTGGCCGAACCGCCACGACCTCTCCGGCCTGCGCCTACTCGGCTCCGTGGGCGAACCGATCAACCCCGAGGCGTGGCGCTGGTACCACCGCGTGATCGGCAAGGAACGTTGCCCGATCATGGACACCTGGTGGCAGACCGAGACCGGCATGTTCATGATCACGCCGCTGCCGACGATGGATCTCGACCCGGGCAGCGCCACGCTGCCGTTCCCTGGGGTCGACGTCGACATCCTCGACGACCACGGCAAACCGGTCGCCGCCGGCGAGGAGGGCTACCTCGTGATCAAGCGCCCGTGGCCCGCGATGCTGCGCACGATCTACGGCGATCCCGATCGCTACGTGCAACAGTACTGGAAGAAGTACCCGGGCGTCTACTTCACCGGCGACAGCGCCCGCCGCGACGAGAACGGCTACATCTGGGTCATCGGCCGCGTGGACGACGTCATCAAGGTCTCCGGCTACCGGCTCGGCACCGCCGAGGTCGAGAGCGCGCTCGTCAGCCACCCTGCTGTCGCCGAGGCCGCGGTGATCGGCATCGCGCACGAGGTGAAGGGCCAGGCGATCCACGCCTACGTCATCCTCAAGGCCGGTCAGTCCCCCTCGGAGGAGCTCAACGAGACTCTCATCAAACACGTTGGCCACGAGATGGGGCCGATCGCGCGCCCGGAGAAGATCACGTTCGTCACGCAGCTCCCGAAGACGCGCAGCGGAAAGATCATGCGCCGCGTGCTGAAGGCCCGCGCGCAGGGCCTGCCCGAGGGCGATCTCTCGACGCTCGAGGAGTAGCCGTCGCACGTGCTTTCGCTTCCGGACGGTGGGGCGGGCTTCACGCCCTCCGCCCGTTTCGGTGGCAGCCCGGCATGCGGAAACCATCCCCAGCACCCGCCCCGGCCGGGGCGGTTTTCCCGCGCCCTTATTTGATTGGCGGTCCCGATCGAATACCCCGTGATGCCGCCACTACCGCGATGATCCGAGGAATCCTCAAAGACGCCCGCCGCCGTCTGGTGTTCACAGCCGACATGCCGGTCGCCCAGCGACTGGCCGCCTGCAAAGCTTTCCTGAAAAACGGCGATGAGGAAATCCTCCGTCGCCATCGCGGCGGCGAGGGCGGCCTCGCGATCGCGCAGACGCGCGCCACCGAGATCGATGCGCTCATCGAGCATCTCTACGATTACGCCGCCGCCCAATGGCGCCGCAGCCACACCGGCGAGTTGCCCGTGCCGGTGAGCCTGCTTGCGCTCGGCGGTTACGGCCGCGGCGAACTCTGCCCGAAGAGCGACATCGACCTGATGTTCCTCTACCCGTCCGGCGTGAAGCCCGAGGCACTCAAGCCGTTTCAGGAGTTTCTCACCCAGGAACTGCTCTACATCCTCTGGGATTGCGGGCTGAAGGTCGGCCACTCGTCGCGCGCGATCGACGAAGCGTTCGCCGAAGCGCGCCGCGACATCCAAACGAAGACCGCCCTGCTCGAGTCGCGCCTGATCGCCGGTTCGCCGCAGGTCTTCGAAAACTTCCAGGCCGCCTATCGCGCCTATTATCAGAAGGAAGATCCGCGCGGCTACATCGCCGCTCGCCTCAAGGATCAGGAGGACCGCCGCGCCAAGAACGGCGGCACCGTTTTCCTCCAGGAGCCGAACATCAAGAACGGCGTCGGCGGCCTGCGCGATTTCCAGAACACCCTCTGGATGGCGCGCGTGAAACTCGGCCTCCAGCGCATCGAGGAGCTCAAGGACCAGAACTACCTGCGCGAGGAGGAGCTCCGCGATTTCCAGCGCGGCTACGATTTCCTGCTGCGCGCCCGTCACGAACTCCACTACGTGACAAACCACGCCAACGACCTGCTCAACCTCGACAACCAGCCGCGCGTCGCCCTCGGTCTGGGCTACACGGCGGAGAACATCGTCGAACGCGTCGAGGCGTTCATGCAGGACTACTACCGCCACGCGCAGGCGATCTACCGCATCTCGAAGATCGTCGAGGATCGCCTTGCGCTCACCCTCGAGGAGGCGCCCAGCCGTTTCTCGCTGCGCGCGCTCATCCGCTCGCGCCGCACCGAGCGCCCGAAATCGATCGACGGTTTCATTCTCCGCGGCAACCGCCTCTCGGCCGAGCGCAGCACCGTTTTCACGGAGGACCCCGAGCGGCTCGTGCGTGTTTTCCGCCATTGCCAGCAGCTCGAGTGCACGCCCGATCTCGACCTCCAGTCGCTCGTGCGCGCCTCCGCGCCGTTGTGCGGCCCGAGCGTGATTCGCTCAACCGGCGCGATCGAGAGCTTCAAGGCCATCCTCCAGGAGGCCGGCCGCGTCTACCCCACGCTCTCGCTCATGCACGAGCTCGGGATCCTCGGCCGCTTCGTGCCCGAATTTGAGCAGCTCAACTGCCTCGTGCAGCACGAGTTTTATCACCGGTACACCGCCGACATCCACACCCTCAACACGATCCGCGAACTCGACGGCATCTACGCCGCCGCGGACGACATGCAGCGGCGCTACCGCGAGATCCTCCACCAGTGCGAGGATCACACCCTCCTCTATCTCATTCTCCTCCTGCACGATATCGGCAAGGGCACCGGCATCCAGGGCCATGCCGAGTCCGGCGCGCACCTTTCGCGCTCCATCCTCGAGCGTTTCGGCGTCTCCGCCGAAAGCAGCGAGATTGTCGTCTTTGTCATCCGCCACCATCTCGCGATGGCACGCTTCTGGCAGAAACACGATCTCGACGATCCCGCGACCATCGCGCGCTTCGCCGAAATGATGGGCGACGTCGAGAAGCTCCGCTTCCTCTACGTCCACACTTTCTGCGACGCCCGCGGCACCTCGACGGAACTCTGGAACAGCTACAAAAACACACTCCACACCACTCTCTTCAACCGCACGGCCGAGCGCCTCACCCTCGGCCACGCCGCCGCCGACCTCCGCAACGCCGAACGCAAAGCCATGCTCCACCGCGAACTCATCGCCCAGAAAGTGCCCGGCGTCAGTGCCGACGAAATCACCGCGCACTTCAATCTCCTACCCGAGCGATATTTCGTCCAGACCGCGCCCGACGAGATCGTGCTGCACATCTCGATGGTCAACAAACTGCTCTCGACCATCACCTCCGCCGATTCGATCGGCAGCCTGCGCCCGATGATCGAGTGGAAGGACGACCTCAACCGCTCGTTCACCGTCGCCAACATCGTCACCTGGGATCGCGCCGGCCTCTTCTACCGACTCGCCGGCGCGTTCAGCGTCGCCGGCCTGAACATCCTCAGCGCCAAAGTCATCTCGCGCGCCGACCACATCGCCATCGACACCTTCCACGTCGTCGAGCCCGGTCGCGGCCCCGTGCAAAACCAGCACGCGCTCGAAGTCTTCCGCAAGACCGTCGAAGAGGCCCTCGTGCAGAACAAAGACCTGCTGCCCGACATCCTCGCGCAGGCGAAGAAGGTCCGCGTCAGCCGCCTCTCGCAGGAGGAACGTGCACTCCACGGCAACGTCCCGCCCGTCGTCGAGGTTTACCACGAGCTCGACCTCAAGCGCACGATCATCGAAATCCAAGCACAGGACCAGATCGGCCTGCTCTACCGCATCGCCCGCGTGATCTTCGAGCACGGTTTCGACATCACCTTCGCGCGCATCAACACCGAGCGCGGCATCGCGATCGACACCTTCTACGTCGAGAGCACCAACCAGCTCCCCGTCGAAGACACCGAGCGCCTGCGCGTGCTCCGCGAAGCCATCGGCGCCGTGATTGCACCCGCCGAAGAACCGGTCGCCGCCAAATCGGCCTGACAGGCTCCCGCTCCCTTTTGCCGGCCGCCGCACCCCGGCGGCCTTTTTGTTTCCGGCACGGTTCCCGCACAATCCACCGTCGACCGCCCGCCGCCCACCGCTCATCGTCCCACGCACCACGCCCCGCTCCCCATGGATCGTCTCACCCCCGCCCTCTACGCCATCGCCGGCCAGGTCTCCCGCACCGGCGAACCGCGCGCCGCGATGGAAACGATCCTCCAGCAGGCGCTCACCGTTTTCCGCGCCGACGCCGGCAGCATCGCCATCCTCGACCCCGACACCAACCGCCTGCAGATCGAGGTCCACCACGGGCTGCCCGCCGATGTCCGCGAACACGCTCTCCGCCTCGACCAGGGCATCACCGGCTGGACCGCCTTCCACGGGAAACCTGTCCTCGTCCCCAACGTCGCCGAGGAGCCGCGCTACATCCGCGTGCGCACCGGCACCCGCTGCGAGATGGCAGCGCCGCTCGAGATTGAGGGACACATCCTCGGCGCGATTGTGCTCGATGCCGACGTGACCGGCGCGTGGACGTCCGACGACCTCATCGACCTCGTGCAACTTGCCGGCGAAGCTGCGCGCGCCCTCCAACGCATCTGGCTCCTCCGCAGCCTCCAGGACAAGGCCCGCCAGCTCGAGACGCTCACCGTCGTCGGCCAGTCGCTCGTCTCCAAACTTCAGCTTCAGGAACTGCTCGACACCATCACCCGCGAGACCCGCGCGATTTTCGGCAGCTGCATCGGCGCGATCCTCCTCCACCAACCCGAGGCCGAAACGCTCAGCGCCGAATCTTGGTCGGGCCCGGAGGAGTTCGTGCCGCCCGCGAAGGAGGATTGGCCCGGCCCTGAATGCCTCGCCAACGCCGTCGTGCGCACCGGGCGTCTCATCGAGTACGCGCATCTGCACTCGGCCGAGGTGCTCGAACTGCGCGACGTGCCGCGCTCGCCCGCGGCGCAGGCCGCCCTGCTCGCCCCCATCGTGGTCGAAGGCGCCGTCATCGGCGTGCTGGCGAGCTATTCCGACCACCCGCACCGCCACAGCAACGAGGAGAAACGACTGCTCGGCGCGCTCGCCAACCTCGGCGCCGTCGCCATCGCCAACGCCCGGCTCTACGCCCGCGTTTTCCAGAGCGAGGATACCCTCCGCAAGAACGAGACGCTCACCACGCTCGGCCTGCTCGCCGCCGAGATCGCCCACGAGGTCCGCAATCCGCTCACGGTCATCAAGCTCCTCTACAGCTCGCTCAAGATCGAGTTCGCCGCCGGCGATCCACGGATCAAGGACATGCGCATCATCGGCGAGAAGCTCAACCAGCTCGAGGCCACCGTCTCCCGCGTGCTCAACCTCGCCAAGGCCCCCGGCGCACTCCACTCCCGCTGGCCGCTCGATGAGATCATCACCGACACGCTCCTGCTCGTCCGCCTCAAGCTCCACCAGAGCATGATCTCCGTGAGCTACGAGCCCGCGCCCGAGATGCTCTTCGTCGAGGTCAACAAGGGCCAGATCCAGCAGGTGCTCCTCAACCTCATCCTCAACTCGACGCACGCCATGCCGAAGGGCGGCCGCATCACGCTGCGCACCACCCGCGAGACGCGCCCCGAGGGCCCGCCCGTCGTCGTGATCGACTTCTCCGATACCGGCCACGGCATCCCCGCCGAGTTGCAGCCGAAGCTGTTCGCGTCGGTCCTCATGGGCCGCACGGAAGGCACCGGCCTCGGCCTCGCCATCGTGAAACGCCTCGTCCAAAGCCACCACGGCGACATCGAGCTCCTCACCACCAGCGACACCGGCACGACCTTCCGCATCACGCTGCCGCTCGCGCCGGGTTCGTAGCGGAACGCGCGAGCGTTTCGCCCACCACGCTCAACGTGTGGCGCCGCTCGCGAGAGCGGCGATCCAGCTTGTAGGTCAAGTCGCCGACCTGGCCCTCCGCGCTTCCGCCGCCGCTCACCAATCCTGCAACCTCCCCTCGTTCGGACGCGCGGGATTCAGCCGCTCCAGTACTTCGCCGAGCAGATAGATCGAGCCCGTCACGACCACCGTCTCGCCGGGCGCACCCACGGCGCAGCGATCCGCAGCCGGGAAAATTTCCGCCAAACTCGTGCGCAGCACCGCGCCGCGAAACTCCGCCGGCACAGCGCGCTCGAGCACATCGAAACCCATCGCGCGATCCTGCTGCGGCACGACGAGCTCGATCGCCCGCGCATGTTTCGCCACCGCAGCGAGCACCGCCCGCGCACGGCGTTCGCCCGTCGCACCCACGATGACCACCGGAGCACGGCCCGTCGCGGCGACGAGCTTCGCCAAATTCGCGTCGAGCTGCTCCGCGCCCTCGGGATTGTGCGTGGCATCGAGGACCACCGGCGTGCCGCCGACTTGGATGCGCTGCCAGCGTCCCGGCCAACTCACCTGCTGCAATCCGCGTGCGACCACCTCCGGCGAGAGCCGCCAGCGCGCGGGCAACAGTCGCGCGACCAGCGCCGCCGTGGCGGCGTTCCAGCGCTGGTAATCGCCCTCGAGATTCGTCTCCGGGTAACGCGCCAGCTCGTCGCCAAACTCGCGCTCGATCGACCACAACGGCGCGCCCCGCTCCGCCGCCACGCGCGCGATGACCGTCATCGCCTCCGCCGGCACGCGCCCGACGACCACCGGCCGGCCATGCTTGATGATGCCCGCCTTCTCGAACGCGATCTGCGCGAGCGTGTCGCCGAGCATCTCACAGTGGTCGAGCCCGATCGAGGTGATCACAGCGATCTCCGGCTCGACGATGTTCGTGGCGTCGAACCGCCCGCCGAGCCCGACCTCGATCACCGCCATGTCGACCTGTTGCCGCGCGAAATGCAGGAACGCCGCGCCGGTCATGAACTCGAAGAAGCTCGGGTGATCGTCCGGATCGGCCGCGGCCATGGTGTCCGCGTGCCCCTGCAGCTCGCGCGCGTAGGCGACGATCTCGGCGTCGGTCAACGGCACGCGGTCGACCTGCACGCGCTCGCCCAAGCGCACGAGATGCGGCGAGGTGTAGAGCCCGGTGCGCCAACCCGCCGTGCGCAGGATCGACTCCAGCATCGCCGAGACGGAGCCCTTGCCGTTCGTGCCCGCTACGTGGATGCACGGCTGGCTCCGCTCCGGGTGGCCGAGCACCGCGGCGTACAGCCGCATCCGGTCGATGCCGAGCTTCACCCCGCGGGCCTTCAGGCCGCAGAGATAAACCTTGGTCGACTCGTAATCCTGGAGCGCGGAGAGCACGGGCCCACGCTGCAAGGCCGCACCGTTGCCCGACAAGACACGAATCCGCCACTCACGCCGCTCGTCGCCCGCCGGCGAACGCCGTCAGCAGGTCGCGCAAGCGGTCGCGCATGTCGAGCCGGCTCACGATCTGATCGATCAGGCCATGCTTGAGGAGAAATTCGGCGGTCTGGAAACCATCGGGCAGCGACTGCTTCGTCGTCTCCTTGATCACACGCGGACCCGCGAAGCCGACGACCGCGCCGGGCTCCGCGAGGATCACATCGCCGAGTGTCGCGTAGCTGGCCATCACGCCGGCCATGGTCGGGTTGGTGAGGATCGAGATGTACGGCAACCGCGCCTGCGCGTGCCGTGCGAGCGCCGCGCTGGTTTTCGCCATCTGCATGAGGCTGTAAATGCCCTCGTACATACGCGCGCCACCGGAGCTGCAGATGACGATGCACGGGATCTTCCGCGCCGTGGCGGCCTCGATGGCCCGCGTGATCTTCTCGCCGACGACCGCGCCCATGCTCGCGCCGAGGAAGCGGAAATCCATGCACGCGATCGACACCTCGATCCCGTGGATCCGGCCGAAACCGGTCACGACCGCGTCGTTCAGCCCCGTCTCCTTGCGGTATTGCTCGAGTTTGCTCGTGTACGACGCCGTGCCGGTGAACCCGAGCGGATCGATCGACGTCAGCCCCGCATCCGTCTCCTGGAAACTGCCCTCGTCGAGCAGCCGCGCCAGCCGCGCCGGCGCCGAGATCGGGTAGTGAAACCCGCTCTTCGGAAAAACCATCTGGTTCTGCTCCAGCTCCTTCGTGAAGACGCTGTCGCCCGACACCGGGTCCTTCGTGTACGTCCCCTTCGGGATGTCCTTCTTCTTGACGATGACAGGCGTGTACTTGGGTTTTCCGAACAAGGCCATACGGTGAGTGCGTTGGTGCCCCGGGTCGGCGGTGTAGCGCGGAGCTCCGGGAGCGCGGGTTGTCTAGGTCGCGCCGCCCGCCTTGAACAGAGGGAAACCGCCCGCCGCGTAGGAAGTAGCGGCCATTATCCGCGCGCGCCGCAGCATGTTTCCGGTCCCGACCGGGGGACAATGACACCTCAACCGTGGCCAAACGTCGCCACGTCGATCACGCGAGCTCCGGCCCGCCGTAGCGCGCAGGCGCAGGCGTTGAGCGTCGCACCGGTTGTGAACACGTCGTCGACGAGCACGAAGCGCTCCGCCGGATCAAGCTTTCGCCCCCGCACCGGTTCGAACGCGCCCCGCAGATTCTCCTGTCGCGCCTTCCGGTCGAGCCGGGTCTGCGTGCGCGTGTCGAGCACGCGGCGAAGCGGCTCGGCCAAGCGCGTGCCGTCCCCGGCCGCCCGTGCAAACGTCACCGCGAGCAACCGCGACTGGTTGTAGCCGCGCTCGCGCAGCTTCCGCGAATGCAGCGGCACGGGCACGAGCGTGGCGCCGCGCAGGTAGTCGAGAAACTCCGCCGACTCTCCCGCAATCAACGCCACCTCGTCGTAGAGGTGCAGCGCGCCGTGGTACTTGATGTCGATCACGAGCGTGCGCGCCGGACCGCGCAGCAGCACCGCCGTACGCCCCTCGCGAAACTCCGGCTCGAGTTCAAAGCAGTGCTCGCACACGCGGTTGCTCTCGGTCGCCCCGAAAAACGGATGCCCGCAGATCGAGCAGTGCGCGCCCTCGACACGTTGCAACCGCCGCGCACACGCCTCGCAGAGATGGTGCCGCCGCGCCGGATCGACGAGCGCCCCGCAATGCGCGCACACCGGCGGAAACCACGTGTCGCGCAGCGCGCGCGCCCACGTTCGCCAGTCCCGTTTTCTCGGATCCGGATCCATCGCGCCGCCACCATGCCACGGCGTCGCCAGATCGTGAAGCCGCAAAATGGCGCTTACTTTCTCCGCCCGTACTCCACGCGCCAAAGAAACAGCCCCTGCGCCGGCGCCGTCTCGAGCAGATGCGTGCGCTTGCGGCCATCGAGCAACGCCACGACCTGCTCCGGCCGCAGCTTGCCGAGCCCCACGCCGACGAGCGCGCCGACGAGCGTGCGCACCATCTTGTAGAGAAACCCGTCGGCCTCGGCGACGACCCGCAGCTTCTGCCCGCGACCGAGCACGTCGAGCCGACGCAAGTGCTTCACCGTGTCCTCGCGTTCCTCGCCGTTGAACGCGCTGAACGCCCGGAAATCGTGCCGTCCGACAAGCTGCCTCGCCGTAGCGCGCATCGCGTCGACGTCCAGCGGCCGGCCGCCTAGCGACCAGCAAAACGGCCCTTCGAACGGATCAGCCCTCCCGCGATTGAGGAAGTACACGTAACGTTTTCCCGTCGCCGAAAACCGCGCATGGAAATCCGGACGCGCGCGCCGCAGCCCGCGAATCTGGATCGCATCCGGCAACCCGGTGGCGATCGCCCGCTCGAGCTTTTCCGCGCCGTGTTTCCAGTCGGCGTCGAAATGGAAAACCTGCCCGCGCGCGTGCACGCCGGAATCGGTTCGCCCGCTGCCGTGGATACGGACAAATCGCCCGAAAATCTGCGCGAGACGCTTCTCCAAAAAGTCCTGCACTGCGCGCTTGCTCGGCTGCGCCTGCCAGCCCTCGAGCTGCGTGCCCGCATACAGGCACACCGCGCGCCAGCGCATGGTTGCTGCCCCTTCCTGTGGGTCGGGCTTTACGCCCGACTCCTCGCGCGTCTGCTCCGAGCCCACGCTCACCGCCGACGCGGAAGGCGGGAGTGAAACCTGACCCGCGCTCGCGTCGCGGTCGCCGTTCACGGCAGCTCCTCCGGCATCTCCGCAAGCGGCGGAGGGAAACGTTGCTGGAGATAATCGCCGAGCAGGATCGCCGCCGCGCGCGAGTCGACCACGCCCGAGCCGCGGATTTGCCGCAGCTTCTTCTTCGGGATCGATTGCTCGGCGAGGTGCGACGTGAGCCGCTCGTCGACGAGGTGCACCGGCAGCCCGAAACGCGCGCGCAGTTCGGCGGCAAACGCCTCCGACTTCTTCGCCGCCGGGCCGGTCGTGCCGTCCATGTTGAACGGGCAACCCACGACGAGCTCGGTGATCCGTTGCGCCTTCACGAGCGCGGCCAGCGCAGCCCAGCGTTCCTCCGGCTTCGGCTGCGTAAGCGCCGGCAGCGGCGACGCGATGCCGAGATCATCGCCGACCGCGAGCCCGATGCGTTTCTCGCCGGGATCGATGCCAAGGAAGCGCATGAAGTGGTCCGCTCTCGCCGTTGTGGGAACGTCGATGCTGCCGCGCTCAGAGGAAGCGTTTCAGCTCCGCCGTGCTCTCGCAGCGCTTGAGCAGCGCCTTGATCTCCTGCGCCTTCTCCTTCGGGCAGACGAGCGTGGCGTCGGGCGTGTGCACGACGATCAGGTCCTGCACGCCGAGCACCGCGACGAGGTGGTCCGGCGTCGACACAACGAGGTTGCCCGCCGCCTGCTCGACCGCCGCGAGACCGCGCACAACGTTGCCGGCCGCGTCGGCCGGGAAATGCCGCGTCACCGCCGGCCACGCACCCACGTCGTCCCAGTCGAAACGTGTCGGAATCACGGCGACGTTGCGCGCCTTCTCGATGAGCGCGTAGTCGACCGAGATCTTCTTCAGCGTCGGGTAAAAGGCCTCCAGCACCGCATCGAGTGCCTGGCCGGCGGCGAGCGCCGCGTCGAGTTTGCCGAGCTCGGCCCAGAGGTCGGGCACGTGCTGCGCGAAGGCGGCGGCCACGACAGGTACCTGCCAGAAGAACATCCCGGCGTTCCAGAGGTAGTCGCCGCTCGCGAGATAGCTCTTCGCCACCTCGAGCTGCGGTTTCTCCACGAAACGCGTGACATCGTGCAGCCCCTCTACGCCGGCCCGCGGCGCGCCGCGCTGGATGTAGCCGAAGCCGGTCGCCGGCTCCGTCGGCCGGATGCCGAGCGTGACAAGCAACTGCTCGCGCTCCGCCGCGGTGAACGCTCGTTCGAGATCGGCGCGGAACGTCACCGTATCATGGATCACGTGGTCGGCCGGCAGCATCGCGAACGTCGCCTGCGGGTGGCGGCGGCGCACCAGCACCAGCGCGAGGCCGACCGCCGCCGCCGTGTCGCGGCCGACGGGTTCGGCAACGATGTTTTCCGCCGGCAGCATCGGGCACAGTTCACGGATCGCGGCGGACTGCTGGCGGTTGGTGATGATCAACACACGCTCCGCCGGAATCATCGGCAGCAGCCGCTCGATCGTCTGCACGAGCAACGCGCTCTCGCCGACGATGGGCAGCAGGTGTTTCGGCCGCGCGAGACGGCTCTGTGGCCAGAAGCGCTCCCCGCGCCCGCCGGCCATGATCACGACAAAACGATTCGCCATGCGCCCGAGGCTTCGCCGCGCTCCGCACCGGTCAACGGCGAACTGTTCAAGGAAACCCTGAACGCTGCGGCGACGTTCTGTTCGCAAGGGTCAGCGCAGCGCAGGCTCGCCAGCGTTCCGACACCCGCGCCGCTGAGGTCCCCCCGCCGCCCCAGCCATGAAGTCCACGAGACTTTCGGCACGGAGATCGTGCCGCTCTGCTCCAATGCATGTCAACTATTGATTGACATGACTCAAAGGCCGCTTCGCTCCTCCCTGAAACGGCAGTGACAACCGCACCCTGCGACAGCAACCTCCTCGTTTCATGACCGTTCACGCCGACACCGCTGTCACGTCCACCGCATCCGCCGCGGCGACTGTGTCCTTGGCGGCGGTCGCCGCCGCACATGGCAGCGTGCTCGTGCTCGATCCGTGCACGATTCACGTGCAGGCGGGCGTGCTGCGCGTCGGCCAGGCGCCGCTTTGGCACTCGGGTGGCGACGACTCAAGCGTGCATCTTTTCTCAGCGGCCGAAGTTTGCCTGCACGCGGCCGGGCTGAAACCCAGCCAAGTCGGCGCCTACGTGTTCTGCGACGGTCCCGGTAGCCAGCTCGGGATTCGCACCGCCGCGATGGCATTGCGCACGTGGCAGGCGCTGCGCGCCGCGCCCGCGCCGGTGTTCGCCTACCGCAGCCTGCGCGTCGCCGCGCTCGCACACGTGCGCAGCAACCCCGGGCCGTTCGCGGTCGTGGCCGATGCGCGCCGCGAGAGCTGGCACGCCGTGCGCGTCGCAGCCGATGGCTCCGCGACCGATGTGCTTCGGGTCTCGCGCGACGAACTCGCCGCCTGGCCGGAGCCGCTGCTCACGCCGACCGGTTTCCGCGCGTGGACACAACCGCCGCGGCCCGCCAGCACGTGCGGCTACGATTGCGCGATGATGTTCGCCGCTCTTGAGAACGAGCCACTGCTCTTCCCGGTCGCCGAGCCGGAGCCGTGGCTGTCCGCACCGATCACGTACAAACTGTGGGCCGGCGAGCGCCATCGCGCCGCCTCCGCCTGACCGAGTCCCCTAGGCTCCATCCGACCTATCCGACCCATTCTATTTCCGCTTTCCGGATGAACGCCCCCGACTCCCGCCTCCCCTTGCGTTGCTGGGCCGAAATCGACCTCGGCGCGCTTGAGCGCAACCTCAAGCACATCCGCGCCGCGCTGCCCGAGCGCCTCAAGTACGTCGCCGTCGTCAAGGCCGACGCCTACGGCCACGGTCTCCCGCAAGCAGCCGCACGTCTCATGCACGCCGGCGCCGACCTCTTCGCGGTCGCGAACGTCGCCGAGGCGACCGCGCTGCGCGAACTCGGGCCGGGCTGGCCGATCCTCGTGCTCAGCGCCGTGCTGCCAGAGGAGGACCGCTACCTCGCCGACTACGATCTCACCGCCGCCGTCTCCTCGCCGGAGGAGGTCGAGCGGTTCAACGAGCTCGGCCGCCGCGCCGGCCGGCCGATCAGCGTCCACCTCAAGATCGACACGGGCATGGGCCGCCTCGGCGTCTGGGCGCCGCAGGCGCCGGAGCTCTACGCGAAGATCCGCGCGAGCGAGTTCGTGCGACTCGACGGCGTGTTCACCCACTTCTCGAGCGCCGACAGCGACTCGAAGTACACCCGCCAGCAGCGTCGCCTGTTTCTGGAAACATTGCAGAAGCTCCCCGGCCTCGACCGCAAGCGCCTCATCATCCACGCCGACAACTCCGCCGGCCTCGAGACGCTCCAGCGTCGCAGCCCCGTGAACGCCGTGCGCGTGGGCCTGCTGCAATTCGGCATCCTGCCGCACCCGAGCTCCATGCTCGCCGCCGTGCACGTAGAGCCTCTCTTCAGTTTCCATGCCCGCGTCGGCCTCGTGAAACAGCTGCCGCGCGGCACCGCCGTGAGTTACAACCGCACCTACACACTCACGCGCAACTCCACCGTCGCGATCGTCACCGCCGGCTACGGCGACGGCATCCCGATCTCGTGCAGCAACCGCGCGCACATCCTCATCCGCGGGAAACGCTGCCCCGTGCTCGGCCGCGTGACGATGGATCAGACGATTGTCGATGTGACCGACAACCCCGGCGTGGCCGTGGGCGATCAGGCGACGCTCGTCGGCAAACAGGGCGCCGAGGAGATCACCGTGACCGAGTTCGCCAACTGGGCGGAGACGATTCCCTACGAAATCCTCTGCTCGGTCACCAAGCGCGTCCCGCGCGTCTATCGCACCACGCTCGGCACGTGAACGGCACGCGGATCACGGCGCAGTCGACGCGGGATCCGCGCTCCGCTCGTCGGGTGGCGTGAAGCTGAGCGGCAGCACCACGCGCAGCTCGGTCGGTTTGCCACCGCGGCGCATCGGCGCGAAACGCATTCCATTCACACACGTCGCCGCCGCCCAGCCGAACTCCGGCGCGCTCGCTGCGAGCACGCGCGGCAGTTGCGCCAGCCCGCTGCGATCAATCACGAACTCGATCTTCGCCGTGCCCGCGATCCGGCTCGCCAACAACGCCCGCGGGTAGGCCAGCGCCGGCCGCGCGAGAACCTTCGGCCGCTCATCGAGGCCATTCGCGCGATTCGAAATCTGGCCGCCCGATCGCACGAACTCGGCCAGCCGACGTGCCCCGTACGGCACGTGCTCGCGATCGAACTCATACTCGAATTCGCGTTCCGGTTGCGCCGCCGCCGCCTCGGGCACGAAGGCCCAGGTTTCGACCGCTGCAGCGAGCGCCGCTCCGAAATCGGGGTGCGTCGCCTCAACGATGCTCACTTCGACCACGTTGCCCGTCGGTGAAAGTTTGAACTGCACCTTCGCCCGGCCGTTCGCGTCGGCCATGAGCTGTTCATACGGAAACACCGGATCATGGACGACTGCGATGCCCTCGAGGCCCGGGATCTTCTCCGCGTCGCCGCTGAAGGCCACCGATTGCGTGTACTCCACCGCCACCGGTTGACCACGCACCGTCGCCGGCCGGAATTGTTGCACGGAAACCAGATCCAGCGCCGCGCGTGTCGCCTGCTCCGACGGCGCCTCGGCGACATCGAAACGCCCGGTTGATCCGTCGTCCTCCACCACGTAGCGGATGACTGCCCTGGGCGTCGCCCGCACGATCCGCCCCTCGAGCGGCAAGATCACCGCGGGATCGTGCACCAGCACAGGTGCGACGAGCCCGAGTTCGCCTTCGACGTGCAGTTCGCCCGGCAGATTCGGCAACGGGGACATCGATACCGCGATCGTCTTGCCTTGGTGGGAAATCGCGACCTCGACTCGCGCCGGGACTGCTTTCCCGTCGGCGATCACCGGCTCGAACTTCCATTGCCGCACGGTGGCCTCGACGATTGGGAACCACTGGTCGTCGCCACGAACGAGTTCCGCCTCGTCGACGGCGCCATCGGCGTTGATCCAGACGAGCAGGAGCACGCCACCGTTGCCGCCCGCCGCTGGCGCCGCCGGGTTTGGCGAGTGCAGCGTCTTCGGTGGAGTCGTCGCGCTGCCGGGCACGCCAGCGCGAAGTCCAAGCGGCGACAGCAATGCGGCAGACACGAGAATGACGAGAAGGCGGCAAAGACGAGTCATGGAGTTATCGTCGCTGAGAAGCGCTACCAGCTTCCGGGCAACCCAACGGCCCGGTGTCGTCGGAGTCTGGTGCCAACGCTGCGCCAAGCACAAGCCGCCGCGCGCCGATCGAAGCGGAAGACCGGTTGGTATCGGCCGCAGGCGTTGAAAGAGAGGGGACACGAACGCGCTCGAGCCCAAAAACGGTGTCGCCCGCAAAGAGCGCGCCGGCGGACGCCCGGAAACGACAACGCCCCGCGGGGGAACCGCGGGGCGTTGGATGAAATCGTTTTTCCCAGCTCAGGCGCGGCGCCGGCGCAGAGCGAGGAGCACGAGGACCGCGGGGAAGACGAGGCCAAAGGCGCCGCCACCACCGCCCGAGTTATTGTTGGTCGGCGTAGCAACGGTAAGCGTGAGCGGAACGCTCACCACCGTGCTGCCGTCGGCCACGCCGATGGCGACGGTGTACTTGCCGGCAGTGCTGCTGCTCATGCTTGAGATGGTGTAGGTCGAGGCCGTCGCGCCGGCGATCGGCTGGTTGGCCAGGCGCCACTCGTAGGTGCTCGCGGTCACGCCCTTCGGGGCGGCCGTAAGGGTGATGCTGGTACCGCTCGTCACCGCCGTGGTCGCCGTCGAGGGGATGGTGATGGTGGCCGAGCCGACGTCCGGCTCGTCGGAATCCGCGCCCGCGGTGTTGCCGGCGAGATGGGGAACGACGGTGGCGAGTTGGGCCGTTGCGTCCATGTGATACGAATACCCGGGAATGAAGACGGTGTCCTCGCCCGGCGCGGCGGTGCCGGTGCAGTCGGTGTAGAGGTTACTGGAAGAACCGCGGATCTTGGCCGTGCCGGTCTTCGTCAGCGGATTGGCCACATGCTCGAAGTGGTTGCGCTCGGTGAGAAGCTCCGTGGCGCCGGAAAGCGCGGTGCCGGCGGTATTGCCGGGAGTGTTGATGTAGTTGCTGTACTGGTGCACGTAGCCGGAGGCGGCGGCAGGCATGCCGGAGGCGAGGTTGTTCGACCACCAGTTGTGGTGCAGGGTGAGGCGCGGGGTGTCGGTCCCGCCTTCGCGGCCCACTTTCATGGCCACCTGGCCGGAGGCGTTGGAGGCGAACTCACACCAGGAGAACGTGATCAGGTCGGAATACGAGATGTCCACCTGCTCGGGGGAGGAGTTCAGGAACGTGCAGTGGGTGACGAAGAGTTGCTGCGTGTTGGTCACCTTCAGCGCCGGGCCGGTGGAGTTTGCGAGATTGAGACCGCGGATGATGACGTTGCCGACCGTGCTCAGGCTCAGGCAGCCGTCGAGGCCAGAGTGGGCATCGACGCCTTGGATGGTCTTGTTCGCAGCGACAGCGACGGGGTCGGTGCCGAGCGCGAGGGTGCCCGAGACGTTGATCACGTAGGCCGAGGGTGATTTCGCGAACTCGATGAACTCGTCCCTGGTCGTTGCGGTGACTTCAGTGCCGTAGGAACCGCCGGAGGCGCTGGCGCCGAAACCGGTGGGCGCGAACACCGATTGCTGGAGGGTGACCGAGGTGGTGCCGTCGGTGACCACGATGGTGTGGTCGCCGACCTCGAGCGGATTTTCGGGGGTGATGGTCCACGCGCCCGCGGTGTTGGTAGCCTTTTTGGCTGTGCCCCCATCGATCGCGACATTCACCGTGGCGCCGGTGGCGGCGGTGCCTCTGATGGCCACAGCTGTGGGTGAATAGACGACGGAGCTCGGGTTGGTGACCACCAGCGCAACAACCGCCGCGGCGACTTCCGCGCGCGAGACGACGGGCGCCGCCGTGGAGAGGGAGATCTCGGCACCGTACGCGGTGCCCACCTCGTTGGTGGCGAAGGCGCGGATCTGGTAGGTGGTGCCTTCGGCGAGTTCCGGCAGCGTGGCGCTGAAGAATCCCGTGCCGCTGCCAGCGATCACCGTCGGATCGGACTCCAGTTTTGGATCGCCGGCGGTGTTGTAGACAAAACCGCGGGCGGTCACCGCCAAGCCGTTCTCGGAAGTGACGGACCCCGAAACCACGGCGCTCGTGCTATCGGCAGCCGCCGCTCCCGTGGTCACGGAGGGGGCGGCGAGCGTATTGGTGATGGCGCTCTCGGCCGACACCGGACGGGCGGCGGCGACAAGAAGGCTGGTGGTTACGAGGAGACGGAGAAGACTCATGTTACAGGAGCATTCGGGGAATCGGGATTGCCGGAGGTTCGGTTCCCATGGTGGTAGGCAGGAGAGTGATTCGTGTCGAGCCCCACGCTCAAAGGCGCGGAGCGCGAGTTCGGTCCAACTGCACACGCAACGGCTGCCTGGCGCCGGGAAGATACCATGGACCAACAGAGACCCGGAAGTACGGCCGTTGTTTCACCGCGCCACAACGGGCGCAGCAGTGACCCGAATCCTCCCGCCGGTGCCGCAGTGGGGCTCCGGCCGGAGGAGCGGTGTCGCTCACACCACCTTCGCCCAGATCACCTTCAGGTAGCGACTTTCGAGGCAGTTCGAATAGACGGGATGGTCGGCGCCGGGGCCGGTGCGGTCGAAGATCTGGAGGCGGCGGTTGTGGCGGTGCGCGGCCTTGATCACGTACTCCTCGAACTGGTCGAGCGTCACGAGCCCGGAGCACGAGCACGTCACAAAGAGACCGCCGGGCTTCACCAAGCCGATGCCGAGGTGGTTGATGTCCTCATAGCGGCGCCGGCCGGCGAACGGTCCGTCGTCGTCCTCGGGGTCGCGGCTGAGCACAAACTTCGGCGGGTCGAGCACGACGGCGTCCCAGGCCTCACCGTTCTTCTGCATTTGGCGGGCGTAGGAATAGGCGTCGGCGTGGACCCACCTGATGCGGGCGTTGTTGAGGTTCGCGTTGCGCTTGGCCTGCTCGATCGCGGTCTCGTCGAGATCGACCCCGGTCACCTCTTCCGCGCCGCCGTGGACCTTCGCGGCGATCGCGAAACCGCCGGTATAGCAGCAGAGATCGAGCACGCGCGCGCCTTTGGT
>DATGXO010000173.1:0-4126 GCA_035298965.1 Opitutaceae bacterium | reverse complement strand
AACCCGGCCGGTTTTCCAGCGGCCGCCCGCAGAAATGAGCCGCGCCACGCGAGCCGCTGCGCCGTGAAAACCTCCCCTACTTTTCTCGGGGCCGACAGCCCGCGCCGCCCTGCCTGACGTTGACACTACACGGCCCCGCGGGAATAAACGCCGCCGCTTCCAAACCCTTGGTCCCGGTTACCCCACCACCGGCGACGTTCGTCGTTTCCCCCTGAAACCCATCCCTGCGATGCCCGCGAAATCCAAAACCAAGAAACCGGCTGCGAAGAAAACAACCCCTGCCAAGAAGGCCTCCACCCCCGCCAAGACGCCGAAACACGTCTACCTGTTCGGCGCCGGCAAGGCCGATGGCGACGGCACCATGCGCGCCCTCCTCGGCGGCAAGGGCGCCAACCTCCACGAGATGACCCGCATCGGCCTGCCCGTGCCCCCGGGCTTCACCGTCACCACCGAGGTCTGCACGTACTATTACGCGAACAAGCGCACCTACCCGAAAGAACTCCAGGCCCAGATGGCCGCCGGCATGGCCAACATGGAGCGGATCATGGGGAAGAAGTTCGGCGACACCGCCGCGATGCCACTGCTCGTCTCCGTCCGCTCCGGCGCGCGCGATTCGATGCCCGGAATGATGGATACGATCCTCAACCTCGGCCTCAACGACCAGACCGTCGTCGCGCTCGAGAAGGCCACCGGCAACCCGCGCTTCGCGTGGGACTGCTACCGCCGTTTCATCCAGATGTATGGCGATGTCGTGCTCGGCGTGCAGAAGCGCGAGAACGAGGACCACGAGCCGTTCGAGACCGTCATCCACACCCTGAAGGTCCAGCGTTACCACGCCGACATCGAGGACTCGAAGCTCACCGCCGCCGACCAGCAGGAGCTCGTAGCGCGCTTCAAGGCCCTCGTGAAGGAGCGCACCGGCGCCGACTTCCCCGATGATCCCTGGGAGCAGCTCCGCGGCGCGGCCGGCGCCGTCTTCGGTTCCTGGATGAACGACCGCGCCATCGTCTATCGCCGCAAATACAACATTCCCACCGAATGGGGCACCGCCGTGAACGTGCAGGCGATGGTCTTCGGCAACACCGGCGACAACTCCGGCTCCGGCGTCGCCTTCACCCGCAATCCCGCCAACGGCACGAACGAGTTCTACGGCGAGTTCCTCATCAACGCCCAGGGCGAGGACGTCGTCGCCGGCGTGCGCACCCCCGAGCCGGTCGCGCAGCTCAAGCAGCGCCTGCCCGAGTCTTTCGCCCAGCTCATGAAGGTCCGCCAGATCCTCGAGAAACATTTCCGCGATGTGCAGGACATCGAGTTCACGATCCAGGACGGCAAGCTGTTCATGCTCCAGACGCGCAACGGCAAACGCACCGCCGCCGCGCTCAAGTTCTCCATCGATATGGTGAAGGAGAAACTCATCGACTGGCAGACCGCGATCCTCCGCAACCCCGCCGACCAGCTCGAGCAGCTCCTCGCCCCGATCTTCGACCTGGCCGAGGTCAAGAAAGCCGCACGCATCGCCTCCGGCCTCCCCGCCGGCCCCGGCGCGGCCACCGGCCGCGTCTATTTCAACGCCGATCGCGCCGTCACCGCCCACGAGCGCGGCGAGAAAGTTCTCCTCGTCCGCGTCGAGACCTCGCCCGAGGACCTCCGCGGCATGATCGCCGCCGAGGGCATCCTCACCGCGCGCGGCGGCGTCTCCTCGCACGCCGCCCTCGTCGCCCGCCAGATGGGCAAGGTCTGCGTCTGCGGTGCCGCCGCCGTGCAGATCGATTACGACAAGAAGATCGCCACCATCGCGGGGCAGAACTTCGCCGAGGGCGACTTCCTCTCGATCGACGGCACCACCGGCGCCGTGTACGCCGGCCAGATCAAGACCGCGCCCTCCGAGATCATCGCCGGCCTCCTGCACGACGACGAGGCTGCGATGCAGACCGAGAAGTTCCGGAGCTACGCGCAGCTGATGAACTGGTGCGCACGCGTCTCCAAACTTCAGGTGCGCACCAACGCCGACACCCCCGAGCAGGCGCAGAACGCGATCGCGTTCGGCGCCACCGGCATCGGCCTCACGCGCACCGAGCACATGTTCTTCGAGGGCGACCGCATCGATGCCATGCGCGAGATGATCCTCGCCGACACCACCGGCGCCCGCGAGGCCGCCCTCGCCAAGATCCTCCCCTACCAGCGCGGCGACTTCCTCGGAATCTTCCAAGCGCTCAAGGGCTTCCCCGCCACGATCCGCTTCCTCGATCCGCCGCTCCACGAATTCCTCCCGAACTCGAAGGAGCAGCAGATGGACCTCGCCCGGAAGCTCAACATCCCGGTCGAGAAGATCATGGCCCGCGTGCGCGAGCTCCACGAATTTAACCCCATGCTCGGCTTCCGCGGCTGCCGCCTCGGCATCCGGTATCCGGAGATCACCGCCATGCAGGCCCGCGCCGTGTTCGAGGCCGCCGTCGAGGCGAAGAAGGCCGGAGTGAAAGCCAACCCCGAGATCATGATCCCGCTCGTCGGTTTCAAGAAGGAGCTCGATCTCCAGGTGGCCATCGTCCACGAGGTCGCCGCCGCCGTGCAGAAGGAGGCGAAGACCAAGATCACCTACAAGGTCGGCACGATGATCGAGATCCCGCGCGGCGCCATCACCGCCGACGAGATCGCCCAGACGGCCGAGTTCTTCAGCTTCGGCACCAACGACCTCACGCAGACCACCCTCGGCATGTCGCGCGACGACTCCGGCACCTTCCTCCCGACCTACCAGAACGAGGAGATCGTGAAGAAGAACCCGTTCGCCTCGATCGACCAGACCGGCGTGGGCAAGCTCATCGAGTTCGCCATCGAGAAAGGTCGCTCCACGCGGCCCGAGATCAAACTCGGCATCTGCGGCGAACACGGCGGCGATCCCGACTCGGTGAAGTTCTGTCACCGCGCCGGCCTCACGTACGTCTCGTGCTCGCCCTTCCGCGTGCCGGTCGCGCGCCTCGCCGCCGCCCAGGCCGCCGTCGCCGAACTCAAGGCCGCGAAGAAGTGACCGGAAGGTAGGGCGCGACCGCAGGGCGCGCCGCTTCTTCGCTCACGAGATCGCCCCCTCGCCCCGCGCCCACCCCGGCGCGGGGCTTCTTGTTCTCCGAACTCGGCGCCATCCGTCCTTGTTCGGTGAAACACCGTGAGGTCGCAGCTCCAACTGATGGATCTCCGGTGGTGGGACTCCGGTGGTGAATCTGGTGGTGGCGGTGGCGGATCCGGTGGTGGGGCGGGCTTTACGCCCGCCATCCGGGAGCCCACTCCAGAGCCCGGAGCCCAGTCCCGCCGCCGGTCGAATGTAGCACAATAGACTACATCACCGATCCTGCCTAAGAAACCGCCCGCTCGTCCGTCGTCAGGCCAACACCCCCTCGCCCATCCTGTGCCGCCCCAACTTGCGCCTTCCGTCACCGCGATCCCATGCCACCCTCCCCGCATGGTCGCGCGTTCCGCCCTGCCCCGCCGTCTTCTGATTCCGCTCCTCCTCGCCCCCGCCCTGCTTCTCGCCGAGCCCGCGTCGGACACGGCCGTCATCCCGCCCGAGCCACCCCGCCCGAATCTCCGCGGCCTCTCGCCGGAACAACAACGAGCGGCCAAGCATCGCCACGGCGAATTGGTGGAAGCGTGGTCGAATGCGCTTCCACCCACAGAACGCGAACGCCGACACGCCGAGCGGCGGGCATTGATGCGGGCAGAAGAAAAACAGCAGATCGAAGACCGAATGCTCTCCCGTGAAGCGCGGCAGTCGAAGCTCGACGCCTTTCTGCTCTCGCGTGCGTGGCAGGAAGCCGCAGGCCATCTTGGGCTTTCGCGAGCCGAGATCGAGCGACTCGCCCGCGACAAGATCCTCATCGAAGACCGTCAGGTTACCCAAAGCTTCTCGCCATACATCGATCCAGACCGTCCGGTATTCATCACCACCGATTCCCTCCTCAACGGTTTCCACGTCTTGCTTGAGCATTCGATTGGAGAACTGGAGCGTCACCGCATCGCGCCGCTGCGCCATCATCTCGAAGGCGTCATCCCGCGAGTACGCTTCGCGATCTCGCAATTGCAGATTCCCGCCGCGGAGTTCACCGCCGCGATCCATCACGCCGAGTACGTCGTC
>DATGXO010000172.1:0-10826 GCA_035298965.1 Opitutaceae bacterium | reverse complement strand
CGGGCGTGGTTAACCGCTCGCTGCGCCGGCCGCACGGTTGGCTGGGGCACCTGCCGCTGTTGCACCTCGGCACCGGGCTGTTGCGCATCCACGGCGTGGATTTCCAGTTGCTCGACGAGCGGCAGAACCGCGGCCGCAGCGTGGCGGTGCTGCGCTCGAGTCGTTTCCCTCCCACCTCACGGCGGTCGCTGCCGGACGAGCTGGTCCTGCCGGTGGGGCGCAAGGTGCGTGCGGTCTATTTCCTCCACGGCTGCGGGTACGCGGGCGAGCGGGTGCCGTTTGCCTGGTACGAGTTCCGGCAGGCGGGCCGGCCGCCAGCGGTGATCCCGTTGGTGGCGCGCGGCGTGGGGCCGGCGCACAGTCCCGACACGCCCGCGGCGAACATCCAGGACTGGTGGCCGGAGTTTCCGCAGTTCAACGCGGACGGGGTGCGACACGTGGTCGTGTCGGAGAACGGCGACCCGTTCGCGTACGAACGTTACCTCTACACGCTCGAGTGGGCGAACCCGGCGCCGGACGTGGTGCTCGACGAGATCCGCGTGCGCTCGAATCCGGTCGTGCCGACGACGCTCGGCTTGCTCGGCGTGACGTTGCTGCTCGCCTGAGCGGCAACGTGCCCGGACCGGGCGAGCCGCGCGGGCTTCAATCGAGACGTCGGATGACGGGCCGTGGCGTGAGCGGTGCGGCGACGGAACTGCGTTTCACCACTTCGACGGGGAAGACGACGGTCTCGGGCGCGATAACCTGGCTGGACTCGCGGTTCTGCCGGATGCGCTCCAGCAACAGATCGACGGCGCGCATGCCCATCGCGCGGAGCGGCTGGCGGATCGTGGTGAGCTGGGGGACGGTGGTGCGCGCGGCGAGCGTGTCGTCGAAGCCGATGACGGAGATGTCGCGCGGCACCGAAAAATGGGCCCGGGCAAGCACATCCATGCAGCCCAGCGCGATGGCGTCGCTGCCGGCGAAGATCGCGTCGGGGAGCGGTTTGCCGACGTGGCGATGGAGCCAGGTGCGGAGCGCCTGACGGCCGGCCTCGAGCGAGTAGCGGCAGTCGATCAGCAGGTCGGGATCAAACGGGATGCCGTGCTGGGTGAGCGCGTGTTTGTAGCCGAGGATGCGTTTCTCGGAGCCGGTGAGACCGCGGGTGCCGGTGATGTGCAGGATCCGGCGATGGCCCGCGGCGATGAGCTCGTTGACGGCGGCCTGCGCTCCGGGCAATTCGTCGCTCTCGACGCAGACGACGCCGGGCAACGCGTTGTTCGCATGCAGCGCGACGAAGGGCGTGTGCGTGGGCAGGTAACGCGACGGATCACTGTCGAAGACCGGCGCGATCAGGATGATGCCATCCACGCGGCCGTCGCAGAAACCGGGGAGACGGTGGGCATCGTGGTGCCAGTCGTGGAGCGCGAAGACGGTCGTCGTCTGGTTGTGCGTCGCGGCGCTGGTGATGATGCCGTTGAACGCCTCGAGGAAATAGTGATCGAACTCGACGCCGTCGTTGATGATCGCGGCCACGCCGACGGTGTTCATCCGGCGTTGGGCGAGCGCGCGCGCGGCGGCGTTGGGGCGGTACGCGAGTTTGCGGGCGGCTTCGATGATGCGCACGCGGGTCTCGGACGAGATCCGCGTCGAAGTGCGCGCGCCGTTCAGGACCGCCGAGGCTGCCATCGCCGAGACTCCCGCCTCCCGGCCGACATCGGCGAGCGTGGACGGGCGATTGTGGCTTTTTCGGGCGGACGACATGTGGGGGTGAACCGCAGACACAGAGCCTTGGCCACCGAAACCGCAAGCTTGATGCACGGCGCGTGTTTCGCGTACTGACGCAGCGACCCGCGGCGGAGGTGCCGGACTGCACGCTTGACACCTCCCGGCGATTTTGAGTTCTCGACCCCTCTTTCGATCAATTTACGTCATGGCCAACACCAAATCTGCCATCAAGGCCGCCCGCCAGGCCCTCCGCCGTCAGGAACGCAACAAGACTGTGAAGTCGCGCCTGAAGACCCTTTCGCGCAAAGTCGCGACGCTCACCGCCGCGAGCAAGACCGAAGAGGCCCGCGCTGCCGCCGTGGAGTTCATCTCCGCGCTCGACAAGGCGGCCAAGAGCAACGTCGTCCACAAGAACGCCGTCGCCCGCCACAAGTCCCAGCTCAGCAAGCTGGTGCTGGCGAAGGCCTGAGGCGCCGTACCGGCGCTCGTCCCGCACCCTCACGCCACCGCGTGGGGGTTTTGTTTTTCCCGAACAAGCCGCGCCGACCCGCTCCGGCGGCTCTGCACCGAGCGAGAGCCGCACACGATTCCCAACCATGGCCGCCGACGATTTTCTCAGCTTCCCGCCCGAGACGCTCGGGCGCGAGCCGTTGCGGCTGCCGATCATCGCGCGCGGCGCCGACTGGCTGGTCCTGAACAAACCGCCGGGCGTGCCGTGGTCGCCCGACCCGTGGATTCCGCGGGCGAGCGATCTCGTGCGTGAAGTGCGGCGACAGCTGCGCGACGGCAAACCGCAGCTCGCGCGGCTCGGCGTGGGCGCGTTCCACGGCATCGTAGGGCCGGACCTCGTCGCCTCGGGCGCCGTGCTGTGCGCGCTCACCGACGCCGAGAACGCCCGCCTCGCCAACGCGCTCGGCTCCGAGCAGATCGAGCTCACCTACCGTTTCGTGACGATGGGTCGGCCCACGCAGACCGAGATCGTATGCGACCTGCCGCTCGCGCCGCACGCGGTCGAGCCGCGTATGCTGGTCTCGCACACGACCGGCAAGAAGACGGTCACGACTTTCCGCCTCGAACAGCGTTTCCGCGGCTATGCCGTGTGGACCGCGACGACGACCTTCGACCGTCTCCACCAGATCCGGTTGCACGCCGCCGAGAGCGGGCTGCCGATCGTAGGCGAATCCCGCTACGCGAAGGCCGCGCCGATCTTCCTCTCGGAGATCAAGCGCGACTACCGCCCGGCCGGCGACGGCACCCGCGTCGAGCAACCGCTCTATGGCGAGCTCTGCCTGCACCTCGCGCGGGCGAAGTTCCCCGGCGCCGATGGCAGCCCGGCCGTGGTCGAAGCGCCGCTGCCGAAGCCGTTCGGCGTATTGCTGAAGAAACTCGGCGAGCACCTCGCCGTGTGAGGTGAGCGGCGTGAGTGGCCGTTTGGCCCGCCCGCGCTCTCGACAACGGCCGCGTTTCGTTTTCCCATCGCGCCTCCCATGAGCGGCGCGCGTTTCAGCTTCATCTGCGGTTCCGACGACTTCGTCGTGGGCCGGCTCGGCAAGGAACGTTTCGCCACGCTGGCCGCGGACGCCGCGGATGATTTCTCGCGCGAGATCGTGAGCGGTTTCGCGAACAACGTCGGCGAGGTCGAGGCGGCCGTGAACAAATTCCGCGACGCCGTGCAGACACTCGGGCTGTTCGGCGGCCGGCGCTACGTGTGGCTGAAGGACGTGAACTTTCTCGGCGACTCCGTGACCGGACGCGCCGAGAGCACGCTCGCGCAGGTCGACGAGTTGAAGAACATCCTCGCCGGCCTCGATCCGGAGCAGGTCGGCGTGCTCGTGACGGCGGCGCCGATCGACCGGCGGCGGTCGTTTGCGAAATGGGTCGAGGGCAACTCCGACTTCACGCTCGCCGGCGGCGAGGCGGGCGACGAGGCGATGCTGCAACAGGTCGCGCTCGGCGAGGCGAAGGAACAGGGCGTGACGTTCGCGGGCGAGGCGCTCCCGGTCCTGATCGCGAAGGTCGGTGCGAATACGCGGCTGCTCGTCGAGGAGGTACGCAAACTCGCGGCGTATGTCGGTGGCGAAGGTCAGGCGATCAACGAGGCCGCCGTGGCGGATATCGTGGTGTCGACGGCGGAAGGCGATTTCTTCGAGGCGGCGGAGGCGTTTTTCTCAGGCAACCTGCAGTGGACGATCGAGGCGTTGCACCGGCACTTCTTCGCCGGTGGCGACGCGCGGCCGATTCTGTCGTCCCTCCAGAACCGCAACCGCCTGCTCATCCAGGTGAAGATGTTGATCGATGCCGGCGAGGTGCGCCTCGGCCCCGGCGGACTCGACAAGGCCGGTTTCAGTCGCGCGCAGCAGGCCTACGGCAAGGCGTACGGCGATCTCACCGAGAAGACGGCCTGCAACATCTTCACACAGAACCTCTGGTATCTCGGTAAGCTCGCGTCGTCGTCGAAGATGCCGTCGTTGAAGCGGATGATCGACAACCAGCAGGAGTTCTACGCGACGTTCCAGCGCATCCTCGATCGGCCCAACGAGCAGGAGGAAGTCCTGCGCGAGATGGCGGTGCGCTGCTTGAGCTGAGCCCGGCGAAGCGGAAACGGCGGTGCCAGCGCGACCGGGCTGAGCGCTCGCGCTGAGTGGATCACCGCCTGTGGAAACTAGGGCGCTTGCGGGATTGTCAGGGCGGGGACGATTCGTTTTGGCTGGGCGCTGTGCCCGCCAAGAACACCGCCAAACGCTCCGCCGAGACCGCGCCCGCCGTGGCTCCCGTTTCCGTGAAAACCGCCACCGCGTCCGCCGAGGCCATCCCGAATGTGCTCGCCGAGCGCTATGCCTCGGCCGCGATGCGCACGATCTGGTCGGGTGAGGGGCGTATCCTGCTGGAGCGCGATTTCTGGATCGCGGTGATGAAGGCGCAGCGCGACCTCGGCGTGCCGATCCCAGCGGAGGCGATCCGCGACTACGAACGCGTGAAGAGCACGATCGACCTCGCCTCGATCGCCGCCCGCGAGCGCGCGACGCTCCACGACGTGAAGGCGCGCATCGAGGAGTTCTCCGAGCTGGCCGCGCGCCAGTTCATCCACCTCGGGCTCACCAGCCGCGACCTCACCGAGAACGTCGAGCAGCTGCAGGTGCAGCGCAGCCTGCGTATCGTGCGCGACAAGATCATCGCGGCGTTGGCGGGTCTCTCGGCGCGCGCCGAGGCGTACCGCGATGTGATGATCACTGGCCGCACGCACAACGTGCCGGCGCAGCCGACGACGCTCGGCAAGCGCATCGCGATGTTTGGCGAGGAGCTGCTGCACGCGTTCGACCGGCTCGAGAACCTCCTCGAACGGTATCCGGTTCGCGGGCTCAAGGGCGCCGTGGGCACGCAGCTCGACCAGCTCACGCTGCTCGGAGGCCGGACGGATCGCGTCGACGAGCTCGAGTCGCGCATCCTCAAGCATCTCGGATTCAAGGCGGTGCTCGGCGCCGTCGGTCAGGTTTATCCGCGCAGCCTCGACCACGAGGTGGTGACGGCGCTCGGGCAGATCTCCGCCGCCGCCGCGAGCTTCGCGACGACATTGCGCCTGATGGCCGGGCAGGGCCTGCTCACGGAAGGTTTCCAGAAGGGGCAGGTCGGCTCCTCGGCGATGCCGCACAAGGTCAACGCTCGGAATTGCGAGCGCATCTGCGGATTCCACACGATCCTGCAGGGGCTCGCGGTGATGACCGGCGGGCTCTCGGGCCACCAATGGAACGAGGGTGATGTCTCCTGCTCGGTGGTGCGCCGCGTGGCGCTGCCCGACGCGTTCTTCGCGATCGACGGCCTGCTCGAGACGTTCCTCACCGTGTTGCAGCGAATGGACGTCTTCCCGGCGGCGATCGCGGCCGAGAACGAGCGCAACCTGCCGTTCCTCGCCACCACGACCATCCTGATGGAGGCCGTGAAGGCCGGTGCCGGCCGTGAGACCGCGCACGAGGCGATCAAGGAGCACGCGCTCGCCGCCGCGAAGGCGATCCGCGAAGGTGGTTCCGGAAACGGCGACGGCGACATGCTGGACCGTCTCGCCGGCGACAAGCGTCTGGGGCTATCGAAGAAAGCGCTGCGCGCTATCCTCTCGGAGAACGAACGCTTCGTCGGTGCCGCCCCACATCAAGTCGATGCCTTCGTCTCCCAAGTGAAGCCGGTCCTTCGTCGCAACGCCAAGGCCGCGGCCTACGAGCCGGCGCCGTTGCTCTGAGCAGGGGGCCGTGCCCGCCGACTGGCGGGTTGGCTGGTTGTTGCAGGATAGTGCAAGTCAGCTACTTGCGCTATCATCAAGGTGTTTGGTGAATCGGTGGTCCTATTACAAAAGCGGCGTGTATCGGGTGTGAGATGATGCTTGCCTGCGGGAAAATCCCCTAGAGCCTCGCTCAGGTTATTAGGTGAAACCCCGAGTCTCCATCGGGGTGGCCATGAGAACTACAGCAGGGCGTCCGCGCCGCTCTGCTTCGCCCCGTAAGTCAAAGCATTCCCCTACATCCCATGAACGTCCTGCGTCGTCCTGCTTCAGCAGTGGGGGCACCCCACTCGGACGCTAGATCGTTACTGGCTTGTTCCCACCGTTGATAGCAGTCCCCACACCAGACCATGAAAGCAGTCCCTGTCCTCCTCCTCGCCGCCGCCGGCCTCGTTCCGGCGTTGGGCTATGCCGCCACGATTTCCTATGATGTGTCCACGTCGCTTCCGAGCGGCTCCCCGTCGACATTGTCGCTGACCCGTTTCGATACCTCGCTCGGGACGCTGACGGGCATCACGGTGACGTTGGGCGTTAACATCACTGACACGCACGTCCAGTTCGATAACGACGCTGACACGGTGCAGACCGGGACGGCTGGGCTGCGAAACATAGTTTCAAATTTCACGTCGAGCGCGGGTGGAATCTCTGCTTCCGCAGTTACTTCGGGATTGGCGATCAACCAGACAGCCAATCTGACAATTGGCGCGAACTACAACGATCTGGCTGGCGTCGCGAATTTCCAGGTCGGTGAACAGGACTACGCCTCGTGGGATCCGGCTTTGATCTCGTCGAGCTACACGACCTCGATCGGATCCGCCTACTTTGCCGATTGGTCGAGTCTCTCGAACATCACCCTGAGCCTCGACACCTCGTATTTCACGAGCGCGAGCATCAGCGGCAACAACGGCTACGGGCTGATCAACACGCCGAACGGTGTTTTCGCAGCGAGCGTCACCTATACCTACGCCATCCCGGAGCCCGCGACCTACGCGCTAGTCTTCGGTGCGCTGACCCTTGGCTTGGTCGGCTGGCGCCGGTTCCGCAAATAAGCGCGACCCTTCTTTCAGTTACGGGCCGGAGCGATTCGCTCCGGCCTTTTTGTTTTCCGGAAACGGCACCGAGGGCTCGGTGCGCCATCGCGGCTGACCTCGGCCGTGGCGGCGCGCCGCCGATGAAAGCAGCCGCGAGGAGCTCTCGATGGCGCGGTCCGCGGCGGAGGTGTGGCACGTGCCGGACGCTGCCTTTCGGCGCGGGCGGTCTTTGCTCGCACCAATGCGTCGATGACGGCGAAGAACGCCGGCTTCGGCTTGGCCTCCCGATCGAAGAGCAACGCGTGATTCGTGCGGTTGCGGACGGGGAAGTCGTTGAGCCACGAATGGTCGTCGTCGATGCCCCAGAACGTGATCATCGTCACGCCCGGTTCGGCGAGGAGCGTGGCGAAGATCTCGCGGTAGCGGTCGGCGAGTCGTTGTTGCATCTCGTCGGGCAACCCGTCGGGAAACGGATTCGGCCCCTCCTCGACGGACACCATATCCGCGCCGCTGGTGGTGCGCGGGAGCACGTCGACATCCAGCTCCGTGATCATCACCTTCAATCCCACTTCGCGGAAGGCGCGGACCGCGTCGCGGATGATCGCGACATCGGGGTAGTCGAGATGCCAATGGCCTTGGATGCCGATCGCGTCGACGGCCGCGCCCTGCTCGCGGAGCGAGCGCACCAAGCGCAGCGTTTTCGCGAGTTTCTCGGGCTCCTCGATGTTGTAGTCGTTGTAGTAGAGCTCGGCGCTGGGATCGGCTGTGCGGGCGAATCGGAAGGCTGCCGCAACGTAATCCACTCCGATCGCGCGGAAGGCCGGCGTGGGGCGGAGGTATTCCTCCGGTTTGTCGCTGATCGCTTCGTTGACGACCGCCCACGCCTTGACGCGGCCCCGGTAATGCCCTGCAACCGTGCGGATATGGCGTTCGAGATTTGCGAGCGCCTGCGCGCGCGGCAGCGGCTGCCCGGCGCGGTCGGCGAACAACCAAGCGCGAGTCTCGTGATGCCACACGAGCATGTGCCCGAAGAGCGGCAACTCGTGTTTGCGCGCGAAACGCGCCACGCGATCGGCGCGGGCAAACGTGAATCGACCCGCGTCGTCGACGAGGTACGAGGGCATCATCTCGTTGTCCGGTGTGAGGCAGCTGAACTGCTGCGAGATCAGCGATACGAGCCGCGGGTCCCGCAGATCCCGGGACGACACCGCGCATCCGATCAACAGCTCCGGCCCGGCCGCCCCCCGCAGCGTCGGCATGCGAACCGCTGGCGCGGTGACGTTACCATTCGCAATCAGCGCCGCGCTGAACCAGAGCGCGATCCCGAGCAGGCTGCCTCTGCCGACGCATATCATCCGGGCCGGAGGTTACCCGCACTCGGCTCGCCAACAACGCGCCGCGCCGGCGGCGGAATCCGCTTTGCGCCATGGGAGGTGTGAGAAGGGCGGCGTCCTATTTTTCTCGGGTGCGCGGTGCGGCGTTTTTCCATCCGTCCGGCGAGCTCTCACAGCCGTACGAGCTCGCGCGCCGGGCCGCAGCGGATCGCGGCGGAGAATTGGGTTGCCACTCCATTTTGCGGGGCGTTTCGTGGCACCTCTTTCCGAAATCCAACAACTTAATTCGCACTGCCATGGCTGAACTCGTGGGCAATCTCTTGGTGGGTCAATCCGGCGGACCGACCGCGGTCATCAACGCCAGCGTCGCGGGCGTCGTCAGCGAGGCTCTCAACCACTCCTGCATCGAGGAGATCTATGGCGGCCTGAACGGCGTGCTCGGCATTCTCAACGAGGAGTTCATCGACCTCGCCTCCGAGTCCCAGCAGACGATCCGCGGCCTGCGCTACACGCCCGGCGCCGCTCTCGGCACGTGCCGCTACAAGCTCAAGAAGCAGCAGGATTTTGAGCGCGTGATCGAGGTCTTCAAGGCCCACAACATCCGCTATTTCTTCTACGCCGGCGGCAACGACTCGCAGGATACCGCCGACAAGATCTCCAAGCTTGCGCAACAGCAGGGCTGGGAAATGCGCGTCATCGGCGTGCCGAAGACGATCGACAACGATCTCGTCTCCACCGACCACTGCCCGGGTTACGGCTCGGTCATCAAACATATCTCCTCGACCGTGCGCGAACTCGCCTGCGATCACCAGGCGATGGGTCAGGGGGATCTCGTTTCCATCCTTGAGGTCATGGGCCGCTCCGCCGGCTGGATCGCCGCGGGCGCCTCGCTCGCCAAGCGCCGCGATCACCCGCACGATCCGCCGCACATCATCGCGTTGCCCGAGGTGCCGTTCGACTCCGAGAAGTTCCTTGAGGACGTGCGCCGCGTGCTCAAGCGCGAGAAGTACTGTCTGATCGTCGTGGGCGAAGGCCTCGTCGACAAGGACGGCAACTACGTTTCCACCTCCGCCGGTACCGATGCGTTCGGCCACGTGCAGCTCGGCGGTGCGGGCGAGTACCTCGCCGGCCTCGTCGACCAGGGTATCCCTGGCGTGAAGTCGCGCGTCGCCAAGCTCGGCATCGCCCAGCGCGCAGCCGCGCTCGGCGCCTCCAAGACCGACAGCGACGAAGCGTTCATGGCTGGTCAGGCCGCCGTGAAGGCTGCCGTTGCCGGCGAGACCGACAAGTGCGTCATCCTCGTCCGCGGCACGACGGACCAGTACAGCTGCGAGACGGCGCTCGTGCCGCTCTCCGAGATCGCCAACGGCGTGAAGCACCTCCCGAAGGAGTGGATCAACGAGGACGGCGTGAGCATGAACTACCAGTTCCACCGTTACGCGCTCCCGCTCATCCAGGGCGAGGTGCAGGTGCCGTTCGAGAACGGCCTGCCGGCGTTCGTGAAGCTCGAGAAGGTCGGCGTCGACAAGCAGCTGCAGCCCTACGAGGTCTGAGCGAGCGACTCGCGAATCTTTCCAAGGCGCGGCCCGCAACGGCCGCGCCTTTTTTTTCGCCCGGGCGTCGGTTCGCGCTGTGCGGGCGACTTCAGCCAAGCCCGAGGTCGAGCTGCCGGAGCACCGCCGGCGGCGGCTCGAGGCAGGCGGGCTCGTCGCACGTGACCTTGTTCAAACGTGGATGCACCGGACGGGCGCGCATCCGCTCCGCCGGCCAAGGAGCCAACAGCTCCGCCACCTGTGCCGGCGGTGTGGCGGGATCGAACCACGCATCCAGCGCATCCGGCGGAATCAACGCAGGCATACGGTGGTGTAGCGGGGCGACGAGAGCGTTCGGCGTTGTCGTGAGCACGGCGAACTCGGTTTCCGCCGCTGCGATCCAGAGTCCGGCCAACAGCAGGAGTTCGCCCTTGTTCGCCGGCTCGAACAGCCACGGCTGTTGCCCTCCACTGGTGCGTTCCCATTCGTAGAAGCCGTCCGCCGGCACCACGCAGCGGCGGACGCGCAACGACTCGCGGAAAGTCGGCTTCTCCGCGGCGGTCTCGGCTCGCGCGTTGATCAGCGGCGCCCGGCTCGCGGCGGCGTCACCAGTGCGCTCGGGCTTGAAACCCCACCGCGCCAACACCGCCTCGCGGCGCGCGGGTTTCGCCGACCCGCGCCGAACGATCGGCAGGAGCTGACGCGGCGCGGCGTTGTAGCGCGGAGCGGTTTCGGGGGCGTCGACCAAGCCCAGCTCCGCCGCCAGCGCCTTGGCGTTTCGCAGCAGTAGGAAACGGGTGCACATGGGCGCGGCGAGACGCTCCTCGCTTCACTCGAGCTCTGGGCGTTCGCGCGTCCGTGCGGGAGCGAACGCCTGTTCGTACGCGGCGGTGAAACTCGCGAGCGCGAGCGCCGCGACGACGAAGACGCCCACGCCGAAGCAGAGCAGGCC
>DATGXO010000171.1:0-9676 GCA_035298965.1 Opitutaceae bacterium | reverse complement strand
CATCGAGTCGCACGGCATCGGTTACGCCGAGAACGCCACCCTCGCCCACAAACCCTCTTGGGGACCCGCGCACCTCGACCGCACGATCCGCATGTTCGAGCGCGACAAGAACCACGCCTGCATCATCGGCTGGTCGCTCGGCAACGAAGCCGGCTTCGGCGACAACTTCCGCGCCACCTACGCCTGGCTCAAGGCGCACGACACCACCCGCACCGTGCAGTACGAAGGCGATCGCAGCTTCTCCGCGACCGACATCGTCTGCCCGATGTACGCCTCGCCGGAAACGGTTCGCAACTACGCCGCGCTGCCGCGCACCAAGCCGTTCATCCAATGCGAATACGCCCACGCGATGGGCAACAGCACCGGCGACATCTGGGCCTACTGGCGCCCGATCTACGACGGCGCCAAATACCTTCAGGGCGGCTTCATCTGGGATTGGGTCGACCAGGGCCTGCGCACACCCGTGCCCGCCTCGAAGAAGATCGAGCAGCTCGAGAACGCGCGCTCGCTCCCGCTCGACCCGAAGCTCGGCACGTTCTTCGCGTACGGCGGCACCTTCGGACCTGCCGGCACCCCCTCCGACGGCAACTTCTGCGCCAACGGTCTCGTCAATGCCGACCGCACGCCGCACCCCGGACTCGCCGAGGTGAAGAAGGCCTACCAGCCGCTCCAGCTGCGCGCCCGCGACCTCGCACGCGGCGAAGTCGAGATCGCCAACTGGGGCGAGTTCCGCGCCGCGCAGGACTGGCTCGCCGCCGATTGGCGCATCGTCGCCGATGGCAACGTTCTCCAACAGGGCAACCTCGCCGATCTCGCCCTCGCTCCGCGCGAGACGAAGGCCGTCACCATCCCTTTCACACCGATCACGCCCGCGCCGGCCACCGAGTATTTCCTCGAGCTAAGCTTCAAGCTGAAGGCCGATACGCCCTGGGCGCCCGCCGGCCACGAGGTCGCGTGGGAGCAGTTCAAGCTGCCGCTCGCGGCGCCCGCGGTGAGCGCGACGACGGAGCTGCCGCCCCTGCGCTACCTCAAACACGACGGACGCATCGTCGTCACTGGCACGGACTTCTCGGCCGCCATCGACGCGAAGACCGGCCTTCTCGTCTCGCTCCGCTCCGGAGAGACCGAGCTGCTCGAGAAACCGCTCGGGCCGCATTTCTGGCGCGCCCCGGTCGACAACGACCGCGGCAACAAGATGACCGACGATCCCCCAGCGAAGAACACTTGGACCGCCGGCGGCCCAGGCGTCTGGCGCAAGGCGCACGAAACGTTCACGCTCGCCGGGATCGAGGCCAGGCAGCCGCAGCCCGACCGTATCGTCGTAAGCGTCCGAGGCGGCTTCTCCGCCGTGCGCAGCGATTACGCGCTCGCGTGGACGTTCCTCGGTGACGGTGAAATCCGCGTCGAGGCCTCGTGGCAGCCCGATCCGTACCTCGCCGTGGCGGAACTCCCGCGCTTCGGCATGCAGACCACGTTGCGCGCCGGCTTCGAGCGGCTCGCCTGGTTCGGCAAGGGTCCGCAGGAAACCTACTGGGACCGGCAGGACGCCCGCGTCGGCCTCTACTCCGGCCGCGTCCGCGATCAGTATTTCGACTACATCAAGCCGCAGGAGACCGGCAACAAGGAGGGCGTGCGCTGGCTCGCGCTCACCGACGCGAACGGCGTCGGCCTGCTCGCGATCGGCGACCCGCTTCTCAGTGCCAACGCGCTGCACTACACGACCGACGATCTCTTCTGCGCCACACAGAAGGAGAATTTCTACCGTTACCAACTCCCCGAGCGCGACACCGTCACGCTCGACCTCGACCTGCATCAGCGCGGCGTCGGCGGCGACGATTCCTGGGGCGCGCTCCCGCATTCGCCGTTCCGTCTCACGCCCTGGCCGACCACCTACAGCTACCGCCTGCGGGTGCTGCACGGCGGCGAGGACCCCGTTGCGCTCGCCAAGCGGCCGGTTCGCTGATTCGTTCGGGGCGTTTTTCCCCGATGAAACGCGCCCCGTTCCTCCCCGCCCTTCTCGCTCTCGTGGCCGGCTGCCAACACACGCCGGCCACCTCCTCCTCGGCCGCCGCCGCCTCGCCCACCGCCCCATCCGCCGCCGCACGCTGGACGGCCGAGGGCTTGCGCGATGAGCATCCGTTTGGCGGCTACGTGGTGCGCAACAACATCTGGGGTGCCGGCCCCGGGCCGCAGCGCATGTGGGCGGATTCCGCCGCGCACTGGGGCGTGCACGCCGACCACCCCGACACCGAGGGTGTGAAGTCCTACCCGCACGCGGGCTGGCTCGTCGGCCGGAGGCTCAGCGCGTTGCAGGCGGTGAAGAGCCGGTTCGCCGTCTCCGTGCCCGCCGGCGGGAGCTACAACTCCGCCTACGACATCTGGTGCGAGAACCACGCGTACGAGATCATGCTCTGGTTCAACTGGCAGGGGAAGATGGGGCCGATCGCGCGTTCGTGGGATGCCACCGGCAAACCCGCGGTCGAGGTCGCCAACGTCTCCATCGGCGGCCATACGTGGGACATCTACAAGGGGACGAACGGCTACAACGTCGTGATCTCCTTCATGTGCACGAGCCAGCTGCTCGCGGGCGAAGTCGACGTGAAGGCGGTGCTCGACTGGATTCAGGCGCAAGGCTGGTTCGCCCAGCACGGCGACGTGCTGCTCGACGAGGTGCAGTTCGGCTGGGAGATCGCCGCATCGCCCGGCGGGCTCGAGTTCGCCGTAAAGGATTTCGCCGTCGAGGTGAAGTAGCCGACGACGACGCGCCACAGGCGGCGCGAGTGCGGGTTTTCGCACGCCGCGCGTCAGGCCAGTTGAAGTATTCCGGTTTCCGGCGGTATTGTCGGCGCCAGCTACCCCGCCATGCCACGCCGCCTGCTCGCCCTCGCGCTATTCGCTCTCCCGTTCGTCTGCGCCGCCGATTCACCGGCACCGCCGCCCGACCCGCGTGGCTTCGTCGAAAAGGTCGTCTGCCGCGCGGACGCGCACCAAAGCTACGCAGTGTTCGTGCCGACCAGCTACGACCCGGCGCGGCGCTGGCCGGTGCTGTTCTGCTTCGACCCGCGGGCCCGCGGCGCGCTTCCGGTTCGGCTCTTCGCGGCCGCGGCTGAGAAGCACGGGTACATCGTCGCCGGCTCCCACAGTTCCCGTAACGGGCCGGTCTCGGACAACGACGCCGCCGTCGCCACGCTGCTGCGCGACGTGAGCGAGCGCTACTCGATCGACCGCGAGCGCGTCTACGTCGCCGGCTTTTCCGGCGGTGCGCGGGTCGCGACCCGCGTTTGTCTGGCCGGCTTCGCCAAAGCCGCGGTCGTCTGCGGCGGCGGCTTCCAGGACCACGAGAGTACCCCGCCGCGGCTCGGCTTCGATCTGCTCGGCTTCGCCGGCTCCGAAGATTTCAACCGCCAAGAGCTGTTGCGCATCGACCGCGATCTCCGCGATTCAGCCACGGCGCATCAGCTCGTGATCTTCCCCGGCGATCACCACTGGTTGCCCGAATCGCAGACCGAGTCCACCCTCGCCTGGCTCGACGCGCGCCATCGGCACGCCGGAATCCGCGCCAGGTATCGGAATTTCGCCATCGGGCTCATCCAGCGACGGCGGGCCACGTTGGCCGAGTTTCCCGCGCCCGAGCCCTACCTCGCGTGCTCCGCGCTTTTCGGTGCCGCGGAACCATGGCTCGATCCTGACGCGCTCGGCCGGCAACGCCGCGATCTGCTCCGAGCCACGCCCGATCGAGGAGCCGCCCGGCGGCTCGAGCGCCGCCAGAACGAACTGATCAAAGCCTGGCTGCGCGAGGCTGAGTTCGCCCTCGATCCCGGCGCCGCCGCCGCCACGCTCGCGCGCTGGCGCCAACAATCGCATGTCGGGGGCGCAGCGGATGACGCATTCGCCGCGCGCGGCGCGCTCGTTGGCGCGGTGCTCCAAGCCTGCCATCGCACCGCGGTCGCGCTCGCCGAGGGGCGTTTCGCGCCCGATGCGCTCCATTGGGCCAAGCTCGCGGCTGCGGTTCAGCCCGACTCGCCCCTGCTCGCGTACCAGACGGCGTGCGTCGCCGCGCTCGCCGGCAACCACGCCGAAGCCGCGGCACTGTTGCGGGTGCTGTTGCGCGATGGAGTGATCGGCGTGGGCGATGTCGAGCGCGAGCCGGCCTTCGCCGATTCGCTCGCGCGTTCCGAGTTTCGCGAACTGCTGCAACCACCGCCGCCGCGGTGAATCCGCAGCAACGCGCTCGTCATCGCCTCGAGTCCGCCGTCTCGCACGGCGGCGCAGCCGGAGAAGCGGCGCTCTGCGTTGTCCGTTTGCGCCGGCCGAGTCGCACCGGCGTCTCGAGCAGCCGGCGGTAGTTCGGCCAGTGCAGGTAGAGCAGCACGGCGAGCGCAGCGCCGGTCGTGTCGGCGATCCAGTCGGCAACCTCCACCGAGCGGCCCGGTGTGAAGCTCTGGTGCCATTCATCCGTCGCACCGAACAACGATACCGCCGCCACCGCCAGCCAGCCGCGCCCACCGAAGCGGCGCCACACGGACGGCATCCGCAACACCAGGGTCGCGAGCAATCCGAACACCCCGAAGTGCGCAACTTTGTCGATGCCCACGAACGAGACCGGTGGAGCGGCCGGATTGTTACCGGAAGCGAGCACGATCGCGCCGGCAAGGGTCAGCGCCCAGAGCCAACGCCAACGCGACGCGATGGAGTGGTTTGTCGTCTCGCTCACGTTTCGAGCAGGCGGACTTCGGCGCCGTGCCGCAAACGCATTTCGCCCCGCTCGGCGATGAACCCGCTTTCCGTTACCTCTGAATTGGGGTCTCAGAGGGAAAATGGTCGGGCCGGTGAGATTTGAACTCACGACCCCTTGCACCCCATGCAAGTGCGCTACCAGTCTGCGCTACGGCCCGGACCTTGGAAAGGGGCGCAAGGCAACGGGCCTCCCCGAGCCGAGGCAAGACCTTTCTCCGCAACTTTCCACGAGACGTGGTCGCACGCACGTACGCGTGCGGAAATTCCGGTGGACTTCACCCGTGCGCTAGCTTTTCTTCCCGCCTCCGAGACGCCCGGATGGCGGAATTGGCAGACGCGCTGGACTCAAAATCCTGTTCCCGCAAGGGAGTGTGGGTTCGACCCCCACTCTGGGCACCATCTCTCCTCTGGAAGCGAAATAGCCACACAGATGCCGCACAAACGGCAAGCTGTGTGGCTGTTTTGTTGACGGACACCGCCCCCTCTCACCGCACGCGATCGCACCGCCGATCGACGAAGAGTGCCATCGTTCCACGGCCGCCCCACCTCTGAGCCGCGATCGCAATGGGGGGCAGTCCATCACGAGCACTCGGCGGCGAGTGTCGGGAGCGAAGGTGTCGCCTGCGGCGCAGACACGCTTCACGCAATGAGTAGAACCGGCGGACGGCCGGATCGGGCTTCGGACCGTCGACGATGACGTGATCGATCAGCCCAGTCACCTGAATACACGCTGTATTCCACCGCATCCGTACGGTCCCATCGAAACGTCGCGCGGTCGGATCGTAGCCAACTGAGCTTCCCCTCCTCCGCACCGGAGGTGCCGCCGCCTGCCGCGATAAAAGAAGCACGCGCCGATTCACTCGATCAGGTGAGGGACGCCCCTTCAGGGGTGTGTTATTCTGCGACAAAGTCCCCGCTACCCTTCACACAACGGCGTCGATGCAGGCATGCCCCTGTTTCCGCGTGCACCCCTACACCGTGCCCATCGCGCGCCGCTTCCGAATCTGAGCCAGCCTGCGGCGACATTCCCATCGCTGCCCGTACTGCGTCTTCACTCATCCCCGCCCCAAACAAACCAAAGGGTTACAACAAGGAGCAATGCTATGATCGGATCTGCGTTATCAACGACGGGATACATTCCTCCCGCCGCCAGGCGTCCCCGGACCATTCCGGGTGGAGCATTCGGCATGATACTGGGAGTGCTGCTGGCCGGCCCGGCCATTGGCCAAGACAATGTGGTCGTGTTCAAAACAGACGACCCGGGCGTATACAAGGGACTCGATCTCTGGGGCTTCGACACCGCTTGGTTGTCGGACGCAAACCTCATTCGCGGCGTGAACTTCACGGGCAAGGAACGGACCGATGTGGTTCGTTTCTCCTTCACCGGCGACACGCCCCTCGTCGACACGGATGGCGACGGTCGCAACGACGATCTCACCGGCACGGGGTTGGCGGAGTTCAATCAACGGATGTCTCTCGTCGACACCTACACGGGGGACCAGACCGCTCTCTACCTGAACAACGATACGGACAATGGGACCAGCAACCCGTACCTGGGCGGCGGCGGCGTGGATCCTTACAAATGGGCCGAGCTCATCGCCGTAACTGCGCAGAAGTGCCAGCTCGCCGGCCGCAAGGTGCTCTCGGTGGCCCCGTTCAACGAGCCGGACAATGGCACCTGGCAGGGAAACGTCACCCGATTCGGCGATGTCGTCTGGCAACTGCGTTGGAGCGGGGCCTTTCCGGCCTTCAGTTATTCGGCCCCGGACTTCATCAGCGTCATGGGCGGAAACACGCTCAACAACGATCAGGCTGCCTCTTGGTATGATACCCTCAATGGCTGGGACTTTGTGGAGGAAGGAAACACCCACCAGCTCGCCGGTAGTTTCGACACCTATGCGGACTTTTACACCAAGGTGCGGGCAAACGGCGACGTCGCCACGAACGACGAACTCCACAACGTCATGGAGGCTATGGTCGGCGCGCAGTACGGCCTTAACGTCGGTATCTGGTGGGGCACGGCCCAGCGTGCCCGCGGCGAATTCGTCAAAGCCAGCGACGGCAGGCGGCTCGCCTACGCGGAAAACCGTCCGAACTGGACGGCCGCCTCGGTCTACCGGGCGCCGAGCGGAAAGGTGCAGGCTTTTGTCGGCGAGTCGGAACGCCAGGCCAAGGTCACAACGTTCCGCTTCTTTTCGAAGGACCGCCCCGTTTTCTACGATGGTCATGGGCCGCTGCGGGCGTTCGACGTGGCCACCACGGGCGCTCCGGGCTACCAGACGCCCGCGCATCATAACGCCGAGCGCGTGGTCAATGTCACCTGGGGCGAGGATGTGCAGCCCGTGATCGACGGCCGCTATTACCTCGTCAACCGCGCCAGCGGGCAGGTGATGGAGGTCGCCGGGGGCAGCACGGACAACGGCGCGTCAATCGTACAGAGTGCGTTCAGCGGAGCCGACCATCAGCAGTGGGAGATCCATCCCCTCCCGAATACCCGCGGCGGCGACTACAGCTATTTCAAGTTCGCGGCCGGCCACAGCGGCAAGGCACCCGACATCTACGGCTGGGCCCTAACGGAGGGCGCGCCCATCAAGCAATGGGAACAGGCGACGAATCCGGACTGGCCGTACCCAGGGGACAACCAAATCTGGTTCCTCGACTACGTCGCAGATGGCTGGTTCAGGATCGGCAGCGGCTGGAGCGGCCTCAATCTCGCGACCGACGGAGCCACGATCGTTCAGCGTCCGGCAAGTGAAGAGACCAGCCAGCAATGGCGTCTCATTCCCATCGGCGCGAATCCGGCGGACCGCACACCTCCCGGCAGGCCGCTCGCGATCAACGCTTCCGCCAATGCAGCCTCGGTGCGAATCGAGTGGTTGCCCATCAGGCACAAGACGAACTGCACCTATAACCTCCTGCGCTCGACCTCCGCCAACGGTCCGTTCGAAACCATCGCCCGGGGACTGACGACCACGGCCTACACGGACCAAGCGGCCAATCAGGCCAAGCGCTACTACTACGCGGTGGTGGCTGTTGATCGTTCGTACAACCGCTCCACCAAGTCCAACGTGGTCAGCGCCATACCGACCGGTCGCCCATCGCTCGTCGCGCAATATGCGTTCCAACTCAATGCGAAGGACGAAAGCGTCAATCACAACGACGGCGTGCTGGAGTCTGGGGCCGCCTACGTCCCCGGCGGTCTCGAGGGCAGCGCCCTCGGGCTCAACGGAACGGGCTATGTGAGTCTCCCGGCGGAAGTCGCCAACTATGACCAAATCACCATCGCCACGTGGGTCTATTGGCGTGGCGGCCAGAACTGGCAGCGGATCTTCGACTTTGGCAACGGCACGGGCGAAAACCTCTTCCTGACCCCCGCCAACTGGTCAGGCACCAGCATGCAGTTCACAATCACCAAGGAAGGTGTGGGAACCCATGACCTCCTCGCACCCTCGCTACCTGTCGACACCTGGTCCCACGTGGCCGTCGTACTCGGAAACGGGACCGCGCAACTGTTCGTCGATGGCGTCCTCAAGGCTTCGACGACCACGACCATCAAGCCTTCCGACTTCAATCCCGTCTTGAATTACATCGGCAAGAGCCAGTGGCCCGATCCCATGTTCAACGGTGCCATCGACGACTTCCGCATCTACAACCATGCGCTCAGCGCCGAAGCCGTCGCCACCCTAGCCAAGGCCACGCTGGAGCCCCCTCCCGGAGCGGCCACCATCGCGCTGGAGAATGCCGACTTCGAGGCCGGCGTGGGCAGCTGGCCCGAGTTCGACGGTTTCGACAACCCGGCCCACGATGTCCCCGGCTGGACGAATTATCCCAGCACCATGGACTCCGCTGGCGTCGAGGCGGGAAATGCCTGGTGGGGGACCTTCAACGGGAGTTTCTCCGCCTTCTTCTTCCCGGGCCGCGGAGCGTTTCTCCAAAGCCAGTATGTCATCAAAGCGGGCGACTCGTTCGACATCGGGTACGCGGCCAAGATCTGGTGGGGCCCGTCGCAATGGACCGCCACGTTGTTCTACGACAATCCGGCGAACGTGATCGGCAGTGTCTCGTCGGATATCAACGGCGGCTGGTCGAGCTACTCCGGCCGGATCGCCGCGACACCCGAATCGGTGGGCGGCAAGCTGGGAATTTTGTTTGTGAACACCGGTGCGGACGTGGCGACGCTCGATGCCGTTACGCTGAATCCGGTCCTGCCGGAGACGGCCCCGCCTCTGCTCGTCGAGACCGACCGTACCATCCTCGCCCCGGCGAACCATCAGATGCGCGAGGTGAAGATCAAAGCCCGGTTCTTCGACCCGTCTATCGACCCGGTTGCGCTCGGTCTCGATGTGGACTGCTTCATCGCGAGCAATGAACCCGACAACGGCTCCAAGGACGGCCATACGAAGGGCGACGTCAACGGTTCCGATGGTTACACTTCACCCGTTCCGGTCGCGCTTACCTGGGATGGCGCAGCGTATGTGGCCACCGTTCGCTTGCGCGCCGAGCGCAGCGAGTCCGGTTCCGGCCGGGTGTACACCATCGTCTGCGATGCCGTGGACGGCCCAGGGAAACGATACACCACTAGTTGCGAAGTGACGGTCCCCAAAGGTCACAGCGGGGACTGCGGAGATCGCGACTAGCCACAATATCGCCTGCTGATTTCCCAGCGGCTTGAACGCAGGGGTGGGCCGCACGGCCCACCCCTGCGACATTTCAACCGGCTGGCATCCCAATCGGATCTTCGAGCGCGCTGAAGCCGAGCTGGGGCATTCTCTGCGATAACAACGGTACACAAGAAGGAGTGCCGTACGTCGCTGCGGTGGGTGGAACTACCGGGCAAACATTGCGGCATCGCATTGACGAAAACGTGGGGCCGTCGCCGGCTGCGATTGCCAATCCCGGACTCAAGCAACGCCAGCGCGAGCAGTTGGAAAACGCGGAG
>DATGXO010000170.1:0-13494 GCA_035298965.1 Opitutaceae bacterium | reverse complement strand
GGGCCAGTGGCAGCCCACGCCGGTCGTGGGGAAACGCGTCGTCGACCGCGCGACGGGCGAGGTGAGCGTGCATTGCGCGTTCCCGGACGAGTCGAAGGACCGCAAGGGCTTCAATCCGATCGAGTATCCGGATCTTAAGTTTGGCTACACCGTGCGCATCCGGCCCGAGGGCGCGGCGTTCCGGATCGTCGTCGACCTCGATGCGCCGCTGCCCGCCGAGTGGATCGGCCGCGTGGGCTTCAACTTCGAGTTCTTTCCCGGCCTGCTCTTCGGCAAGAGCTTCGCCACGGAAGACGCCGCCGGCCAGTTCCCGCTCCAGCCCGCCGGGCCGGGCGTGCTCGATGCCGCGGGCGAGTACCAGCAGGCCGCGCTCGCCACCGGTCGCACGCTTACCGTCGCGCCGGAGGACGACGCGTTGCGCACGACGATCCGCAACGACGACGGCGGCACGCTCGAGCTCGTCGACGGCCGCGCGCAGCACAGCAACGGCTGGTTTGTCGTGCGCTCGACGATCGCGGCGGGCGCGACGCAAGGCGCGATCAACTGGCTCGTCTCGCCGCACGCGCTCCCGGGCTGGACGGCGGAGCCGGTCGTGCAGGTTTCGCAGGTCGGCTATCACCCGACCCAGGAGAAGTGGGCGACGATCGAGCTCGATCCGCGCGATTCGCGCCGTCCGCCGGTCGTCGTGTCGCGCGTCGGCTTGGATGGGAAATTGGAGACGATGCTCTCGGCGCCGGGAGTCGAGTGGGGGCGTTTCCTGCGCTCGAGTTATCTGCGGCTCGATTTCTCGAAACTCACCGCGCCGGGGCTCTACGTCGTGAGCTACGGCGATGTGCGCACGCACGCGTTCCGGATCGCCGACGACGTGTACGCGCGCGGCGTGTGGCAGCCCACGCTCGAGTATTTCCTGCCGATCCAGATGTGCCACATGCGCATCAACGACCGCTATCGCGTGTGGCACGGCGCGTGTCATCTCGACGACGCCCGCATGGCGCCGGTCGACTTCACGCTCTTCGACGGCTACGCGCAGGGGCCGTCGACGCTTTGCAAGTTCCAGCCCGGCGAACCGGTGCCGGGACTCAACCGCGGCGGCTGGCATGATGCCGGCGACGACGACCTCCGCATCGAGTCGCAGATCATGACCGTGTACGGCCTCGCTCTCGCGTATGAGAATTTCAAGCTCGACTACGATGGCACGACCATCGACCCCGAGCGGCGCGTCGTGGAGATCCAGCGGCCGGACGGCAAACCCGACGCGCTCCAGCAGATCGAACACGGCCTCGCCACGGTGCTCGGCGGATACCGCGCGCTCGGGCGTTTCTACCGCGGCATCATCGTGCCGACGAAGCGGCAGTACACACACCTCGGCGAGTTCAGCATGCAGACGGACAACGTCGTCTTCGATCCGAAGGCCGCCGCCGCGAAGCCGCCGCCGGTCGACAGCGGACTCACCGGCTCGGCCGACGACCGCTGGGTGTTCACCGAGGAGAATCCGTTCCACGAGTTTATCACCGGCGCCGGGCTCGCCGCCGCGGCCCGCGTGTTGCGCGGCTATAACGATCCCCTCGCCGTCGAGTGCCGGCGGGGCGCCGAGGCCGTGTGGGCGCACACCGACGAGACCCGGATGCAACGCGAGCCGTGGATGGAGGCATTGCCCAGCATGCGCGTGCCGCTCGCGGTGGAGTTGCTCCTCACGACCGGCGAGCGCCGCTACGCCGACTACCTCGTCACGCAACGCGACGCACTCTGCGCGAATCTCCGCGGCGACAAGCTCCCGCCGCGCGCGCCGCGCGTCGCGTGGGTGGTGAGCCGCGTGCTCGCGCAGATCGGCGATGCGGAGTTCACCGCCGCGATCACGGCGGCCGCCCGTGACTACCGCACGCATCAGGCCGCGCTCGAGCCGAAGACGCCGTACGGCGTGCCCTACGAGCCCGACATCTGGGGCGCGGGCTGGCAGATCCAAGCCTACGGCGTGGAACAGTATTTCCTGCACCGCGCGTTTCCCGAAATCTTCCCACGCGAGGGCGCGTTGCGGGCGCTGAACTTCATCCTTGGTCACCACCCGGGGCCGAACACCGCGTCGTTCGTCTCTGGCGTGGGCGCGCGCTCCGTCACGCAGGGCTACGGGTTCAACCGTGCGGACCGCTCGCATCTGCCCGGCGGCAGCGTGTCGGGCACGGCGTTGATCCGGCCCGATTTTCCCGAACTGCTCGAATGGCCGTACCTCTGGCAACAGACCGAGTACGTGCTCGGTGGCGGCACGACCGACTATCTCTTCCTTGTCTTGGCCGCCGATTCTCTCCTTAGGCTTAGCGTTAAATGAACGGCCCACTCGCTCTCCTCAGCTGCGTCGCGCTCTCGTCTTGTCTGGCGCACGTGGCTGTCGGGGGCGCGACCACGCAGACGGCAAACTGGGAACCCACGACGTGGCGCGGCGAACGCGCCTTCGCGCTCGCGACGGAGCGTTGGCGCGCGGTCGTCTCGGTGGAGCGCGGGCGGCTGGTGCACTTCGGCCCGGCCGAGGAGCCGAGCTGCAATCTCCTCTTCGAAACGGAAACGCGCGACGATCCGTTCAGCTGGGGCGGGCACCGGGTTTGGCTCGGGCCGCAGGCGCTCTGGGGGTGGCCGCCGCCCGAGGCGTGGGAACGCGCGGCTGCGGCAAACGTCGCCGCGGAAGGCGCGCGGCTTGAGCTCACGATGCCCGACGCGGGCCGCGGTTTCCCGCGTTTCCGCCGGATCTATGAAATTTCCGGAGGCCGGCTCGCGTGCCGCGTGGCGGTGGCGGCAGGTGGCACGGAGGCGGTGCAGGTCATGCAGATTCTCCAGACGCCGCGCGACACGGTCGTCGAGCTCACCGCTGCGCCGAGCGCTGATTGGCCGCGGGGGTATTTCCGCGTAGGCGGCGCGGTCGGGCCGGTGATGGAGCCGAGCTTAGCGCTGCCCGCCGGCGTGACGGAGCGCGGCAACGCGGTGCGCGTGGAGTTTGCCGGCCGCTCCGACAAACTGGCGTTTCCTCCGCAGACGCTCGCGGCTACGACGCGCGGGCGGCGGTTGTTGCTCGGCTTCGGCGAATGCCGCGGCGCGGAGGTGGCGGCGCCGGACGCGGGCTTTTTCACACAGGTTTACATCGGCGATCCGCAGTCGCCAGTCGTCGAGATCGAGCAGCTCTCGCCGCAGTGGACGGCGGGCGCGGCGGGCGAGTTTTCGATGTATCTGGAGCTCGCCGCCGGCTCCTAATTCCGGAGTTGCCGGCCTCGGGACGGGTGTCGAACTACTGGGCGCATGGCATCTGTCGCCCCCGGCTACAACAACCCGGCCGTAGCGCCGACCCGCGGGTCGGCGATCAAGCTCTCCGCGCGCATCGTGGAGTGGGACAAGGCGCGTGGCACGGGCGCGCTGCAGTTCGAGGGGCACCGCATCATTCTTTTTCGTGAAAGCTTCGTCGTGCACCACAAACGCCCCGAGGTGGGCGACATCGTGGAGTTTCGCATTGGCAAGGACGGGCAGGGCCGCGTGTGCGCGCTCGAGGTCGAACACCACAACGACGGCGGCCGCATCCGCCTCTGGCACCTGCTCGCGGTGGCGGTGTTGTTGGCCGCGCCGGGCTGGGCGGGCTGGCAGCTGATCGGCCGCAACGATTGGCGACTCGTGGCCGGCTGCGCCGCGGGCATGTCGACCATCGGCTACCTCGTGTACTGGCTCGACAAGCTGCGCGCGCGGCACGGCCAGTGGCGCGTGGCCGAGACGACGCTCCACCTCATCGCGGCGCTCGGCGGCTGGCCCGGGGCGTTTCTCGCGCAGAAACACTTCCGCCACAAGACGGCCAAACTGCGTTTCCAGCTCATCTTCTGGCTCATCGTGACGGCGCACCAGTTCATCGCGATCGACTACCTGCGCGGCTGGGTCGTGGTGCGGGCGGCCAACGCCGAGTTCATGCGCGTGACGATGCCCGCCCGCGCGGGGAAGTGAGCGGCGCGGAGCGGTGGGGCGGGCCGCCGCGACGCCGGATCAGGGCGCGAGCAACCGTCGCAGTTTGGACTTCAGCGTCTTGAGCCGGAACCGAAACGCGCTCGGGCGCCAGCGGCGCCACGGCGTGGTGTCGAGCGCGGCGAAAAACCGCTCCGCGGCGGGCCCGCGGTGATGGCCGAATTCCCAGGGCTTGAGCCGGCCTAGATAGTGCACGATGGCGGCATCGAATGATGCGCCGGGCCGCCCTTCCTGCGCGTAAAGAGCGGCGGTGTTCCACGTCTGCGGCAGCGCGAGCCAGCGGCGCCGGAGGCAGAAGTTGAGCGCGCTTTGGTCATGGTATTGGATCTGCGCCGGGTTGCGGCCGATCAGCTCGAGACAGCGCTGTTGCACCTGCTCGGCGCGCCAGCGCGCGACATCGATCTTGAGCACGCCAGCGTTGAAGTACGGCATGTTTGCCGCGATCGCCGGATCGAGCGTGGCGACGCGGTCGTGAGCGAACGTGAGCACGGTCGGGTCCTGCACCGCACCGACCACTTGGCCGCGCAACGGCAGCGCAGCGAGTGCCGCGACATCTGCCTGCACGAGCAGGTCGGAATCGAGGTAGAGCGCCTCGCGGGCGGAGCAACTCTCGGCGACGAACAGCCGCGCGTAGGAGAGGTGGTTCGAGCGGAGTGTCGGAAAACCGGCGAACCGCGAGAGATCCGGCGTGATCCTCCGGAGGCTGCCGCCGTGCCGGTGAGGCGCTGTCGCCTGCTCGATGCGTCGCCAGCTGCGGGGGGCGATGCCGCCATCGAACACCGTCACGGCGAGCGGCTGTGAGCTGCGGCGGAACAATCCGAGGAGGCAGACGCAGAGCGGAATCGCGTAAGCCTCGTTTGCCGCGGTGAAGACCGTGATCGGGGCGGTCATCGTAGGATCGCCTACGATAACGGAAAAATGGCGACAGCAACACGGCCCCGCGTTTTGCGCCCGGCCGAGACCGCGGCGGATCAGTGCGGCGGTTCGGGGCAAACCGAAGGCCCGCATCCGTTTGCCAGAGATCAGGTCCGGCCGGACTGCGATGCGGGGCGGGCGGCGCAGGGCGAAAACGGGGCTTTTCGCCTCAGGCGGAGAACACCACGCCGCGGTAGACGCGACGTCGCTTGGGCGCTGGATCGCCGGCGGCCGAGGTCGGCGGTTCGACTGGCGCGGGCGGGGGTTCCGCGGGTACCGGGGTCGTGATGGGGTTGGCCGCGGCGGCGACGGGGCGCAAGGCGCTCCGGAGTTCGGCGAGGATCGCGGGCGTGCCGTGGAGGTTTTTCAGGACGATGTTGGTCACGATCCGCAATGAGACCAGATGTGCGCTATCGGTCGCGAACACGACGAGGATCACGCCTTGCGCGCGGCGGAGGACCAGGCTTTTGCCGGCGAACTTGAGCACGTAGTCGTCGGTCGGCTGGAGGTTCTCGTCGACTGCTTCGTAGAGCGAGCACACGCGCCGCAGCGCGGTTTCGAATGCGAACTCCGGGATGAAGCCGGGCATCCGGTTGTAGAGGAGCGCGGACGAAGCGGCCTCGACGAGGCAGAGGCCTTCGACATCGGGCAGCTCGAGGACGCTTTGGGCAAATTTGTCGAACTGCATGGTCAGATCTCTCCGCGGATTTTGGCCACCTTGGCGACGATGTCGGCCGGACGCGTCGCGGGCGCGAGCAGCAGGCCGATGGTTTCGCCGCCACGTGGCAGGCACAGGGCGATGGCGCCGTTGCTCTGAATCTGCACCTCGGAAAGGCCCTCGAGACCGAAGGCTTCGCCGATCAGCGACGCAGTCTGCCGCAGGTACATTAGAATCTCTCCGAGTGCTTCCGCGCCGACTCCTGCGGTCTCGCTGGCATCGGAATTTTCAGAGCAGCAGGCGACGCCGACCACTCCGGGGATGCGGGTATAGTTTGGGGCTGGGTTTGGTGGGTTTGCCATAGGCGGAGCGCGCAACCGCACGTTTTGTGCCACGGCGGGTCACGTGATCATGGTGCGAGCTTCGTTGTGCGGACGTTTTGCCGCGGCTTGCATGGATGAAGGCGGCGGAGTTGCATCGCCGCATGTTATCCGCGCGCTTTCTGGTTCCTGCGGCCGCGTGCGCCGCATTCTCCCTCTCCTCCACCAACGCCGCCGTGCGGCCGAATCCGCTTTTCGGCGATCACGCCGTCCTGCAACAGGGCCGCGAAGTGCCGGTGTGGGGCACGGCCGACGACGGCGAACGGGTCATCGTCGAGATCGCCGGCCGTCGCGCCGAGACGACCGCGGCGGGCGGCCGCTGGCTCGTGCGCCTGCCGGAGCTGCCCGCTGGCGGGCCGTACACGCTCACCATCCGCGGTACGAATGTCGTCACGCTGCAGGATGTGCTCGTGGGCGAAGTGTGGATCTGCAGCGGCCAGTCGAACATGGAGCGCCAGCTCGGCCCGCGCGCCGGTCAGCAGCCGATCATCGGCTGGGAACGCGACACCGCCGCCGCGAACCTGCCGCGGTTGCGGCAATTCCAGGTGCCGCAGAATACCTCGCCCGTGCCGCTGACCGAGGTGGCGGGCGAGTGGAAACCCTGTTCGCCGGAGACGGCGCCGGATTTCAGCGCGGTGGGCTTTTTCTTCGGCCGGGCTCTCCAACAGGCGCGGGCGGGCGTGCCCGTCGGTTTGCTCTTCTCCGCATGGGGCGGCACGCCCGCCGAGGCGTGGACGAGCCTCGAGGCGATGCGCCAGTTCCCCGGCCAGGAGGCGACGCTCGCACTGCTCGCCGAGGTCGCGCGCGATCCGGCCCGTGGCGCGGCGCTCTACGAGAAGACGCTCAACCAGTGGTTCGCCGTGCACGACGCCGGTTCCCGTGCCGAGGCGCCGTGGTCCGCCGATCGCGTGCAGCCCGAGGGCTGGACGACTTCGCAGGAGCCCGGCCTCTGGGAGGCGAAGGATCTGCCGGGCTTCGACGGCCTCGTGTGGTTTCGCAAGGAGCTCGAGCTCCCGGCCGCTGCGGCCGCCGGCGAGGCGCAGCTCTCGCTCGGGCCGATCGACGACGTCGACACGGTCTGGGTCAACGGCACCGAGATCGGTTCCACCGGTTTCTACCAGACCCCGCGCCACTACCGCGTTCCCGCCGGCGTCCTGCGGACCGGCCGCAATGTGATCGCTGTGCGCGTGCTCGACTCGGGCGGCGGCGGCGGTTTCTGGGGACAGCCCGCGGATCTCGTGCTGCGGCCCGCGGCCGGCGCCCCCGTGCCGCTCGCCGGAGCCTGGGCGCGCAAGGTGTCGGTGTCGTTCCACGACACCGGTTTTCCGCCCGCGAATCCGGCCACCGGCTCCGGCGTGCCGACTGTGTTGTTCAACGGCCTGATCGCCCCGCTCCAGCCGTACGCGATCCGCGGCGCGCTCTGGTATCAAGGCGAGGCCAACAATGGCCGGCCGCAGGAGTACCGCCGGTTGCTGCCGGCCATGATCGCTGATTGGCGCCGCGGTTGGGGGCAGGGCGACTTCCCGTTTCTCTTCGTGCAGATCGCGCCATTTTGGGAAATGACTCCCGAGCTGCGCGAGTCGCAGTTGCAGATCTGGCAGGAGACAAAGAACACCGCGATGGTCGTCACGACCGACTGCGGCGACGCCAAGGACATCCACCCGACCGACAAACGCCCCGTGGGCGAGCGGCTCGCGCTCGCCGCGCGAGCGTTGGCCTACGGCGAGAGGCTTGAGTACTCGGGGCCGGTGTTCACGGCCGCGACCTTGGATGGTGCCAAGGCCGTGGTGCGTTTCTCGCACCTCGGCGGCGGACTCGTCGCGCCCGGAGGCGCGCTGCGCGGCTTCGAGCTCGCGGGTGCCGATGGTGTGTTCCATCCGGCCGAAGCGCGGATCGTCGGCGAGACGGTCGCAGTTTCGTCGCCCGCGGTCGCGACGCCGAAAGCGGTGCGCTACGGCTGGGCAAACGTGCCCGACTGCAACCTCTTCAACGCCGCCGGCCTGCCCGCCTCGCCGTTCCGCGCCACCGTGGCCGACACGGTCCGCCAAGACGGCTGAGCGGCCGATGCTTGAACGCCACCGCGGCGCTCGCCCGCTCGACCCGGCTCGCGGTGCGGGCGGAGAACCACGCAGACAATGGAAACACGCTCCTGCCCGAAATGTGGTAAGCCATACGGGTTCGTCGATCGCTTCCTACGGCCGACAATGTGCCGTGCGTGCTATCGCACGGTGGGGAACAGCCAGAGCCCCATGAGCCTGATTCTGAACGAAGTCACGACGCCATCGACGACGGCCTCCGCGTTGGCATTGTTTCCCGCGAAAAAAGAGAGGCGAAGAATCCTCCGCGTGGCTCTTTGGAACTCGTTCGCCGGAATGGGCGCGCTTGCCGTCTCAGGGTGGATCATCGTGAGCCTCATCAGGCGCGGAAAAGATGGAGAGGCGGAGATCTCGAACCTTCCGGTTGTGATCTTTGCCGTTGGGCTGGTTCAACTGCTCATCGCCATCGCTCAGTGGGTGGCTTTCCTCACGATGAAGAAGCAACCGGAGAACGCGGGCCACTGCCGGAAAATGCCTCAAGAACTCGGCTGAATTCGCGATGCGGCGCGGCTTCCTGGAGAGCGCCGTACCCGGCCATGCGCTGGGTCCAAGACGCGCTGGGGGAAAGCGCGCTTACACTCGATCGCGGCGGAGCGCCTCACACGCCTTCGAGCGCTCGGATGGTCCAGAAGTCGGAAGCGCGGCGCGGGTTGGCGGCGTAGTCGTACGGGAGCGTGAAATAGCCGCCGCGACCCCAGTCCGCGCCCCAGGAATTGCGCACGAGGAAACGACGCGTGCGATCGTCGTAGCCGACGGCGCAGACCGAGTGGCCGCCTTTCTGCGCCTCGCCGCGCTGCGGTAGTTCGAAGCGGCCGGTGCGCGCCACCTGCGGACCTTCGAACGACTCGTACGTCGTCATGCCGAAGACGAACGGGTAGCCTTCGGCGAGGCATTGCCGCATCTCCGCCAAACCGCGGACGCGATGGTACGAAAGCACCTGATGGTCGGCCGCCGCGGTGAAGCAATCCGCCGGCGGTTGTTCGGCGAAACGCCGGACGCGGTACGGCCAGAGGCGTTCCGGGCAGACGCCGAGCTTGCGGAGCGTCTTCACGCCGTTGCGGAGCATGGCGCCGTCGTCGGCCGCGGCGGTACCTTCGAGCACGCGGGCGTTGTAGTACACGAAGAGCCGGCTGAGGTGGCGCACGGGGCGACCGGCTTTGCGGGCGAGGAACTCGAGGTTGCCCACGAGCGCCTGTGCGGTGCAGCTGCCGATCGACCCTTGGCTCTCCACGGGCGAACACCAACGGCGCAGGTCGACCCGCGTCGGCAGGTGCCGCGGCGGCTCGGCGATCTCGGAATAGAAACAGTCGCGTTTGTCCGGCGCATCGGGGCGCCATCCGTATCAGGAGTGTGGTGTTAGCTGGGGCATGTGGCAGGTGACGGCCTAGGCTCTCGCGGGCAGCTCGAGGGTGACGCGCAGGCCGGGACGATCGGTGCGGTTTTCCGCCCAGATGCGGCCGCCGTGGAGCGCGACGATGCTGCGGGCGATCGCGAGCCCGAGGCCGGCGCCCTCGCCGCCGCCGGAGGGACGACCGCCGAGTTGCACGAACCGGTCGAAGATGCGCGCGAGGTCCGCGGGCGGCACCCCGGGGCCTTCGTCCTCGAGCAGGACGCGCCACGTGCCGGCCGCATGGTCCGAGCGAAGCGTGAGGGCGCCGCCGGCGGGGGAGAATTTCAGCGCGTTGGAGAGCAGGTTGAGCAGCACCCGGCGCAACCAGGCGGAATCGAAATGACCGATACCGGTGTCGTTGGCCGCGAGCGCGAAGCGCAGGCCGCGGTCCTCGGCGAGCGCCTGCGCGTCCTCGGCGAAACCGGCGATGAACGCGGCGGTGTTCTGCTCCTGGCGGGCGAGCGGCATCTCGCCGGCGTCGGTGCGGGAGAGGAGCAGCAGGTCGTCGATGATCTGCTGGAGCCGCTGGAGTTCGGCGAGCAGCGCCTGAAGCTGCTGGGCCTGGTCTTCGGCGAGCGGCGCGCGGGCGAGCTTCTCGGCGTGGAGGCGGGCGAGCGCGAGCGGCGTCTTCAACTCGTGCGAGGCTTCGGCGGTGAACCGGCGCACTTGGGTGAACGCGCCTTCGAGGCGGGCGAACATGCGGTTGAGCAGACGGGCGAGCTCGGCGAGTTCGTCGCGCGCGTCGGGCACGGGGATGCGTTCGGAGAGATTCTCCGCGCTGATGCGCGCGGCGGTCTGCTCGATGGCGCGCACGGGGCGGAGGACGAGGCGGCTGAACGCGTACCCGAGCCCGATGCTCAGCAACGCCACGACGACGCCGAGGGCGAGCAGCGCCCACGTCTGCTGCGCGAGCATCTCGTTCGTCTGCTCGAGCGGCGAGGCGACCTGGATTGTCACGGCGCCGGAGGTGTAGTTGCCCAGTCGAATCGGACCGGCCGGCGTCGCTGTGGTGGAATAATGGGTGCGCCGCGCCTCGGGCTGGGGGAGTACGCCGGGACCGAGGTTGCTCGAGCGGAAGAGCACGGCGCCGTCGGGCGCGAGGACCTGGAACAGGTACATCGACGAATCGATTGCCGTGTGCTCGCGGAGGATTTCGAGAGTGCGCTCGTCGAGCGGGACGACGGGCGGCGTGGGGAAGCGATCGACGAGCTCGACGAACTCCGCGTCGTTGAGCAGATCGAGCCCGTGGAGCACCTGATGCTCGACGATGAAGCGGCCGGCGACGAGCACCACGGCGACCGTGAGCGTCGTCAGCAACGCGTAGCCGAGGGCGAGTCGAAGGGCGAAACTGCGGGTGCGAAACATGTTCGGGTTGGGGGCGGCGGGCGGGAGAATAGCATGTCAATCAATAGTTGACGTGCTCGGGAACGGCAGAGCGGTGACCAGACGGACAACCGAAGGAACCACGGATTGCGCCGTTGAGAGCGGATTCGGAACTCCCGATGCGCGGGATCCGTTAACGTCCTGCGCGGCCGAGGAGGGGCATGCCCGAAGAGGAGGGTTTCCGGCCATGGCGACAGGAGCGCGTTTTCGGTGCGGCGGGCGCAGAAGAGGAGAGGTGCGGATGCGCCGCGGGCGTCAGACGAGCTGGTAGCCGGTGCCGCGGATGGTGTGGATGAGCGGGTCGTCGCCCGGTTGCTCGAGCTTCTGGCGCAGCCGGCGCACGTAGACGTCGATGAGGTTGGTCTGCAGGTCGTGGCTGGCTTCCCACACGCGCTCGGCGATCATCGTGCGGGTGAGCACGCGGCCGGTGTTTTGCAGAAACAGCTCGAGGAGCGCGAACTCGCGGTTGGTGAGCGTGACAGATTTGCCAGCGCTGGTGACTGTGCGGGCGAGCAGGTCGACACGCACGCCGCGGTGCTCGAGCACGGTGGTCTTCGCCGTGGCCTGGCGCCGCAACAGCGAACGCAGGCGCGCGAGGAGTTCGTCGAAGCTGAACGGTTTCGCGAGATAGTCGTCGGCGCCGAGGTTGAGGCCCTTCACGCGATCGGCCACGGCGTCGCGGGCGCTGAGGATGAGCACGGGTTCGTTGAAACCGGCGGCGCGCCACTGGCGGAGGAGCTCGAGGCCGTCGCCATCGGGCAGGCCGAGATCGAGCACGACGGCGTCGAAGGTGTCGTCGGCAAGCGCGTCGCGGGCCTCGGCGCAGGTGCGGACGAGTTTCGTGGTGTAGGCGGCCTCGCCGAGCCCGCCGAGGATGAACGAGCCTACCTTCCGGTCGTCTTCGACGATGAGGACTTTCATGGGGCGCGCGGGACTTTCAGCGCGGCAACGTAGGCGGTCAACGCGGCGATGTCCTCGTCGGGCAACGTCTCGTGTCCGGCCATCGCGGTGCCGGGCACGCCGAAACGGATCACGCGGGCGAGCTCGGCGGTGGTGGCTTCGGGCGTGGCGCGCGAGGTCCGCGGGCGGGGGCCGTCGACGAGGTCGGCGGGCGGAAGCGCGAGACGTGCGGCGAGCGGACCGCGACCGCGGGCGTCGGTGCCGTGGCAGGCGGCACACAGGGCGGCGAAGAGTCGCGCGCCGCGGCCGCGATCGGCGGCGAGTGCGGGCGGAGTCCACGCGGCGATCTGCTGCGCGCGCGCCTCTGCGGTGTCGGCGCCGAGCGAGGCGAGGTAGGCGACGAGCGCCTCGCCGCGAGGATCCCCGGCGGCGAAGAGGTGGGCGTAGCGGGGCATCATGGAGCCGGGCGCGAGCGCGCGCGGATCCTGGAGATGGAGACGATTCCAGTCGGGCGAGCGGCGGTTGCCCACGTTCTGCAGATCCGGACCTTGGCGACGGTTGCCCGGCAGCGGCGGTTCCTCCTGGAGCATTTCCGCGAGCGGTCGCGACGGCCCCCAGTAGAACTCGTCGCGCGTGCCGGGGCGGACGAACTGCGAGTGGCAATGGATGCAGCCCTCGGCGATGTACACCGCGCGGCCGGCGGCGATGGCGTCTTCGGTTGCGCTGGCGCGCGAGTCGGGCGCGGCAAACGGCACTGCGAGCAGCAGCGCGAGCGGCGCGGCGGCGCGACCTACGAAACGGGAGGCGAACAACACCGCCGCGAGCGCGATCCCGGCGGCGAGCAGGAAGGCATCGGGGATGGTGCGCTGGTCGAGCGCCATGCCGATGCCGAGCGCGGAGCCGATCCAGCCAGCCACTACGTAGAGCCACGCCGCGCGCGCGGAGGTACGGAGTCCGCCCGGCCAGCCGCGGCCGAGCGCCGGCAGGGCGACGAGTGCGGTCGAGTAGAGCGACACGCCCGCCGGATAAAGCAGATGGAGCCGTGCCGCGGCGGGACCGCCGTGCGCCAGAGCGAAGGAGGCGATCACGAGATCGGCGCCCGCGAGGGCGAGCGCGAACCGGAGCAACCCGCGGTCGAGCAACCAGCCGGCGAGCAGCGCGGCGGCGAGGTGCACGCCGGCGTTGGCCCAGAGCTGGGCGGAAGTGGCCCACGTGAGCGCGCGGAGCGCGGGACGTTCCTGGATCAGGAGAAACGCGGCAGAGTCGAGCCACACGAGCGCGACGAATGCGGCGAGCAGCAGCCCGAACGTGCGGCGGCCCGCGCCTGTTTGCGCCGGGAGAGGGGCGGCGGGTTCATCGTTGGCCAGCAATGGCGCGATGAGAGCGCCGACGGCGCAGGCGGCCGCGCTCACCCAGGCGTGCCCGACCGGCGATGACGCAAACACGGCTGGCACGTTGCAGAACGCGTACGCGAGCCCGGTTCCGGCGCCGGTGCAGAGGCCGAGCGGTGCGACCGCGAGCAGACGGTGGAGGTTGCCGGCGACGCGCACGGTGAGCCAGCCGAGGGCGAGGCCGGTGAGTGCTGCCACCGGCTCCAAGCGCGCGGTGGTCGGCAGGAGCGCGGCGAGCGCCGCGGCGGTACCGCAGCCGAGAAAGCCGAGCGCGATGTCGCGGCGGAGACCCGGCGTCAGTGGTGTCTTCGAGATTCCGGTTCCGGTGGTGGGGCGGGCTTCACGCCCGCCAGTTGGAGCCGGTCTGGCATGGCGGGCGTAAAGCCCGCCCCTC
>DATGXO010000169.1:0-11596 GCA_035298965.1 Opitutaceae bacterium | reverse complement strand
GACCGCCGCCACGGCGGCGACGATCACGGTCCACGGGATGCCCTCGTCGGTCTCCGGCGGTTCGATCCCGGCGCGCTCCTCGAGCACGGCGAGTCGGGCCTCGAGCGCAGCGATGCGGTCGAGCAGGCGGGCGGTCTCTGTGGTGGCGGGCATGTTACTCGACCTCCTCGACGACGGCGTCGCGCCGGTGCGCCCCGAGAGTGATGCGGAAGCGTTTGGCGGGCGTGGCGGGTTTCGGCGTCGCGGGCGCGGCGGCCGGTGCGGGAGCGGAGGGTTTGCGGCCGGCGAGCAGGTCGACGACCTGCTGCGGGAACATCGCGTAGAGCACGGCCGTCTCGTCGTCGTCGCGCAGGCCTTTGGCGCGGAGTTCGGCGCGTAGCGTCTCCATACGCGGTGCGAGGCGGTCCGCGGCGCGGCCGGTCATCGGCTCCTCCTTCGTGCGCTCGATGGCGAGGCGGAGCACCTCGGGGTCGATCGGGCCGGGCGTGCGGCCGTATTTGCCGAGGGCGATGTCCATCGCGGCCGGGGCGAAGTTTTTCCAGCGGCCGAACTTCACGTTGAGCATCGCCTGGGTGCCGACGATCTGGGAGGTGGGCGTGACGAGCGGGATCCAGCCGAGGCAGCGGCGCACGTGCGGGATCTCGGCGAGCACCTCGTCGAGGCGGTGCGCCATGCCGAGCTCGCGCAGCTGGGTGCGGAAGTTCGAGATCATCCCGCCGGGTATCTGGAACACGGGCACGTCGGGGTCGGTGCGTTCGTTGGCGTGGCTGGTGAACGCGCCGAGCTCCGCGTAGACCTTCTCGAAGTGGCGGCGCAACTCGAGCAACCGGTCCCGGTCGTAGCGCGGGCAACGCGGATGGTTCTCCAACAGGGCCAGCATGCGCTGGGTGTCGGGCTGCGCGGTGCCGTCGGCGAACGGTTGGATCGAGGTCTCCACGGCGTCGGCGCCAGCCTCGATGGCGGCATAATACGCCGCGGCGGCGAAGCCCGCGGTGTCGTGGCTGTGCACGATCACGGGGAGCCCGGTGCGGGCCTTGAGCCCACGTACCAGTTCGGCGGCGACGGCGGGCGCGAGGATGCCCGACATGTCCTTGATGCCGATCGAGTGGCAGCCGAGCGCGGCGAGCTCTTCGCCGAAGGCCAGAAACCGGTCGAGCGTGTGCACCGGGCTGGCGGTGTAGCAGATCTCGCCGCGGGCCTGGCGACCGGCGGCGCGCACGGCGCGAATCGCGGTGGCGAGGTTGCGGGCGTCGTTGAGCGCATCGAAGACGCGGAAGACATCGCAGCCGGCCGCGGCGGCGCAGCGCACGAATGCCTCGACGACATCGTCGGGGAAGCTCGCGTACTGCACGATGTTCTGCCCGCGCAGGAGCATGATGTGCGGGGTGCGCGGCGCGGCGGCCTTGAGCGCGCGCAGCCGGTCGAACGGGTTCTCGCCGAGGTAACGCAGGCAGGCGTCGATGGTCGCGCCGCCCCAAGTCTCGAGCCCGCCGAAGCCGAGGCTGTCGAGCAGCGGCGCGGCGGGGAGCATCTGGGCGGTGCTCATGCGCGTGGCGGCGAGCGATTGGTGGCCGTCGCGCAGGACGGTGTTGTTGAAGAGGACGGGAGTGGGCGGCATGGCGATCAAAGGTTGCCGCGAGCTTACCCGCAAAACGGCCGCACCGCTCCGCAGAGTCCGCGCCTGCGTTTTGCATTTTATGACGTGCGTTTCCGCACAGAAAACGGCATCTTCGGCACAAGAAATGCCCAGTACGATCCGCGAAACGCTCAGCGAACGCATCCGCGCCCTGCCGCAGCTGCGTCAGTTTCTGGCTGACTTCGCCGTGGCGACCGGCGTGCCAGTGCACTTCGTGAGCGCGCTCGGCAACCGCTCGCTCGGCCCGGAGACATGCACGCTGTGCCGGTTCCTGCACGCGCATCCGGAGGGCGCGCGGCACTGCGGCGCGTTTCTTCAGAAACTGCTCGAGCAGTCGCTCGAGAAACCGACCTCGGCAGGCTGCGATGCGGGGTTGCAGGAGACGGCGGTGCCGCTGCGTACGGGCGGGCAGACCTTCGGTTATCTCGTGTTCGGCCACAGCCGTCTCCAGCCGCCGGATCGCGCCGCGCTCAACCGCGCGCGCCATCTTCTCTCGCGCGTCGGCGTGTCGATCCCGGCGGAGCAGCTCGAGGCGGTCTCGGCCGACACGCCGGTCGTCGATGCGACGCGGGTGGCGGCGATGATGCGCCTGGTCGAGACCGCCGCCGAGCGGCTCGTGCTGGAGATCACGCAACACATCGTGCACCCGCCGGCGACACTGCCGCCGCTGGTCGAGCAGGTTTGCCGCCTCGTGCGCGCCGAGCACGCGCAGGAACTGGCGTTGCCGGAGTTCGCGCGACGACTGGGCGTGAGCCCGGGGCACCTCAGCCGGATTTTCCACCACAACACCGGCATGCGTTTCGTGGAATACGTGGCCCGGGTCCGCGCCGAGCGGGCCAAGGCGCTGCTGCTCGAAACCGAGGTCCCGGTCACCGAGATCGCGTTTGCCTGCGGCTTCCAGTCGCTCTCGCAGTTCAACCGCACGATGCGCGCGCACTTCGGCTGCCAGCCGCGGCAGTTGCGGCGCAAAAACGGGCTGGGCCGCGGCGCGGCGTCCGATTCTCGGGCTTGAACGCGGCGCGCGCGGCGCTCTTGCTCCTTTTTTCCATTTCCGCGGCGCCTCGGCGCCGGTCCGCCCGCCATGCCCAAACGCAAGAATCCCGACGACCACCAGGAGACGTTCGACTTCAACGCCGCCAAAGCCGCAGCCGAGGCGGCGGCCGCCCAAGCGCAGCCGGTGAACCCGCCCGCCGCCGCGCCCGCGACTCCGGCACCGTCGTCGACGCCGACCGCACCCGCCGCAGAGCCGGAGTCGGCCGCCGCCGCTGTCACTCCGGTCGCTGCGCCCACGCTGCCGACCGCGGTGCGCGCGACCGACGATCCCGCGCCGCTCGCGCAGGCCTACAAGGGCTGGTTTCTCGATTACGCGAGCTACGTCATCCTCGATCGCGCTGTGCCGCACATCGACGACGGCCTCAAACCCGTCCAACGCCGCATCCTCCACACGCTTTGGGAGATGGACGACGGGCGTTTCCACAAGGTCGCCAATGTCGTCGGCGCCTGCATGCGCCTGCACCCGCACGGCGATGCCTCGATCGAAGCCGCGCTCGTCAACCTCGGCCAACGCCGCTGGCTCGTCGAGCCGCAGGGCAATTACGGCAACACGCTCACCGGCGATGGCGCCGCCGCCGCGCGTTACATCGAGGCCCGCCTCACCGCGTTCGCGAAGGACGTGCTCTTCAACCCGAAGACCACCGTCTGGCAGCTCAGTTACGACGGCCGCACGAAGGAGCCGGTGACTCTCCCGGCGAAGTTCCCGCTCGTGCTGCTCGAGGGCACCGAAGGCATCGCGGTCGGCCTCTCGACCAAGATCCTCCCGCATAACTTCAACGACCTCTGCCGCGCCGCGGTGAACCACCTCCAGGGGAAACGTTTCCGGATCTTCCCGGACTTCCCCACCGGCGGCATCGCCGATTTCGCGGAGTACAACGACGGCGAACGCGGCGGCAAGGTGAAGGTCCGCGCGAAGATCGAGACACGCTCGAAGTACCTGCTCGCCATCACCGAGTTGCCGTTCGGCACGACGACCGAGTCGCTCATCGACTCGATCCTCGCCGCCAACGCCAAGGGCAAGATCAAGATCCGCCACATCGACGACAACACCGCCGAGAAGGTCGAGATCCTCATCCACCTCCCGCAGGGCGCCGATGCCGAGCAGCTCATCCAGCAGCTCTACGTCTTCACCGACTGTCAGGTCTCGATCTCCCCCGCCGCCTGCGTGATCGACACCGTCCCGGCCGCCGATGGCCACGGCACGCAGGACCGGCCGGTGTTCCTGGGCGTGTCCGAGATCCTCCGCCGCTCGGTCGACAAGACCGTCGCGCTGCTCAAGCAGGAGCTGGAGATCCAACTCGGCGAGCTCGAGCAGCAGTGGCATTGGGACTCGCTCGAGCGCATCTTCATCGAGGAGCGCATCTACCGCCGGATCGAGAAATCGGAAACCTGGGAAAACGTGCTCGCCGAGATCCGCGAGGGGTTGAAGCCGTTCCTCAAGCAGCTCCGCCGCGAAGTCACCGACGACGACATCACCCGGCTCACCGAGATCCGCATCAAACGCATCTCGAAGTACAACCGATTCCAAGCCGACGAGCAGATCAAGAAGATCGAAGCCGAGATCAAGGAGACCAAGGCGCACCTCAAGAACCTCGTCGACTACGCGATCGCATGGTTCGAGCGACTCGCCGAGAAGTACGGCAAAGGCGTCAAGCGCCGCACCACCTACGACGAGATCGAGCAGATCAGCGCGCACGCTGTCGTCTCCGCCAACCAACGCCTTTATGTGAACCGCGAGGAAGGCTTCATCGGCCTCAACTGGCGCCAGCACGACTACATCGCCGACTGCAGCATCCTCGACGACGTGCTCTGCATCATGGCCAACGGCACGATGAAGGTCGCCCGTGTCGCCGAAAAGGTGTTCATGGGCCGCGACATCATCCACACCGCCGTCGTGCCGAAGGAAGGCGACACCACCGTCTACACGCTCGTCTATCAGGACGGCGAAAGCGGCAAGGCCTACCTCAAACGTTTCCAGCTCGGCGGCTTCACCCGCGACAAGCTTTACCCGTTGGCACCCGAGAACTCGCGTATCGTGTGGCTCGATGTCGCCCGCTCCCCCGCCGAGATGCCGGTCAAACTCCAGATCGCGCTCGACGGCCGCAGCAAAGCCCGCGTGCGCGAGTTCGAGTTCGACGCCTCCGGCCTCGCCATTTCCAGCCGCGGCGCGAAAGGCGTCACTGTCTCCAAATGGCCGGTCAAAGCCGTGAAAGCGCTCGACCTGAAACTGCGCAGCTGAGCGCCGTCGGAGCCGTTTCCCTTGCCCGCCGATCGCCGCCCGTACCGAATACGCGCGGCACGACACCGCTCGCCCATGACGAAATTTTAACAGGTCATTGACCTAGAATTTAAAACGTGCGCTGTGTAAGGTGGTTGCGCCAGAGTACGGCCACCCCCAGCCATCCTCCCGGATTTTCGCCCAAAACTTCTGCCATGAATCCTAGTTCTTCCGCATCCTCCTCCGGAGGCGACGCACCCACAAATCACCTCGTCGAGCTCACCACGAGCACGCTCCAGGTGATCCGAGTCGATGCCGGGGCGGTCGGCATGGCGCGCAATGCCGCGCTCGACAACAAGGCCATCCTCGAGCTCCTCCTCAACGAGGCCGCGTCCGATTGGCAGACCGCCGGATGGAGCGCCGGTGTGGGCGGCTATGTCCCCGCCGCTTCGTGGCACGTCGTCACCGAAGAACAGGTACGCGCCGTCGGTTCCGACGCCACCCTCGGCGCCGTCGCCGGCAGCCTGCCGCACGGCTTCGCGGGCGATCTCGTCGTCGCCGGTTGCTCCGCGGCCAAGGGCGCCCCGGTCGAAGTCGCCGGCGACAACCGCTGGCTGATCGCCGTCGCCCCTAAGGAGGGTCTCGACAAACTCCTCACCGGCGCCGAGCGCTGCAAACTCACGCCCAGCCCGATCGGCCCCGGCGTGCTCGATCACATCGGCGCCGTCAGCCGACTGCTCCGCGTCACCGGTCAGAACGCTGTCGCCCTCTGGGAACTCGGGCTCGAGCGCTCCCACCTCTTCCTCGTCACCGCTAACGGCGTCGAAGCCGTCGTCCCCTGCGAGGTCAAGTTGACCGACGTGTGGGAAACTATCCGCGCCGAGCTCAACCTGAAATACCAGCTCGCCGCCGCCCGCCTCTTCTACGGCGACCTCTTCGATTTCACCGACGCCGCCCCGCGCGTCGCCGGCGCGCTCGCCCCCGCCCTTTCCTCCGCCCTCGCCGCCCTCCCTGCCCGCGGCGACAAGCCCGCTCTCGCCTGCGCCGGCCTCACCGGCACGCAGAACTGGCTCATCAACCACCTCGCCGCCGCGATCGGCACGACCAACTGGCAACCCGATCCGGAGACCGCGCTCGGCGAATTCGGCCTGCAGGTCGCCGGTGAGCTGCTTCCCGGCCAACTCGCCCCCGCCTCGTTCGGCCTGCTCCATCGCGCAGGCGTAAACACGAAGTCCGGCAACGCCTGGAAGCCCGTCTGGCACCCGAGCACCGCCGCGAATTTCAAGATCGCCCTACCCGCCGCGCCCAAGCCCGTCGCGCAACCTGCGAAGCCCGCTCCCGCCCCGGCTCCCGCACCCAAGCCCGCGGCGCCCGCCGCCGCCCCCGCCGTTGCGCCGAAGCCCGCGCCGATCCCCACGCCCATTCCCGCGCCAAAACCGGCGCCCAAGACTCCAACTCCTGTCCCGCGCCCCGCGCAACCCGCTCCGCAGCCCTCGGCCAAGGCGCCCACACCGGCACCGCAACCCGCGAAGCCCGCCGAAGCGCCCAAGCCGGCCCAGCCGGCCAAGCCCGCGCAACCCGCTCCGCAGCCGGCCGCAAAAGCACCCACGCCTGCTCCCGCTCCGCAACCCGCCAAGCCTGCCGAAGCGCCCAAGCCCGCTCAGCCCGCCAAGCCTGCCCAGCCCGCGCAGCAATCGACCGTGGTGAAGCCCCCGGCCCCCGCGGCCCAGCCCGCGAAACCCGCCGAAGCACCCAAGCCCGCGCCGCAGCCAGCGGCCAAGGCGCCCACACCCGCTCCGCAGTCCGCGGCCAAATCCCCACTCGCCGCTGCCGCCGCCACCAAGGCAGCCACTGAAGCCGCTGGCCAGCCCACTAAGAAAAAGGGCGCTCCGATCGGCCTGATCATCGGCCTCGCAGCAGCGGTCATCGTCGGCGGTGGGGCGTTCTTCTTCATCCAGCAGAACAACGCCAAAGCCGAGCAGGAGCGCATCGCTAACCAGCGCCGGATCGAAGAGGCCAACGCCTCCGCCGCGAAGGCCAAGAAGGAAGCGGAGGAAGCCGCCGCCAAGCTCAAGGCGCAGGCCGATGCCGAGATCGCCCGCCTCAAGAAGATCGCCGAGGAGCAGGCCACCATCGCCCGCAACGAAGAAGAGCGTCGCCGCAAGGCGCAGGAAGCGCTCGAGCGCGCGCCTGGCGTCATCACGATCAACACCGTCCCCGAGGGCGCCGAGGTCAGCATCGACGGCAGCGCGCCGCAGCTCTCCCCCGCCACGATCACCAACGTCACGCCGGGCATGCGCCGCGTCGAGATCACCCTCCCGGGCTACGATCCCGTCACTCAGCTCGTCGAGATCAAGGGCGCCCAGACGCTCGATCTCGGAGTCGTCAACCTCCAGAGCATCCTCGGCACGCTCATGCTCCGCAGCGAACCGGCCGATGCCGAATACGCGGTCTTCCCCGCCGACAAGGCCGACGGCCCGCCGCTCCGCACCGGCCGCACTCCCGGCAGCGTGGACAAGCTTCCGCCCGGCGAGTACGTGATCAAGTTCGCCCGTTCCGGTCTCGTCCCCACCACGGAACACGCCACGATCGCCGGCAAGCAGGTCGTCGACGTGAACAGCGCGTTCATCGTCGGTGGCGTCTCGCTCACCAGCAATCCCTCCGGCGCTGCCGTCCGCATGAACGGCGAATACCTCGGGGTGACGCCGCTCGTCCGCCCCGAAATCCAGCCGACGGCCGCAACGTTCGAGTTTACGCTCCCCAATCACGAGCCGCTCAAGCTCACCGGAGAGATCACGAACAAGGAGACGCTCCGCCTCCACGCCGAGATGCTCCACGTCGACCGGATCGCGAAGCCTTCCGAAGTGAAGAGCGCGCCGAAGATCCTCGCGACCGCCCGGCCCGAGATTCCGGACAACCTCGCGCCGATCCAAGGCGAAGTGATCATCTCCGTCGTCGTCACCAAGCAGGGCACGATCCGCGATATCCGCGTCGACAAGTCCTCGAATCCCGCGCTCACCGAGCCCTGCCTGAAGGCCGTGAACCTCTGGAAATTCGGCCCGGCGATCAGCAAGTCCGGTCAACCGGTGAACATGCGCATTTCCGTTCCGTTCAAGGTCGACGTGAAGGAACCCGCCGGCCCCAACGGGGAAGACCCGAATCTCCCGCTGCACATGCGCCACTGAGCGCCCGCAACCGTCTCACTTCCGAACCCGCCGCGAGCCCCGCTCCGGCGGGTTTCGTTTTCACGAGATCGGGCGCTTACCGACCAGCCGCCATCCAGCACGCGCGGGCCGCCGCCGGATGTTTCTCGAGCGCATAGCGCAACATCGTCCGCGGCATCCGCGCCGCGTGCACCGAGAGAAAACCGTCGAGCGCGGCGCGGTCGCGTTTCCCGACTTCGCGCAACATCCAGCCGACCGCTTTGTGCATGAGGTCGTGCGGATCGTCGCGCAGCATCGCGGCGACCCGCAGCGTGTCGGCAAACTCGCCGTGCCGGATGAAGTGAAACGTCGCCAACACTGCGATGCGTCGCTCCCACAGCGAGGGTGACCGCGCAAGCCGCTCGATCGTGCGCGCCCGCTCCGGGCGTCCGTGCAGCCACGCGCCGACCACATGCTCCGCGGTCACATCGACCAGATCCCAGTTGTTGATCCGCCCGGCCTTCGCGGCCGCGAGGTAGAACGCGTGCAACTCCCGCCTCGCCGCCAATTCAGCCGTCCGCGCGAAACGCCGCACGACAAGCAGCAGTCCGGCGAGTCGATCCTCGTGCCACGGCGAAGCGACGAGTTGGGCGATCTCCGGCAGCGGCAGCCCGTCGCCGCGCCGCACGAGCGCGCGGATCTGCGGGACTCTCAGCCCGCGGAAACGATCACCCTCCGCGTAGCCGCCCGGGCCGGTCTTGAAGAACCGCTGCAGATCAGGCACGCGCGTGGCATCGGCCTGCGCTGCCAACCCCGCCTGGAACTCCGCTGCGGTGGCCCACTCGGCCGCAACCCCGGCGCTACCGCGTGGCGTTGACGCCCGAACCCTCAACGAAACTCGCTCCAGTCGTGGATCACCGGCGTGCCGTCCGGCGTCGGCGCCACCCCAGGCCGCGTAAGCCTGCGATTGAAATGCAGCACATGCATGCCGAGATCCACCGCCGCTGCGATATCGAGGTCGTGCCGGTCGCCCACGGCGAGCACGCGATTGCCGTCGCAGGGCCCGAGTCCCGCCATCGAAAGCGCCTCCATGCCCAGTAGCGGATTCGGTTTCTTGAAACCATGCGTCGCGCTATCGAGCACGAACCGGAAATACCGGCTCAACCCGAAACGCTCGAGCTGCCGCTGCGGCATCCCGGGCACGAGCGAGTTCGTCACCACGCCGAGCGCGCGCCGCGCGTACCAATGCTTGAGCATGTCCTCCACGCCAGGCGCGGGCCGCAGTAAGGCGAAATAGTCGGCCTCCCACTCGCGCAACAATTGTTCGGCCGCCACGATGCATGCCTCTCGCGCCGGTTTGGTGGCTGACTCCTGCAAAGTCTGCCGCAACCGATCCGCGAGAATCGTCTCCCGCCCGAGCCGCAGCGTTTGCGCGCGGACCTTGGCGTACGCTTCGCGGAACTCGGCCACGTCGACGAAGAACCCGAGCTCCACCGCCCGACGCGGCACGCCCAGCAAACTGCCCTCCTCGCCCGCTGAATCGAAGTCGTCGATCAACGTGTTGAAGCAGTCGAAGAAGATCCAGTCGAAGTCCGGGAGCTGCATGCGAATCGGGGAAGTGCCTGCGGGGGAGGAGGCTAGCTTCACGGTCTCCGGGACCGGACGCAAGAGTCGCGTGGGCGGTTTTCCTCAATCTCTCCGTCGGGCGACGCCGCTCGTCGCCCCGAAGATCCGCGCGGGCGCACTCGCGCCGTTGTGCATCTTTTGGCAAATCCTGCGCACCCCATCGCCGTGCTTCACTCCCGCCGAAAACCTCTCTTAACTCCCCGATCCGTCCGCCCTCATCGTTCGCCGCCGAAACCCATTTTTCCTCACTCTCTTTCACCATGAGCACGCCCGCCTTCGAATACCACGAACCGTTCCCGCTCGGTCCCGACACGACCCAGTACCGCAAGCTCGACGTCGCCCCCGACCTGGTGAAGGTCGAAAAGTTCGGCGACAAGGAGATGCTCGTCGTGAAGCCCGAGGCGCTCGAGATCCTCGCCAACGCCGCGATGAAGGACTGCTCCTTCATGCTCCGCCCCGCGCACCTCGAGCAGGTCGCCGCCATCCTCGCCGACCCCGAGGCCTCGCCCAACGACCGCGGCGTCGCCCTCGCCATGCTGCGCAACGCCGATGTCGCCGCGAAAGGCGTTCTCCCCTTCTGCCAGGACACCGGCACCGCCACCGTCGTCGCCAAGAAGGGCCAGCAGGTCTGGACCGGCGCCAACGACGCCGAGTTCATCTCGAAGGGCATCTGGAAGACCTACACCGAGGAGAACCTCCGCTACTCCCAGACCGTCCCGCTCACGATGTACGACGAGGTCAACAGCGGGAACAACCTCCCCGCCCAGATCGACATCTACGCCGGCAAGGGCGACCACTACGACTTCCTCTTCGTCGCCAAGGGCGGCGGCTCCGCCAACAAGACCTACCTGTATCAGGAGACCAAGGCGCTGCTCAACCCCGCCAGCCTCGAAAAGTTCGTCCTCGATAAGATGACGTACCTCGGCACCGCCGCCTGCCCGCCCTACCACCTCGCCATCGTCATCGGCGGCACCTCCGCCGAGACCTGCCTCAAGACGGTGAAACTCGCGTCCACGAAATACTACGACGCGCTCCCCACCTCCGGCAGCAAGGGCGGCCGCGCCTTCCGCGATCTCGAGCTCGAGGCCAAGTTCCTCAAGCTCGCCCAGGACTGCGGCATCGGCGCCCAGTTCGGCGGCAAGTACTTCGCCCTCGATGTGCGCGTGGTGCGCCTCCCGCGCCACGGCGCCTCCTGCCCCGTCGGCATCGGCGTGTCCTGCTCGGCCGACCGCAACATCAAGGCGCGCATCGACCGCGACGGCCTCTGGGTCGAGCAGATGGAAACGAATCCCGGCCGCTTCATCCCCGAGAAGTACCGCGGCGTCTACAAGCCCCGCGGCGTGAAGATCGACCTCAACCGCCCGATGAAGGACATCCTCGCCGAGCTCACGAAGTATCCGATCACCACGGAACTCGCGCTCACCGGCACCATCATCGTCGCCCGCGACATCGCCCACGCGAAGTTCAAGGAACGCCTCGATAAGGGCCTCGGCCTCCCGCAATACCTCAAGGACCACCCGGTGTACTACGCCGGCCCGGCGAAGACTCCGACTGGCTACGCCTCCGGCTCGTTCGGCCCCACCACCGCCGGCCGCATGGACAGTTACGTCGACCTCCTCCAATCCAACGGCGGCTCGCTCATCATGCTCGCGAAGGGCAACCGCTCCCAGCAGGTGACCGACGCCTACAAGAAGCACGGCGGCTTCTACCTCGGCTCGATCGGCGGCCCCGCCGCCCTCCTCGCCCAGGAGAACATCAATAAGATGGAGCTCATCGAGTATCCGGAACTTGGCATGGAAGCCGTCTACAAGATCGAGGTGCAGGACTTCCCGGCGTTCATCCTCGTCGACGACAAGGGCAACGACTTCTTCAAGGATCCCTCCCCCGGCCCGGTCATCACGAACGTTCCGGTCCGTCCCC
>DATGXO010000168.1:0-51730 GCA_035298965.1 Opitutaceae bacterium | reverse complement strand
CTCTTCCTGCTCCTGGATGGTGGAAAGGCTGAAGCCCTTCTCGGTGAGGTGCACGACTTCGCCGTCCTTGAGGTACACGACGTTCTGCGTGCGGGAAACGAGCGCGGAGACATCGGAGGCGAGGATGTGCTCGCCGTCGCCGACGCCGAGGATGAGCGGGGAGCCTTTGCGTGCGCCGACGATTTCGTTGGGGCAGTCGATGCAAAGCACGGCGATGCCGTAGGTGCCTTCGACGTGAAGCAGGGCCTTGCGTACGCTCTCGAGGAAGCGGCTGCGGTCGCCGTTGGCGGGCTCCTTCGCGTAGTGATAGGCGACGAGGTTGACCAGCGCCTCGGTGTCCGTCTCCGAGGAGAAGGTGTAGCCTTTGCCGGCGAGAAAGCGCTTCATGCCGGCGTAGTTCTCGATGACGCCGTTGTGGATGAGCGCGAACTTGCCGTCGGAGGAGAGGTGCGGGTGGGCGTTGGCGTCGGTCACGCCGCCGTGCGTGGCCCAGCGCGTGTGGCCGATGCCGGTGGTGGCGGTGAACTTGCGCGGGGCGGCGAGCTTGACGAGGTTCTCGACGCGGCCGGTCTTCTTCACGACGGCCAGCGAGCCATGGTCGAGCACGGCCAAGCCGGCGGAATCATAGCCGCGGTATTCCACGCGTTTGAGACCTTCGAGGATGATGGAAACCGCACGTTGTTTGCCGACGTAGCCGACGATGCCGCACATAAATTTCGGGTTTTTGTTTTACGATGCTGGGGCCCCAGCTACCGTTTCGGCAAGGCATTTGCCCAAAACACTTTCCCAAAAAACCCTTCCCCGAAAAATGACGACACGATCCTCCGTGGTGGCGGTGATCATGGGTGGAGGGCGCGGTACGCGCCTCTACCCCCTGACCAAGGAGCGCTGCAAGCCGGCGGTGCCGCTGGCCGGCAAGTACCGGCTCGTGGACATCCCGATCAGCAACTGCCTCAACAGCGGCATCAACCGGATCTTCCTGCTCACGCAGTTCAACACCGCTTCGCTGCACCGCCACGTCCAGAACACGTACAATTTCGACCCCTTCGGCGGCGGCTTCGTCGACATCCTCTCGGCCGAGCAGACCGAAAAGACCACCGACTGGTACCAGGGCACGGCCGATGCCGTGCGGCGCAACCTCACCCATTTCCGCAACTACCCGCACGACCTCGTGCTCATCCTCTCCGGCGACCAGCTCTACCGGATGGATTTCGCCAAGGTGATCGACCAGCACGTGCGCACCGGCGCGGATGTGACGATCGCCGCGATCGCGTTGCCCGCCTCGCAGGTCGAAGGCCTCGGCCTCATGCGCGTGCGCGACGACCTCTCGATCGATTCGTTCGTTGAGAAGCCGAAGGATCCGGAGGTCATCAAGAGTCTCGCGGTGGGCCCGGCGATCGAGCAACTGCTCAAGACCCAGTCCGACGAGAAACGCTGCCTCGCCTCGATGGGCATCTACGTCTTTAAGCGCGAGGTCCTGCAGGAGGCCCTCGACAATTCGATGACGGATTTCGGCAAGGAGGTCATCCCCGCGCTGCTTGGGAAGAAGCGCCTCTTCAGCCACATCTTCGAAGGCTACTGGGAGGACATCGGCACGGTGCGGGCGTTCTTCGAGGCCAACCTCCAGCTCGCGCACCCGTTGCCGGCCTTCAACTTCTTCACCCAGATCGACCCGATCTACACCCACGCGCGCTACCTGCCCGCCTCGAAGATCAACAAATGCACGATCGATTACGCGATCGTGGGCGACGGCAGCCTGATCACCGATGTCTACATCAAGCGCTGCGTGGTCGGCATCCGCTCGGTGCTGCGCGAGGGCGTGAGGCTCGAGGACACGATCATGATGGGCGCCGATTTCTACGAATCGGAGGCCGACTTCGTGGCCAACGCCGCGAAGGGCATCCCGAACGTCGGCATCGGCCGCAACTGCCAGATCCGCACCGCGATCATCGACAAGAACGCCCGTATCGGCGACAACGTCACGCTCAACCCCGTGGGCAAGCCCAACGGCCACGTGCGCGACGGCATCGCGATCGTCGACGGCATTCTGGTCGTGTCGAAGGGTGCGATCGTGCCGAGCGGCACTGTTGTTTGAAACGGCGCGCCCCCGGCGGGCGCGACCGTCGCTCTTTTCTCCAAGCCGGAATCGAGGTGCCACCGCCGACGCGGCGGCGTCTCCCGGCTCCAACCCCAATCCCGAATCACCATGAAACGCGTTTTGCTCTGCACCGATGGCTCGGCCTATTCCCAGGTATGTTGCCAGTATGCGGCTTGGTTGGCCGGGCGGGTTTCCTGTGAGTTCGAGGTCCTCTACGTGACCGACCTTCGGCAGTTTGAGGTGCCGATGGTCGCCGACCTCAGTGGCAGCCTCGGCGTGCAACCCTACCAGGCGGTGCTCTCGAAGCTGCAGGAGCTCGAGACGGAGAAGGCCAAGCTCGTGCTCAAGGACGCCGAGCGGCAGCTCGCCGAGGCGAAGGTTTCCAATCCGACCCGCTTCACGCACCGCACCGGCTTCCTCGTCGATTGTTTCCAGGAGTACGAACAATCCGCCGATCTCGTCATGCTCGGCAAACGCGGCGAAAACGCCAACTTCGCCAGCGGACACCTCGGCTCGACGATGGAGCGCGTGGTGCGCGCCAGTCGGCAACCGTGTTTCGTCACCTCGCGCAGTTACCAGCAGATCGAGCGCGTGCTACTCGCGTACGACGGCGGGAAGAGCTGCCGCAAGGCCGTCGAATACCTCGCGGGCAACCCGACCTTCCGCGGCCTCGAACTGCATGTCGTGATCGTCGCGCCGCGCGCGGGCGAGGAGGCGGCGCTCGCCACGCTGCGCGAGGCGGAGGCGGCGCTCACCGGCGCCGGACTCAAGCCGATCTGCCAGATGCTGCATGGCGTGCCGGAGGACGAGATCGCGGCGTATGTGGCCGCGCGCGGGATCAACTGCCTCATCATGGGCGCGTACGGCCACAGCCGGATCCGCCAGTTTGTTATCGGCAGCACGACCACCGCGATGATGCGCCAGTGCCGCGTGCCGGTGCTGTTGTTCCGCTGAGCGACACGGCCCGTAGGTCGTGCTTCACGCCCGACTTCTGTGCGAGTCGGCATGAAATCCCGACCTCCTGGGACTGATGGCCGTGCGGGGAGTTGCGGGTAACTCGAGCCCGCCCCGCGCTATGCCTGCGGGTCCAGCTCGGGTGTGGTCTCGAGCAGGAGCGAACTAAGCAAGCCGCCTTTCAACCCGGCGGTGATGCGCCGGCGGATTTCGTGCAGTTGCCGACGATGCACGCGCAGGTGCGAGACGCTCAGGCAATGCCAGCGGTGCAGATCGAGCTCGCCGAAAAGCGGATGCTGGTGCGTGAGCGCGCGTTCGGGGCCGAGCTCCGTACGCACGAGGTGAGGGTAGGTGTGGCCGAGTTCGCGCAGCGGCGGCAGGATCTCCACGCCTTTCGCGCCACGGGGGCGGGTGGCCTCGCGCGAAAACGCCATCGGCGGTTGTTCGCCGCGGCTGAGAAACACCAGCGTGCGCCCGATCGCCTCGCCCACGAGCACCATGTGTTCGACGACCATCGAGGCCGACCAATGCCGCTCGTCGTCCTCGAGTCCGCTCATCGGCGCGACGGTCACGCGGCGGACGAAATCCTCGGGCGAGAAGCGCCCGCAGAGTTCTTCGATGCGCCGCACTTCCGCCTGGAAATCGCTCGTCGCGCGGTCGAACGACGTGGTGCGGCAATAGGCGGGAAACGCCACGTACCGGGCGACGAAGTCCTGGTACCACGGCAGCGGCGCGTGGTCGTTGGCGGAAGCGGATGTATGGCTCTCGGGTTCCGTCATGAGCGTTGGACGGTAGGCGGGAGCAGCTAATTGGCCAGCCCGGAGGCGGGCGGAAAATGCGACGGCCGGAGGGCGGCCCTCGACGTGCGAGCGGCTGTGGGATAGTGAAGCGGCTGTGCGTTTTGGTCGCGCGCGGAAGGCAGGCGCGAGCCCGGCAGACGAGGCAAACGCTCCGCTCGCCCGTGATCAGGCAATCGAGTGTCGAGAGTACCAGAGTCGAGGGCCGGATGTCCGAGCCGCTCGACGATGCGAATGCCCCAACGTCGGTTCACTGGAAGTCCGGCACTCGTCACTCGGCGCTCGACCGACTTCGTTACGGCTCAGTGATCGCGGGCGCGCGTGCCGGCGGGAGCGTCTTTCGGGAGCTTGTTGTCGGTGCTCAGGACGAGCACGGGAGTCTTCGTCTTCACGGCGACTTCGACTTCCTTGAAGTGCTTCGCAGGAACGCTCTCGAACGCTTCGCCCATCGTCTCCACCGGGAGTTTCCGGCCGCGGCGCGACGCGTTGAAATCGTAGGCGGCCTTGTGCACGCGCTCCTGCAACGAGAGCGGGCTGGCCTCCTCGGGGATCTGCAACACCCAGCCGGCGAGCTCGTGTTCCGGCATCTGACCGTCCGGATCGGAAACGAGGATGACGAACTGTTTCTTCTGGGCCGGCGGCTTCTCCTCCTCGCCGGCCGCGGCTTCCTCGGTGACTTTGTTGATCTGCTCGAGGATGCGCCGCATCACGGCGGGTTCGAGCTGGTTCTGCCGGAGGATGTCGGCGACTTTGGCGATTTCGATTTTGGCCATGGCGGAGGAGTTGAGCGGCGAGTGTTTCCACTCCGCGCGACCGGGAGCCAGCTGGAAATTGACCGCGGGGCGCCGCGCGCCCGATTCACGTCTGCACAGGGCGGATCGGGAGCGCGAAATAGAACGTCGCGCCTTCGCCCGGCTTGCCCTCGGCCCACACGCGGCCGCCGTGGCGCAGGACGATGCGCTTGGCGTTGGCGAGTCCGATGCCGGTGCCCTCGAACTCCCGCACATGGTGCAGGCGCTGGAAGACGCCGAAGAGTTTCGCGGAGTACTTCGGGTCGAAGCCGGCGCCGTTGTCGCGCACGAACACGGCGTGCTCGCCCGGGTGCAACGGGTCGGGCGGCACCGTGCCGATCTCGATTATTCCGGGCGCGCGGTGGCGGGTGAACTTGATCGCGTTCGAGAGGAAGTTGGCGAGCACCTGCCGGAGCAGGGTGGCGTCGCCCGTCACGGTCGGCAGCGGGCCGATCTTCCACTCGAGCAGGCGCTGGTCGTATTCGGGACGCAGTTCCGCGACGACCTGGGTGGCGAGCGGATTGAGCGCGACGGGCGCGACCTTGAAATCGGCGCGATTGAGGCGGGCGAACGCGAGCAGGCTGTCGATGAGCTGGCTGAGCCGGATCGTCTCGGCGGTGATGATCTGGAAGAACCGGTTGCTCTCCGCATCGAGACTGTCGCGGTTGCGGCGGCGCAGGAGGTCGACGAAGCCGTTGATGTTGCGCAGCGGCGCGCGGAGATCGTGCGAGATCGAGTAGGAGAACGACTCGAGCTCCTGGTTGCTGGCGGTGAGCTGCTCGTTCGTGCGGACGAGCGCCTCGGTGCGCTCCGCGACGCGGTGCTCGAGCTCGGTGCTGAGCTGGCGGTAGCGTTCCTCGCTCACGCGCAGCGCCTCGGCCTGCTGCAGCGTGGACTCGATGTTGCTCGCCAGCTGCAGGTTGGCCTCGTTGAGCTCGCGGGTGCGCTGTGTCACCAACATCTCGAGGCGGGCCTTCTCGACGCGTTCGCGCCAGCTGGCGTACCACGCGATCAGCCCGACGAACGCGAACGCCGCCACACCGTACGCGGCATACGCCGTGCGCGTGCGCGACCAGTGCGGCCTCACGGTGAACTCCAACGAGGTGACCGGCCCGGGCTTGTTGTCGGTCACCGGTCGGAGCTGGAGGATGTAGTTGCCCTCGTCGAGGCGGTTGAAACTCATCGAGCCCGCGACGCCGGTGGACACCCATTCGTCGCTCGCGCCGGCGAGCCGTACCTGAAACGTGACGGTGCGCGACGGCGGCGCGCCCACGGCGACGTAGTGCACGATGAGCGAGTTGTCGTCGGCCGGCAGCTCCGGCAGCCTCCGGCGCGGCGTGTAGAACGAGCGGTTGCTGTTGGTGAGCTGCACGCGGGTGATGAGCGCGCTGGCCTCGGCGCGCGGAGGCACGGGCACATCGGGATCGTAGCGCGCGAGCTTCAGGCGCTGGTGCAGCCAGACGGGGCCGCCATCGTCGGGAGTGAAGAAGAGCGGCTGGAGGCCGGCGGGAAACTCCTCGTCGCGGGCGCAGAAGACCGGCCCCTGACGCGCGAAGAGCAGCGGCGCGTTGGCGGTCGCCAGCCAGAACTGGCCGCGGGCATCGTAGGCGGGGCGGCCGGCGACGCCTTGGATCTCGGGAATCGCCCGGGCGAGTTCGTTCGCGGGCACGAAGCGCCGGAGCGCTGGATCGAAGCGGAGGAGGTGCCCGGAGACGTTGGCGTGCATCTCGCCCTCGAGTACCGTGAGCTGTACCCAGCTTCCGCCCACGCCGTGTTCGGCGCCGAAAATCTCGAGACGCGGCGCGCCCTCGGTGAGTTCGAGCCGGGCGACGCGGCCGGTGCCGAGTTCGCCCCAGAGGGCGCCGTGCCGGTCGCGGATCGTGCCGTAGGTCATGCGCAGCTCGGGGGCGGGAAACCGCACGACCTCGTACGCCTCGCCGACGACCCGCAGCCAGCCGTAGGCGTCGTCGCCGATGATCGCCCAGCGGCCACTTGCATCGGGCGCGTTGGCGAGATGGGGATCGGCGATGGCCCCGGCCACGAGTTTCCAGTCATGCGGTCCACGGCGGTAGAGACCGCGGCGGCCACCGGCCAGGAGGGCGCCGGTCTCGGTGGAGAGCGCGCACACGAACTCGTCGGGCGGCGTGTCGATGTCGAAACGCAGCAGGCGGCCTTCGTCGTTATAGATGCCCCGTTGCGCCTGGCCGTCGCCGAGGAGCCAGAGACGGCCGTCGAAGCGGTACGGTTGGGCGAAGACGAGTCCGGTGGAGACGAACGGCTCGTAGTACGAGAGGCGCGCGGGGAAATCGACGCGGACGATGCCGTCGTTGAGCAACCCCCACACGACGCCGAGCCGGCTGTAGAAGAGCCGCCGCACGCGCGCCAACCGGTGGTCGAGCGAGCGGTCGAGCACCTGGACCGTGCGAAGCTGGCGGTCGAAGAACACGATGCCGACGTTGTCGATCGCCGCGGCGTAGAGCCCGGGCACGGTGGCGCAAAGGTCGTTGATCCGGCTCAGCCCGGCGAGCGCGCCGCCGCTTTCGATGGGCAGCAGGAGGCCCTTTTCAAGGCGCCGGAGCCCGTGGCCGTTGGTGCCGACAAAGAGTCGACCCTCGCCCAGATCGAGTCCGCACGTGACGCTGTAGCTCACGTTCGTCCTCTCGGCCGCGATGATCTGCTCGGGACCATCGGGCGTGACCCGCCAGAACGAACCGTCGGCGCGATCGCTGAGGTAATCGGAGCCGCCGAGTTCGAAGGCGCGTTCGAAATCGGTGATGTGGGCGACGGTGGTCGGGTGTTCGCCGGGGCGCCAGCGGACAACGTCGCCCGTGCCGCCGTGCCAATACCATCGGCCGCGCACATCCTGTACGATTGTCGCGAGCATCATCGGGTTCGGCGTCTGCGCGACCGGCACGCGGCGGAGGTAACCTTCGGGGCGGAACTCGAGTCGGGCGAACCACGACGGCATGCCCACGTAGAGCTGGCCCGCGGCATCGCTCGAGACCTGCGTGGAGCCGTCGAGCGTGTCGCTGGCCGCGAGACGGAAGACTTCCCAACGGGTACCGTCGCCGATGGCCAGCTCGCGGCCGGCGAGCGCGAGGATGCGGCCGTCGGGCAACGGCTGGAGATCGGTCGGTGGTGCGCTCAACCCGAGCGCGGCCGGTGAGCTGATCGCGAACGCCGGCACGCCCGCCTCGTTCAGCCCCGGAGCGGCGGCCCGGATCGACGAAGGTTGGGCCTGCAACAGCGTGGCCACCGCGAACACGCCGCACGCGAACATGCGGCGCAGGCGGGTGCGGAGCGGAAAAGGTGGGCGTAGCAGCTGGGGCATCCGTTGCGTGTCTCCTTCATCGGCCGGGGCGGCCGGTTCTGTATGGCAACGGGTGGGGAACAGCGGCTGAGCCGGGGCGTGCGCGGGATTGCCCTGCCGGCGGAGCGACCCTCAACTGGCGGCATGGCCCACGAAGAATGGTTTGATGTCGTCGACGAACACGATCGCGTGATCGGCTCCGCGCTGCGGCGCGAGGTGCACGCGCGCGGTCTGTTGCACCGCTCGGTGCACGCGCTGGTCAGCGATGCCGCCGGGCGCGTGCTGTTGCAGCGCCGTTCGATGCGCAAGGATCTCTATCCGAATCAGTGGGCTGCCTCGGCGTCGGGGCATGTCGATCGCGGCGAGGACTACGACACGGCGATGGTGCGCGAATTGGGCGAGGAGCTCGGCATCCACGTGAGCACGGTGCCGCAGCGCATCTGCCGGATCGAGGCCTGTGAGGAGACCGGGCGGGAGTTTGTGTGGGTCTATCGTTGCCGGCACGACGGTCCCGTGCAGGCCAACACCGACGAGATCAGCGAGATCGTGTGGAGCACGCCGGCCGAGATCGACCGCTGGGTGGCGGAGCGGCCCGAGGAGTTCGCGCCGTCGTTCCTGCTCGTGTGGGAACGTTGCCGCGGGGCGGCGTGAGTGGGCGCGTCAACTGTCCGCCGAGCCGGCCGGGCGGCCGCGGCGGCGGATGAGCGCAAGGATCTTGTCGTGGATGACGCGGCGCGGCTCGCGCTTGTTCGCCTCGGTGATGACCTTGTCCCAATCGTCGTCGTCGGGGGTGAGGTAGGGCTCCCAGGGCTGGAAACGCGCGGGCTGGCATTCCCAGATGATGTTGCCGCCGAAAACGCGCAGCCGCACCTGCAGCTTGCGGCCGTCCTCCGTGCGTTTCCAGAAACCGATTTCGACGTTCATGCGACGCGCACTCTCGGCGAGCGGACGCGGCGGCGGCGAGCGAAAGTTTCCGTCCGCGCGATCCGTTTTCTGGAAAAAGCTTGAGCCCATGCGGGCGGGACGGAACGTGTCCAGCCACCATGGCGGTCCTCGGTTCCTACGGTGATCTATCCGAACTATTTCGAGAGCTTCCGCTGTTCGCGGAAGCTTTCGAGTATCTGCGCCATTGCTTCACCAAAGGCACTGCCGAGCACGCCCGGCTGTTCGCGATGGCAGAGGGCGCCGCATACCGGCACGAACTGCGCGAAGGGGCATACGCGATGGAATCGGCGTACACCACGCGCACTCGCGGCGACTGCTTCTTCGAGTCGCACCGCCGGTACATCGACGTGCAGGCGCTCGTCGAAGGGGAGGAAGCGATCGAACTGCTCCCGATCGACCGGCTGCGGATCTCCGCCGACTACGTGCCGGAGAAGGACCTCGTGAAATACGCCGATTCGGATTTCGCGTCGCGGCTGCGCTTGGTGCCGGGCGAGCTCGGGATCTTCTTCCCGCCCGACGGCCACATGCCCTGCCTGCGCCTTGCCGAGACGCGGCCGGTGCTTGTCCGCAAGACCGTGGTGAAGGTCCCGGTGCCGCCGGGTTTCGCGCTGCGATGAACTACCGCCACGCGTTCCACGCGGGCAACTTCGCCGACGTGCTCAAGCACGTGCTGCTGCGCGAGCTGATCCGTGCGATGCAGCGCAAGCCGAAGCCGTTCCTATTTGTCGATACACACGCCGGCCGCGGTCGCTACGACCTCGCGCAGGCGGAGACCGGTGCCCGCGCCCCCGAGTGGCCGGACGGCATCGGCCGGCTCTGGAACGCCGCCGAGCTGCTGCCGCCCGTGGCCGACTACGTGGCCGAGATACGCGAATACAACCGCGCCTGCGGTGCCGGTGCCGAGACGCTGCGCTTCTATCCCGGTTCGCCGTTGCAGGCGTTCGCGTTGCTGCGGCCGGACGACCGGTGCGCGCTCTGCGAGTTGCAGCCGGAGGAGGCCGACGCGCTTGAGCGCGAGTGCGCCGGCCGGCGGAAGGTGCGCGTGCATCGCAGCGACGGTTTCGGTGCGCCGCGGGCGATGTTGCCGCCGCTGGAAAAACGCGCCTTGGTGCTGATCGATCCGCCATTCGAGGCGGCCGACGAGATGGCGCGTGTCGCCCGCGCCGTCGAGGAGGGCCTCCGGCGCAGTCCCGCCGCGGTGTTCGCCATCTGGTACCCGATCACCAAGCGCGCGGCGACGGCGCCGCTCTTCCTGAAGCTGCGCGAGCAACGCCTCGCGCCCACGCTCGCCGTGGAGTTGCGGGTACAGTCGGAAGAGGCGGAATTCGGACTGAGCGGCTGCGGTCTCGCGATCCTCAATCCGCCGTGGCAGTTCGATGGGGCGATGCGGCCGGTGCTGGCGCAACTCGCGCGGTTGCTTGCGCTCGATGGCGAAGCGGGTTTCCGGTTGGACTGGCTCGTGCCCGAGTCGACCTGAAACCACCGTCCGCCATGAAATCGCTCCTCGCTCTCATCTGCTCCCTTTTCGCCGTGTGCTTCATTCGCGCGCAGGACGCGGAGATGAGCGCACTGCAGAATCTGCCGGAGGTCGGCGTGCTCGTACGCGGGCTCTCACCCGATGGCGCCAAGCTCGGGCTGACCGAGTCGGCCTTGATCGCCGGTGTGCGCGCCGTGCTTGAACCGGCGGGCGTGAAGATCATCCCGCCGCCGATGCTCGAGCGCCTGCCGCAGGCGCCGGTCCTCGAGATCACGGCCAACGTGAGCCTCACCGGGAAAACTAGCTACTTCTTCATCCTCGACCTGCAGCTGCGTGAGCAGCTCAAACCCGCTCGCGCGCACCGCACGCTCGTGACGATCCCGGCGGTCACTTGGGCGCAGCAGATGGCGGGCGTGACCGCGAAAGCGGAAAACGTGCAGGCCGCTCTTGCGCGCCTGACGCAGCGTTTCGCCGAGGAATGGGAACAGGCGCAGGCGGCGGCGCCAACGCACTGAGCGGCGCGGTCAGGCCTTCACGTCGAGCGCGGTGCCGACGCGGCGATCCGCCCGGTGAGCCGCCTGACGTTGCTGCGCCTCCTGTGCGGCGGTCTCCCGTGCTTGGGATTCGGAGGCGCGGCGCTTGGCGTTTTCGTCGTCGCGCAGCTTCTCGGTGGCGCGCTGCTCTTCGGCGTTGTTGGTTTCACGACGAGCGCGCGCGAGGGCGGCGCGATCCTGCGCGCTTTGCGCCGGAGAGGGAGAGGAGCTTGCGCTGGAGACGTTCATGGCGATCGGGAGGGCGGGAACGTGCGCCTGCCTGCGCCTACCGCAACGCCGCAGACGGGGAATGAGGCGAAGACCCCGCGCGTCCCGCGGGCTTGCCCGGCCCGCGGCGGAGCGTTCTCTGGTGGAATGACCCGACAGCAGCGCGCCGACCTCGCCAGCCGCATGCTCGCGGAGCTCTATCCGGCGCCAGCGATCCCGCTCGATCATCGCGATGCGTACACGCTGCTCGTGGCGGTCGTGCTCTCGGCGCAATGCACGGACAAGCGGGTGAACGAAGTCACGCCACGACTCTTCGCCCGCGCCGCCGAGGCCGACGCGATGGCGCGTGTGCCGCAACGGGAAATACAGGGCATCATCCGTCCGTGCGGGCTCTCGCCGCAGAAGGCGAAGGCGATCCGGCGATTGTCGGAGATCATCGTCGCTGAGCACGGCGGTGTGGTGCCGCGCGACTGGGCTGCGCTGGAGGCGTTGCCGGGAGTGGGGCACAAGACGGCGTCGGTCGTGATGGCGCAGGCGTTCGGCGAGCCCGCGTTTCCCGTCGACACTCACATCCACCGGCTGGCGCAACGCTGGGGCCTCACCGACGGCCGCAGTGTCGAGCAGACGGAGCGCGATCTGAAGGCATTGTTTCCCCGTGCCGAGTGGAATCCGCTGCACCTGCGGATCATCTACTACGGGCGCGAGCATTGTACCGCGCGCGGGTGCGACGGCACGGTCTGCCCCATCTGTCGCGCGTTGTTCCCGAAACGTCGCAAACCGGTGGTGACGCGGAAATGAACGGAGTCGCAGCGGGAAGCAAAAAGGCCCGCCCGGCGATGCGGACGGGCCGAGCGGCCGAACGTTTATTTCTTCGTCTGGGGCTTCGGAGCGGATTCGTGGTGGCTGGTGCAGTCGCACTTGTCGGCGCAATGCTTGTGGCACTCGTCGGCGGTTTTGGCGCCGCATTTGCACGCGGGCGCCTGGGTTTTGTCGCAGGAGCCCGAGCCGCACGATTCACCGGCAAAAGCGGCGGAGGCGAGACCGAGGGCGAGGAGGGGGATCAGCACGATTTTCATGGGTAGCAACGGAGGTTGGAGTTGATGACGCCCGGAGCGGGTCGTCGCCCTGAGCTACACCGGCCGCAGCGGAATCCCTCGCGGCTTTCTAGAGTTTCCTGCGGGCACGAGAACACTGCGGCGGCAAACCTCCCCGCCGTGAAAGAATTTTGTGGATTTCGCCGGGGGAATGTGCGTTTTCCCTGCCTCCCGCACGGGCGATTAGCTCAGTTGGTTAGAGCACCTGCATCACACGCAGGGGGTCACTGGTTCGAGTCCAGTATCGCCCACCATCTCGGAATCGGGAGTTTTCTCGGGGATCACATTCGCGGGAATCGGGTCGTGAGTTTATCGCCGCTTGTCTGTGGCGAAACCGGAGCTGGACTTGCGAAAACTCGCTCTGGCAGGGTTGACGGGTGCAAACGCGACCGAAAGACGGCGGCTCCTCGTTCACAGTTCCGAACGGAGCGAGAAACGCTTCGCTGGTGCGGCGAGTTTGCTTTGGCGCCTGGGTGAGCGTTTGCCTGACTGGGGCGGTGGTGTTGCTGGTCGGGCGGCCATGGGTGCGGCTCAACTTGCGCTTCCTCAACGCGCAGATCCTCGAGGAACTCGGCGGCGTGGGCTACGCGTGTTTTGACGTTGTGGACCTCGCCCGAGGCTTCTGGTGGCGCGCGCGTCTCGGCTCCCTCGATCCTGCGCCATATCGGGCTTATCTCGAGGGTCTGGCCTCGGCCCGAACGCCGGTGCCGACCATTCCACCGCGACGAAAGCACGTGGTCTTCATACAGATGGAGTCGGTCGACGGGTTGGCGCTTGGCGCGCGGTATGGCGGGCGGCCGGTGATGCCGTTTCTCGAACGGCTTGCGCGCGAGCAGGTGTGTTTTGCGAACACGCTCGACAACACCGCGGGCGGTCGGACGACCGACGCGGAGCTGCTCGTCCTCACCTCCTTGGTGCCGCTTCGGCGTGCGCCGGCGTACGTCAGCCAACCGCTTGAGCGCGTGCCGACGCTGCCGAAGGTGCTGAGCTCGGCGGGGTACGACACGTGGTCGATGCATGGTTACAATGGTTCGTTCTGGCGGCGGGCGGCGGCCCACAAGGCGTTGGGTTTCGCCGGCTCGTTGTTCATCGAGGACCTCGACGCCACCGATTTCCTCGGCTGGGGCGTCTCGGATGCCTCGTTGCTAGCACAAGCGGCGCGGCGCTTGGCGGCGGCGGAACGGCCGAGTTTCGCGCACCTAATCCTGCTCACGAGCCACCATCCCTGCACGTACGTGCGTGAGCGCCGCGGGCTCCCGGCGAAGGGATTTGTGGACGACTATGTGCTCTCCCTGCGCTACGTGGACGAGAGCATCGCGGCATTTTTCGCCGCGTTGAGAACGGCCGGAATCCTCGACGACTGCATCATCGCCATCTTCGGTGATCACGACAGTGCGAATACCGCCCTGCTGCAACGCAAGCTCGAGCGCGCTCCGGCGCAACCGCTCGGCGACTCCGTGCCGCTCGTCATCCATGGGCTCCGTGCTGCGCCGCGGCGGATCGAGGCGGTCGCCGGGCTGCAGGATGTCCCGGTGGTGGTGCTCGAGGAGCTCGGTCTGTCCGTGCCGCTCACCTTCACCGGCAACGGACTCGGGCATAACGGGCGCACCGTCGCCGCGCTGCACGGCGAAGTGCGCTCGGCCGGTGGTCGCTACACGCGCACCCAACCAACTGTCGACATGGAGACGCTCACCGAGTTGTCGCTCCGCTATCCCGAACGCCTCCTCTCGCCATGAGCGAGCTGTGGCCAGTCCTGCTCGGGCTGCTGCTTGCCGCTTCTTCTGCGCGCGCGATGCCGCCGATCGCGGCGGAGCCGACGGCGCGGTTGGAACTCACGTCCGCGGCGGATGGGGCGCCGCTGCCGCTGCCTTTCTTCGTGAAGCTTGGCGACGCCTGGGTCGAGGGGCGTGTCGAGTTCGACCACGCGACCGAGACGGTGCAGCTCTCCGGAGTGTACACCACTGCGCAGGGGTTGGATCCACTCGCCCGGTTGTCGTACCAGATCTATTCGGACGAAGGCCGCCTGCTTGTGCAGGACGGTGCGCGTTTCGACTGGCAGGCGGCCGAAGCGGACGGGGAGCGCACGGCATCGTTCGCCATAGCGCAGAGCATGAAGGGGCGGCCGGGGCTGCGCCCGGGCTTCAGGCTGCAATTCAACTACGTCGTCGAAAACGAGTACTGGCATCGCGACCGCTTCCCGGAGGTCGCTTTGCCGCAGCTAGCGATCCGCGGGCCGGAGCGGGCCGCATATTTTCGCCTGCTTTGGAGCGGCGTGCCGCCGTTCTGGCCGGCGGGTGCCGATGGCCGGATTCCGGCGCTCATCCGCGCCGAGTTTGGCGCTTCGCACGACTACAAGCCGGCGCTCGAGATCGAGGCGGCTGACGGCAAGGAGCGCTACGAGGCGCCCCGCGGAGATGTGTCGACCACAGGGGCCGCCACCAAGCTCGTCTGGTACCGCGTCGGTAATCAAGTCACCGAGAGTCGGGTACGGGTGCGCCCGGGTTTTGTCTGGGATGGGGTCGAGTGGTACCAGTGGCCCGACCCCAACCCACCGCGGGACATGCGAGTGGTCGGGGCGTTGGGGTATCTGGCTGTGCTCACGGCGATCATGTGGGGATTGGCGACGGCGGCCGGATGGTTGCGCGCCCGGCGAGCGCGGTGGGCACGTGTCGCGGGCTGGGGGGTATGGAGCATCGGCGTCGCATCGGTTCTCCGGCTCGCAATGGGGAATGGCTACCTGTTGCTCGCGCTGGCACCTCTTGGGTTTCGATACCTCCGGAGCTGGACGGCGTCGCCGGGCCACCGGGCGTACTGGACCGTGTGGCTGTTTGGCGCGTTGTCGGAGTTCTATTGGGCGCACGTGGATGCGGCGACGACGGCCACGTGGCGCGGGACGGTGCTGTCGCTCTCCCTGCTTGCGCTGCTCCTCCTCCCGGTGCGCCTCTTCCGCCGGCGCAACTCCGCGGCTCTCGCTGGCATGGCGGCGATCGGCCTGACGGCCGTGGTATCGACTGCGTTGGCGGTCTATTTCGATTTCTTCCACGATTATCCTGGTCTGCGCGACCTCATGTATGCGGGGCAGATCGGGGAGGTCGGCGACTCGCTCTGGGCGCTCATCGGGCAGCGTCACCTCGTTCCTTGGTGGCTGGCGGCGTGGGCCTGTTGGCCGCTGTGGACGACGAAGAGGCGCGAGCCAGATCCCGTGTCGGATGTGCGACGAGCCGGAACCGGGAGATCGGTTTCCACAGCGGCGTCTCGTGTGCAGCTGGAGGGGTGACTCGGCGGATGCTCCGCTAGTTGAGCCGAGGAGGGCGGGGAAGCGGCACGGAGGACGCATGAACGCCGTCGGCTCCGCAACTTGATGGGCGAGGAAGGCGGCTTGCGCGTGCCGCACTCGGCTGGTGGCATGACCGCTCGATGACCGAACCGCTGCTGCCGCCCACTCCGAAGACGCTCTGTGTCTACTGCTCCTCAAGCGACCGCCTCGATCCCAAGTACTATGCGGCGGCGGAGGAACTCGGGCGGGCGATGGTCGCGCGCGGCTGGGGGCTGGTCTACGGCGGCGGCCGTACCGGGTTGATGGGAACGGTGGCGCGCACGGTGAAGGTCGGTGGCGGGCGCGTGGTCGGCGTGATCCCGGAGTTCATGAAACTCAAGGAGCTCGCCTTCGACGATGCCGACGAGCTCGTGACAGTCGTGACGATGCGCGAACGGAAGCTGCTGATGGAGTCGCGCGCCGACGCGTTCGTGACACTGCCCGGCGGCTGGGGCACGCTCGAGGAGATCATGGAGATCCTCGCGTTGCGGCAGCTCGACGTGCTGCGCAAGCCCTGCGTTTTCCTCAATCAGGACGGATTCTACGACGACCTGCTGCGCTTCTTCGACCGCATGATCGCGGAGCGTTTCAACAAACCAAGCAACCTCGAGCTCTTCCGCGTCGCACGGACGGTCGATGAAGTGTTCGACTTTGTGGAAGGACGCCCGGTGGCGGCGGAAACGAAATGGTTCGAAACCCGATGAAGCGCGCCCCGGTGCTCCAGTTGTTGCGCGCGCATGCGGCGCAGTCGCTCGACGCGAACGAGGCGGCGATGACGGCGGAGGTGATCGCGTTCGTCGAAGCGCATGAGGATTGTTTCGAGCGCAGTTGTCGCGAGGGGCATCTCACCGGCTCGGCTTGGGTCGTCGACCCTGCGCGAGAATGCGTGGTACTCACGCATCACCGCAAACTCGGCCGCTGGCTCCAGCTCGGCGGCCATGCCGACGGCGAGGCGGATCTGCTTGGCGTGGCGCTGCGCGAGACGCGCGAGGAGGCCGGGCTCACGCGGTTGCGCCCGGTGCGGGAGACATTGTTCGATGTGGATCGCCACCGGATCCCGGCGCGCGGCGAACTGCCCGAGCACTGGCACCTCGATTTACGTTTCTTGATCGAGGCCGACCCCGCGGAGCCGCTCGTGATCAGCGACGAATCGCACGATGTCGCCTGGGTGCCGCTGCGCGAGGTGGGGCGGCTGAACCCGGCCGAGTCGATGCTGCGGATGGTGCGGAAGACGCGCTGAAGATGTGGCGCACTACTTCCGCGGGAACTCGACTTTGGCGGTGAGTTCGGGCGTGAGGTGTTTGTCGGGATTCTGGATGCCGACTTTGATCTGGAGCGTGCCTTTCTGGCGGTTGGCCTCGGGAGAGATTTCGGCGACGACTCCGTCGTAGCTCTTGTCGGGATAGGCTTCGGGGATCACGCGGCAGCGGTCGCCGAGGGCGATCTTCGCGAGGTCGGTCTCGTTGATGTCGAGCTCCACCTGGAGGTCGCGCGGGTCGGCGACGGCGAGCACGGCGGTGCTCGGGCCGCGGGTGCCGCCGAAGCTCTGCGGGGTGACGAGTTCGCCGGGCTCGGCGAGCTTCTCGAGCACGACTCCGGAAATCGGTGACCGGATCACCGTCCATTCGAGATAGGTGCGGGCGAGGGCGAGCTGTCCGTCGGCTTCGCGGAGCGCGGCTTTGGCCGCGGCGACGGCGAGGCGAGCCTCGTCCTCGGCATCGTCGGAAACGACTTTGCCGACGAAAAGGTCGTGGATGCGGTGGTAGGAGAGTTCGGCGCGCTCGACCGCGACCTGCGCGGTGGCGAGACGGCCCTCGGCGGTGGCGACGTTGGCGCGCTGCTCGGCATCCTCGAGGCGGACGACGATCTGGTCCTTCTCGACCGGATCGCCCTTCTTCACGCCGAGCCAGGCGACGACACCCTGGAAACGCGGGCTGATCTCGATGCGCTCGCGGTTGATGATGTAGCCGGAAACGGTGAGGAGCGCAGACGCGTTCGTCGCCGTTTCGGGTTGGGGGTTCGGGTTTTCGGGTTGCGGGACGGAGCGAACAGCGCCGCTGGTTTCGGACGCTGCCGGGGCGGAGTGTGGTTTCGCGCCGACGACACGGCGCTCTCTATCCGGGCGCGGATAGGCGTAGTAACCGGCGGCGACGAGCGCGATGGCGACGCTGATGAAGATCGCCTTCACGGCGCCGCGCGGGCGGCGTTTCTGGGCCGGATCGATCCGGAGCTGGGAGAGGTTTGCAGGTTTCACGGCGACGGAAGTGGGTGCAGTGGCGACGAACGCGTTTCGTCAGACTGATTTCAGGGAGGCGATGACCGGCAGACGCGCGGCGCGAAAGGCGGGCAGGAGGCTGCCGATCAAGCCGACGACGACGGCGAAGAGGATGCCTTGGGCGGCGAGAGCGGGGGTGATCTGAAAATCGAAGACGACTTCGGTGAAGGTCTCCCAGCCGAGCGTGCCGGTGCTGTAGCCGTTCCACCCGAAATGGGCGATCGCGCAGCCGAGCGCGCCGCCGAAACCGGAGATCAGCGCGCCCTCGAGGAGGAAGCCGAGCAGGATGCTGCGTCGCCGAAACCCGAGCACGCGCAACGTGCCGATCTCGCGCGTGCGGGCGCCGACGCTCGCGTAGAGGGTGTTCATCGCGGCGAAGAGCGCGCCGATCGACATGACGATCGCGAGACCGTTGCCGAGCCACTTGATGGGCCGCGAGGTGCGCGTCTGCTCCTTGTAGTAATCGACCTCGCGGACGACTTTCATCTTCAGCCGGCGGTCGGCTTCGAGCGTCTTCTGGATTTGGGTGAGCGCGGCGGCGTCCGCCTGGCGCACGAGCATGCTCGAGTAGTCGGGGCGGTCGAAGGCGCTGCGGGCTTCGTCGGAGTCGAGCCAGAGCTCGGAGTCGAAGGCGCTGCGCTGGGCATCGAAGATTCCGACGACGGTGAGCTCCACGCCGCCGGTCTTGAAGCGGCCGCCGACGTGCAGGTTGGCGAAACGGTCGGCGAGTCGGCGGCTGGCGACGACTTCGCGGCGGCCGGGCTCGAACCAGCGGCCATCGACGAGGACGACCTGCGGACGGAGTTCGCGGCCGGCGGGCGCGACGCCGCGGAGCATCACGTTGGCGCTGCCGGTGCCGTCGCGGCGTGGGAGGTTGATGATGACGAGCACATCGCCCGAGGCGAGCGGCGTGCCGGCGGTGTCGCGCGCGACGGCGGGGAGGTAGCGGATGATGTTGAACTGCTCGCGGGTGACGACGCTGGTGGTCTCGGCGAGCGCGCCCTGGCGGGTGATGAGGAGGTTGCGTGGGTCGCCGGTGTTGCCGCTGGATTTCTCGATGCCGACGGCGAGCGATTGGATGAGCACGAAAACGGCGATGACCAGCGCGAGGCCGAGCACGGTGGCGATGGTCGAGCGCCAGCGGATGATCACCGAGCGGTAGTGGTATTTGAAGAGGTGGAACACGGACGGAGGGACGGAGTGAGGGAACCGCAGATGGACGCGGATGAACGCGGATCAGGAACGGGATTGCACGATGCGCCGGATGTCGACCCGCGGGTTGCCGAAGTTGATAAGGAGACAAACGGCGAGGCCGGTCGCCTTCAGGTAGTTCAGACACTGGACGCGATGGACCTCGTCGAGCTCGCGAACGGCCTTCAGCTCAACCAAGACCGAGTTCTCCACCAACAGATCGGCGACATAGTCGCCCACGACTATGCCGTCGTAGTAGATCTGGACGGCGTGCTGCTGAGCCACGGCGAGTCCGCATTTCCGCAGTTCGTGCGCGAGGGCGTTTTTGTAGGGCTTCTCGAGAAATCCGCAGCCGAGTCCATTGCTCACCTTGTAGGCGCAGCCGATGATCTTTTCCGTGAGCTCGTTGGCAGGCGTGTTCTCGTTTTGGACTTTGTTCATAGGGTCGGCGAATCGGCGTTCATCTGCGTGCATCTGCGGTTTCACGACTCAGTCCAGCGTCTTGAGGCCTTCGACGACGCTGAGGCGGGCGACGGAGAGGGCGGGGGCGAGACTGGAAACGATGCCGAGGACGGCCGCGACGAGGGCGGCTGTGCCGAGGATACGCGGGGTGACTTCGAGCAGCGGGAAGAGTCCACCGGTGAGCGTGGAGGCGTCGATCGAGCCGTACAGCAACCACGCACCGCCGGCGCCGAGGAGGAAACCGACGGCGGAGAGGCCGAAGCTTTCGGCGAGGATGAACGCGAAGAGTTCGTGCCGGCGAAAGCCGATCGCTTTGAGGATCGAGAGTTCGCGGAGCCGTTCGCGAATCGCCATGCTCATCGTGCTGGCGGAGACGAGCACGAGGGCGAAGACGACGACCGTGCAGATGGAGGAGATGAGCACCTTGATGTTCGCCCACATCGCGATGAAGCCCATCTGGAACGCGCGCTCAGTCTCGGCGAGGACCTCGGCGGAGGTGTTGGCAAAGGCGGCGTTGATGCCGTCGATCACCGCGGGCACGTCCTCGGCGGAGCGAGCCTTCACCCACCACATGCCGACGGTGCCGGGATCGCCGAGGAGTTCGTCGAGGTACTTCTGGTGGAAGAAGACGTTCCGGTCGTCGGTGGTGCCCTGGTAGATGCCGACGACGGTGAGATCGAGGTCGACCGGGTAGATCTGGCCGACGAGGGGAAACTTGTCGCCGAGCTTCACGTTGTAGCGTTTGGCGGTATCGGAACCGACGATGCAGGAAGTGCGGTTGGCGATCCAAGTCTCGAGCTGCTCGCGGGGCATGCGGGCCTCGCCGAACACCTTTTCGAGCGTCTCGGCCTCGATGCCGAACTGCGCGAAATAGGTGTTCTCCTCGCCGCGATAGAGCCCGCCGAAGAACGTGAGCGCGGTGAGCGCCTCGACGCCGGGGAGCTTCTCGATCTGCGCGCGCTGGCGCACCGGGAGCGGCGTGGCGAGGGAGACTTTGTTTCGGACCGCGATGCGCAGCGAGGAGCCGACATCCTCGGGCGGATTCGTGAACTCGTTGAGGACGACGAGGAGCGAGACGAGCAGGAAGAGGGAAACGGCGACGCTGAGCACGCAGAGCGCGGCGCGGCGCTTGTTGCGGAAGGCGTTTTTGATGATGAAGCCGGAGACGGTCATGGGACGGCGGACCTAAGGGAGAACGCAGAATGAAGAAAGCAGAACGCAGAATGAGGAATGCAGAATGGAGAAGGCGGACTGCGGAGAATCAGGAGGGCGGCGGTGGATCTTGCGGCTTGGGTTCTGCGTTCAACATTCGGCAATCCGCCTTAGGTCACGCAACGAGCTCCCCCTTTTCCAGGTGGATGCTGCGCGAGCCGTAGGCGGCGGCCTTGGGGTCGTGCGTGACCATGATCACGGTCTTGCCGGCTTCGCGACTGAGCGTGCGGAGGATCTCGAGCACATCGGCCGCGGAGTGGGAATCGAGGTTGCCGGTGGGCTCGTCGGCGACGACGAGCTTGGGATCGGTGACGAGGGCGCGGGCGATGGCGACGCGTTGTTCCTGTCCGCCGGAGAGCTGCTTGGGGAGGTGTTTCGCGCGATCGGCGAGGCCGACCATCTCGAGGGCGGCGGAGACGAGGCGGCGGCGTTCGCGCGCACCGAGACGGGTGAGCAGGAGGGGCAGCTCGACGTTTTCGTAGGCGGTGAGAACGGGGATGAGATTGAACGTCTGGAAGACGAAACCGACATTCTGGTTACGCCAGTCGGCGAGGGCGGACTCGTCGAGCGCGGCGATGTTGTGCTCCTGCACGATGCAGTCGCCGGAGGTGGGGCGGTCGATGCCGGCGATGATGTGCAGCAGCGTCGATTTGCCGGAACCGGAGGGGCCCATCAGCGTGAGGAACTCGCTTTCGGCGATGTCGAGGCTGATGCGGTCGAGCGCGGTGACGTTGATCTCACCTTGGCGGAAGACGCGGGTGAGTTCGCGGATCCGGACGATGGGGGTCGAGGGCATGCGTCGGAGAGCGTGCGCATCGATGCTTCGGTGTCAAAGTATCGGCGACGGACGGTGCGGGGCTGTCGCCGGGCGGCGAACAGCGGCGGCGGGCGGCGGCGGGCGACGTTCGCCGGACGGGCGGTGAGAGTGGCCGCCGGTCGCGGGACCGCGGTTCGCCGCTCTCGAGTGCGGCGCCGCAGAGTGGCGAAACGCGCACGCGTTCCGCTCCGCGGCTCAGGCCTTGGCCGGGAGCGAGCCGTCGTGCCGGGCGCCGTGCAGCGCGCTGGTCAGGTAGGGGATCAGCTGTTTCTTGCGACTGACGATCCCCGGCAGGTCGAAGGTGTCCTCGCGGTCGGCGTGCGGGTACGAGATGCGCGAGATGAACTCGTGGTCGCCTTTGACGAGGAGGAGCGAGTTCTGCGTGTTGATGTCCGTCACGAAGAGGCAGGAGAAGAAGAGGTTCTCGCTGCGGCGGAGCTGGTCGAGCGCCTCGGCGAGGGCGTCGGCATGGGCGCGGAAATTGCCGAAGCCGAGCTCCTCGACCTGCGAGACGGAGAAGCGCAGGCCGTCTTCGTCGTAGATCTTGTTGTCGGCGGCGATGACCTTCTCGGGCGGCTGTGCGAGGATGATCGAGCCGGAGCTGAAGATGAGGTCGGCGAGCGCGGCGCTCTTGATGCCGGCGACGGGCGCGAGCCACGCGAGGATCTCGTAATCCTGCTCCGTGGTGGTGGGACTGTTGAGGTGGAGCGTGTCGGAGATGAGGCCCGACATGAGCAACCCGGCGATCTCGGCGGTGGGCTTGAGGCCGTCGCGGCGGAAGAGGTTGGCGATGATCGTGCAGGTGGAGCCGACGGGTTCGTTGATGAAACGGATCGGCTGGTTCGTCGCGGGGGCGCCGAGGCGGTGGTGGTCGATGATCTCAGCGATCTCGACTTCGGCGGCGCCGGGGACAGCCTGCGTGAGCTCGTTATGGTCGACGAGGATGAGGCGGGTCTGGACGGGCTTGATGAGGTCGGTCTTCGAGAAGATGCCGAGCAGGTGCTGGTCGTCGTCGACAACCGGATAGGCGGCGCCGGAGAGGGCGGCGACCTTGCGGCGGGCTTCGGTGAGCCGGGTGTCGGGGTCGAAGGTGGCGGTCTTGCGGTCGACGAGCGCCTCGATGGAGGAGGCGGCGCGGATCACCCAAGAGGTGGTGGCGGAGTCGAGCGGGCTGACGAGGAGGGAGACGCCTTTCTCGCGGGCGAGGTTCACCACTTCCTCGTCGATAGGCAGGCCGCCGGAGATGACGAGGAGGCGCACGCCGTTCTGGATGGATTTCTGCTGAATGTCCCAGCGGTCGCCGACGATGATGATGGTCTGCTCCCAGGGAATGTTGTCGCTCTGGGTGTAACGTCCGAAGGAGCGGATATCCATGGCGCCGATGCGCACGTAGAGCTCCTCGACGTTGTCGGCGTCGCGTAGGTGGAGGACCCGCGCCTTCAGCGAGCGCGCGATGGCGGCGAGGGAGCCGTGCACGCGGCGCATCTGGCGGACCTCCTTCATGTGCGGCAGGAAGAAGCCGCCGAGCTGGAAGATGGAGAGTGTGCCGACGAGCCGGTTGTCCGCCTCGACGATGGGCAGCGTGCGGATGTCGTGCTGGTCGATGAGCTCAAGGGCCTCGGCGCAGGTGGACTTCGGGCCGACCTTCACGACGTTGGACGTCATGATGTCGCGCACGCGCGGGGTGACGTCGCTCAGGTAAATGGGCAGCGGTTGGGCGAAGCGGCCGAGGATGGCGTCGATGCGGGCGTTGGAGTTACCGCAGCGGGCTGGCACGCAGGAGGCGTCGCCGCGCCGGTTTTTGTAGTCGGCGTAGGCGATGGCGGAGCAGATCGAGTCGGAGTCGGGATTGCGGTGACCGATAACGTAGGTAGGCGCAGCCATGAAGTTTGCGGGGCGGAGTGTGGGCGAGGCCGCGCGGGTGGGGAAGCGGATTCCGGCCCGGGCGGGGAAAACAACCGGTGTTGCAATGCTGGTTTTGCACACGGCGGCGCGGCGCTTATAGGTGGAGGCGATGAAACCCACTACCCGTTGGACGTGCCTGGCCTTGGTCTGCGTGCTCATCGCCGGGCCGTTGCTCGCCGCAACGAAGCCCCTGGTTTCAAAATCGAAGGAGACGCCGGTGATCGGGACGCAGCTGGCGTCCACGCTGACGCAGATAACCGGTATCGCGATTTCGCCGATGCTCGGGGTGAGCGCGCTCGGTGCGTACAGATGGGCGAAGGCGGACACGCCCGAGGAGAAGGCGGCGCTCCCGTGGTACGCGGCGCCGCAGTATTGGATCACCGGATTGCTGATCGTGGGCGCGGTGGCGCTCAAGGATGCCGCGGGCGCCTCGCTGCCGCCGGGCTGGAAGAAACCGCTCGATGTGGCGGAGACGCTCGAGAATAAACTCAGCGGCATCGTCGCCGCGGGCGCGGTGATCCCGTTCACGTTGGACACGCTTTCGAGCGTGCTCGCGGGCGGTGGCGGAGGGCAGGGCGCGTTGGTCGGCTCGGGCGGGTTGGCGATGATCCAGCTCGGCTTCATCGACGGCGCGACGGTGCTCAACGTGCTGCTCGCGCCTTTCGCAGTCGCTGTCTTCCTGCTCGTGTGGATCACGGCGCACGCGATCAACGTGCTGATCCTGCTGAGCCCGTGGGGCGCGGTGGACGCGGTGTTGAAATCCCTCCGGATGAGCGTGCTCGGGCTGCTCGGCATCACGCATTTCATGCCGCCGTGGGCCGGCATCCTCTGCTCGCTGGTCGTGATCGTCGCTTCGTACTTTCTCGCGGGCTGGGCTTTCCGGCTGACGGTGTACGGCTCGATGTTCTGCTGGGATTTCTTCACGTTACGGCGGCACCGTTTCGAGCCGGACGCGAAGGAGAACGCGGTCTTCGCGGGCGATGGAATTAAGAATACGCCGCTGCGGACCTACGGCCGGCTCGCGCGCACGGAGGCGGGGAAACTGCGATTCCGCTACCGGCCGTGGCTGGTGTTGCCGGAGAAACAGGTCGAGCTGCCCGACCACCCGCTGGCGGTCGGGCGCGGTTGTTTTTATCCGACGATCGAGGCGACCGTGGGCGACGAGGAGCGCACGATCATCCTGCTGCCGCCGCGCTACAAGGGCCACGAGGATGCCTTCGCCCGCGCCTGCGGCATCGACGCGATCACGGAGGTGGGGCTGCGGCGCGCGTGGGGCGTAATCAAAGAGCTGTTTGGCTTCGAGAACCGGCGACGGCGGGCGGTGGTGTGAGCAGCGGCAGGGCACCCTCGGCGTTGGCGGCGGGAGACGCGTGCGCACTGGACCGACGATCCGGTGGCAGGGCCGGACCGCTGGGTCCGCCCCCCGGGGGGGGCGACGGCTCGGGGAGCCGTTCCTACCTCGGTCTGTCCTCGGTGCGAGGCGTTGCCCGCTCGGGCTGGATTGTCGAAAAAAACAAAAAGCCCGCGGCGTGGTGGCCGCGGGCTCGAGAGTGACGTTTCGCGAGTTGCTCAGCTGCCGCCGGCGGGCGCGGTCGAGGTGGATGTCTCGGGCGCGGGCATGGCGGCCTTCACGTTGTCGAGGCGTTGCTGGAGACGCTTCATGTCCTCGGCGATGCGGGCTTCGACCTTTTCGCGTTCGTTGCTGTTCACGATCGAGCCTTTGCCCACGTCCTGCACGACGTGCGCGGGGAGCATGAGGATGCGACCGAGCAGCGACTCGCTCTTCATCTGCGAGAGATAGAGTGCGGTGATCTGTTGCGAGATTCGCATCGACTCCTGGGCGATGGAGTTCGACTCGAGGAGGTTGTTGTTGAGCTTCTGCTTCTGCGCGAGCTCGGAGGTGAGCACGACGGCGATCTGGTCGGAGATGCGCTGGCTGTATCCGGCGACGGTGTCCTTGGTGAGGGTCGTCTCCTTCGACATCTGCTCGAGAATGGGCTGGATCTTGCCTGCCATGCGGCCGGCGACTTCGTCGACCTGCTTGTTGCGCTGCTCCTCGGCTTCCTGCGGGTTCTTCGGGATCGGCATGCCGTAGGGCTGGATCTGATCGGCGAGGGCCTTGGCGAGGACGGCGACCTTCTCGTCGTTGAGCTTGGCGAGTTCGTCGTCAGTCATGAACAGGCCGCCTTTGTGGTTCTCGACGGAGTCCTTGAGGAGGCTGTAGGTCGCTTCCATCTGGGATTTGAGCGCGTCATTCGACTCCTTGATGCGCTGCTCGGTGGTGGCGCGGAGTTCGGCCATCTGGCGCTCGTTTTGGCGGGTCATGTTCTCAACCACGCGGTTGCCGAGCCAGACTAGCACGCCGATCGTGACGGCGGCGGTGATGAGGATCGCGGGAATCTGGACCAGGAACGACGACCACATCGAGGGGCCGGAAGCGGGCGCGGAGCCGAGACTGGAACTCGCGCGGCGTTCGGCGCCGGAGGGGGCAGGCGTGGAAGGCTTCTGGGGATTCTGTGGGGAGTTGGAGGGAGGGGTGTTGGTGTTCACGGTAAGTTTTATTGCCTTGGACCGCGCCGCCCGCGGAAGGTTTCCCGATGAGTCTCAACCGGTTCGAGCAGGCCGTCTTCGATTATTTACAATCACATCCGGACGAATTGCGCCACTGGGAAAACAAGATCTCGTCACGGGCGCGGCATGGCGCGTTCGGACCGGCAGCTCTGGCTGACGAGCTTTGGGACTATGTGCGCGAGCGAGGACAACACACGGAGCCGTTTCGCGGTTGGGCGGAGCGAGGAGGGGTCCCGCGCAGCAGCCTGCTCAATCTCGCGGAATATTTACTGCGTATTTGGGGGCCGGTGGTGCCGAAACGGAAGCCGGAGCGGTAAGCGGGGTGGGAGTTGCGTTCTTCCTGCGGAAGAATCTGCGAGATTTCGAGTGCGGAATGGCGGGTGGTGCCGAAGGGAGAGCCGCGGGCATGCTCCTCGGCGCGGTCGCGGACGAGCTGCACTCTGGCCGCAGGCGTCTATCGCGAATCGTCGGGAAATGCGGCATCCGGCGGCGCGGGCCTAAAGCATCGCGCCAGGAGTTGTCCGGCCGCCCTGTATGCGCGGTTCTCCGGTTGCTCCGGGTGGCGACGAGCGACGCCCCGACTTTCGGAGCGACGGCTCAACCGGCCTTGCGGATCAACACGCGGGAGTTGCGGCCGCTTTCCTCGTACGACTTCAGGCGCGCTTCCGGCAGGATCTCCTTCGTCGTCTCTTCGAAACCGCACACGCCGGAGAAAAAGGCGAAGCTCTGCGTGGAGAGCGCGACGACATCGGTGGCGCCGCGCTGCTGTGCTTCGCGGCAGGCGAAAGCGACCATCTTCTTCCCGAGACCGCGTCCATGATAATAGGGGACGACGTAGAGCGAGCCCACCTCGGCGAGCTGCGGCTTGTCGGGGTAGAATGCGAGCGAGACGGTCGCGACCAGGTTCTCGTCGATCTCGTAGACGAAGAACTGGTCGATGTTGCGCTCGATCGCCTGCTGCGTGCGGTGGACGAGTTCCTCGCGCTTCACGGCGTTGCGCAGGAGGTTGTAGATCGCGCGCACGTCACGGCGCGTCGCGCGGCGGATCTGCTGGTAGTCGTTGCCGTAGACGAGCGTGCCGACGCCGATGTTCGAGAAGATCTCGTTGATCAACCCGTCGGGCAGTTCGCCATCGACGAGGTGCACGCGCGGCACACCGGCGAGAATTGCGGCGACAGCCTGACGTGCCTTGCTGGCGAGACGTTCGGGGAGCGCATCGGGTTTTTTCTCCAGCAGGTCGGCGAGAACATCGACCGGAAGCTCGCGGCGGATTTCGCCGTCGATCTCGAGGCCGCGGGCTTGGGCGAGGAAAACGATCTTGGTGGCTCCGAGCGCCTCGGCGATTTCGCGGGCGAGCAGGTCGGAGTTGAGGCGCAGCGTCCGGCCGTCGCGGTCGAACCCGATCGGTTGCAGGATCGGCACGGCGCCGTGTTGGATGAGTTGCAGGAGGAAGTCCTTGTCGACGCGGTCGACGCGGCCGGTGAACAGCAGATCGGCGCCCTTGATGATGCCCATCGGCACGGCGCGCACGGCGTTGGTGATCGCGCACTTCAGGCCGGCCTGCGTGAGGCCTTCGAGGATCTGGTGGGAAACGCGTGAGGAGGCGCGGATCGCGAGATCGAGCGTGGCGGAGTCGGTCAATCCCTCGCCGGTGGCGTCGGTGATCGTGATGCCGCGCAGCGCGGAGAGGTCGCGGATCTGACGGCCGATTCCGTGGACGATGACGACCTTGATGCCGAGGCTCTTGAGGACGGCGACATCGAGGAGGATGTTGGCGAAGTTGTCGTCGGCGACGACGGCGCCATCGACCGCGATCACGAAGATTTGTCCTTGGAAACGCGGCACGTACTTCAGGATGCCGCGGAGGTCGGTGGGCTTGATGTTGGCGGGGATCGGCGCCGGCTGTCCTGAAGTCATGTCGCCGCGGTTTTCGGGGATTCGCGGGCGAGCGTCAATCGTGGCGTCGGGCGCCGACGCGCACGCCGATGACGAGGCGCCGCGGATCGGGCAAACGGCGGCGCACGCTGCGTGCCGCCGACCCGGTTTGCGCTGGGCGAACCTTTTCCTTGCCGGCGATCCGGTGGACCGGTTCGCTCCGGGCCTCGTTTGTCCCAACACATGAAAATCCTAGTCGCCGACAAGATCTCGCCCAAGGGCGTGGAACTGCTCCGCAAACAGCCAGGTTTCGAAGTGATCGAAGCCTACGGCTCCTCGCCGGAAAAGGTCCTGTCTCTGGTGAAGGATGTGCACGCGATCGCCGTCCGCTCCGAGACGCAGATCACGGCCGAGGTCATCGCCGCGGCGCCGTTGCTGAAGGTCGTCGGCCGCGCGGGCGTGGGCGTGGACAACATCGATGTCGAGGCCGCCACCGCGCGTGGTGTCGTCGTGATGAACACGCCGTCGGGCAACACGATCGCGACCGCCGAACTCACGTTCACCCACATGCTCTGCGGTGCGCGTCCCGTGCCGCAGGCCGCCGCGTCGATGAAGGCCGGCAAATGGGACCGCAAGAGCTTCAGCGGCATCGAACTTTTCCGGAAGACGCTCGGCGTCGTCGGCCTCGGCCGCATCGGCGGCGAGGTCGCGAAACGGGCGCAGGCGTTCGGCATGCGCGTGCTCGCCTATGATCCGTACCTCGCGCCGAGCCGCGCGAAGGCCATGCAGGTCGAGGGCGTGACGCTCGACGAGCTGCTCAAGCAGGCCGACTACATCACCGTGCACATGCCTCTCACCGAGGATACGCACAACATGATCGACGAGGCGGCGTTCGAGAAGTGCAAGAAGGGCGTGCGCATCTTCAACTGCGCCCGCGGCGGCATCATCAAGGAGACCGCGCTCGTCGAGGCGTTGAAGAGCGGCAAGGTCGCCGCCGCCGGCCTCGACGTGTTCGAGGAGGAACCGCTCCCGGCCGACCATCCGTTCCGCCAGCTCCCGAACCTCGTGCTCACGCCCCACCTCGGCGCGTCCACGGCCGAGGCGCAGGAGTCGGTCGGCATTGAGATCGCCGAGCAGATCGCCGATGTGCTTGCCGGCGGTGTGATCCGCAACGCCGTCAACATGCCCTCGATCGACGCCGCCGCGCTGAAGATCCTCGGGCCGTACCTCGATCTCGGCACGAAGCTCGGCACGCTCGTGCAGCAGGTCGCGCCCACGCAGATCTCGTCGCTGAAGTTTACCTACTTCGGCAAGGTCTGCGAGATCGACTCCAACGCTGTCACGCGCGCCATCGAGCGCGGTTTCCTCCGCCGCATCAGCGGCGAGGAGGTCAACTACGTCAATGCCCCGATGCTGCTCCAGCGCCTCGGCGTGAACGTCGAGGTCGTGAAGTCGAACAGCGAGTGCGACTACACCGACCTCATCGTCGTCGAAGCCACCGGCGCCGACGGCTCGGTGCACTCCACCCGCGGCACGTTGATCGGCAAGACGCAGCAGCCGCGCATCGTCGGCATCAACGGCCGCGAGGTCGAAGTGCCCGCCGAGGGCAAGTTGCTCGTGCTCGAGAACGTCGACCAGCCCGGCATGGTCGGCACCGTAGGCACGTTGCTCGGCAAGGACGGCGTGAACATCGCCGACATGTCGCTCTCGCGCCTCACGCCCGGCGGCACGGCCTACATGGTCGTGCTCGTCGACAACGAGCCGAGCGAAGCCGCCCGCAAGGAGATCAAGGGCAACCCGGCCATCAAGCTCGCGAAGTTCGTGCAGTTCTGAGCTGCGCGTTTCCGCCGTAGGGCCGGACCTCGCGTCCGGCCGCTCCGTGATGAGCGGCACGCAGACAAGCTGCGGGCCCTACTGCTCCAGCCCACGCCACGTCCGCGGTCCATGTTTACTCCATGATCCTTCCGCTCCTCACCGCTCTCGTCGCCGGTTATCTGCTCGGCTCACTGCCGTTCGGTGTCTGGGTCGCGCGGGCCCACGGCGTGGACATCTTCAAGGTCGGCTCGGGCAACCCGGGCGCGACCAACGTGAAACGCTCGATCGGCAAGAAGGCGGGCAACCTCGTCTTCTTCCTCGATTTTCTGAAAGGCGTGGTGGCAACGATCTGGCCGCTGCTGCCGATTGTCGGTTTCGCGACCGGCGAGCTCGCCGAGCGCATGGCCGTGGCGGGCATGGTCGGCGCGATCGTCGGCCACTCGTTCTCGTGCTTCATCGGCTTCCGCGGCGGAAAGGGTGTGGCGACGAGCCTCGGCGGTTTGCTCGCGCTTAGCTGGCCGGTGGCGTTGCTCGGGGTGGGGGTGTGGGTGGTGGTGTTCTATACCACGCGTTACGTGTCGCTCGCCTCGATCCTGCTGGCCGCGAGCCTGCCGCTCTCCTCGTGGCTGCTGCACCAGACGCTCTTCCTGACGCTCTTCTTCTGCCTGCTCGCGGTGTTCATCATCGTGCGCCACCGGACCAACATCCAGCGTCTGCTCGCGGGCACCGAGAGCAAGTTCGCCAAGAAGAAGTCGGACGAGACGAGGTAGGGTGTGGCCGGTGGTTGCGCGGTCGGGCGACGGTGGTGATTGCCACACCCGTGCTTGCCAGCGCCAATTCCGGCCTCTTACCTCGCCAACCTTTTCCATCCATGGCCCGCATTGTCCAAAAATACGGCGGCACGTCCGTCGGCGATATTGAGCGCATCAAGAAGGTCGCCTTGCGCATCAAGGAATGGCGCGACCAGGGCAACGAACTCGTTGTCGTCGTCTCCGCCCGCGCCGGCGTGACCAACGAACTCATCGCCAAAGCAAAGGCCATCACGCCGCATCCCGACGAGCGCGAGATGGACATGCTCCTCGCCATCGGCGAGCAGGAGACGATCGCGCTCACCGCGATGGCGCTCCAGGCGATCGGCGTGCCGGCCGTGTCCCGCACCGGCCAGCAGGCGGGCATCGTGAGCGACAACTTCCACACGAAGGCCAAGATCAAGCGCTTCGACTCGTCTCCGCTCAACGACGACCTCGCCCAGGGGAAGGTCGTCATCGTCGCCGGTTTCCAAGGCGTCAACGAGCAGGGCGAAACAACCACGCTCGGCCGCGGTGGTTCCGACCTCACCGCGATCGCCGTCGCCCACGTCGTGAAGGCTGACATCTGCCAGATCTACACCGATGTCGACGGCGTCTACACCGCCGACCCGCGTGCCGTGCCGGCCGCGAGCAAGATCCAGGAGATTTCCTACGACGAAATGCTCGAGCTCGCCAGCTCCGGCTCGAAGGTCATGCAGTCCCGCTCCGTCGAATTCGCGCACAAATACGGCGTCGATTTCGAGGTCCGTTCCAGCTTCAACAACAACCCCGGTACTATCGTGAAGGCAGAAACCAAATCCATGGAAGATGTCGTTGTCCGCGGCGTGGCCGTCGACAAGGACCAGGCGAAGGTCGTCGTCAGCCAGATTCCCGACAAGCCGGGCACGGCCGCGCAGGTGTTCCGCGCGCTCGCCGACAACGCCATCGTCGTCGACATGATCGTCCAGAACATGGGCCACGGCGGCGTCGCCAATCTCACGTTCACCGTGCCGAAAACCGAGACCCACAAGGCGAAGTCGGCCGTCGAGAAAGTCCTCGCCGGCCTCGGCGGCGGAAAGGTCGAGATCTTCGAGAACATCGCGAAACTCTCCATCGTTGGCGTGGGCATGAAGACGCACTCCGGCGTCGCCGCGTCGCTTTTCCAGGCGCTCGCCGCGCAGGGCATCAACATCGACCTGATCAGCACCTCCGAAATCAAGATTTCGGTGACGGTCGACGCCGCGAAGGTGGACGACGCCCAGCGTGCCGTGCACACCGCCTTCGGCCTGGACAAAGCCTGAGCGGTCCCGGAAGTAGCGAGTAGTGCGGAGCGGGTAGCGAGTAGGCCGATCCCACGAAATTTTCCAAGACCCGGTTCGCTACGGCGGCCGGGTTTTTGTCTGCCGTGGTATCTCGTCGTAGCCGGACCGCGCAACGGTTCAGCCTGTTTCGCATCCAGGTCGCGCTTGGGGCCTGGTCTTGCCCTTGCGATTCGCCGACGCCGTACCGTTTTCCTCCTCGCTCCCCGCTACTCGCTACTCACTACTTTTTCGCAGCCATTTTCCGCCCGCCATGCGCTTCATCTCCACCCGCGGCCAGACTCCGTCCGTATCGTTCTCCGAGGCTGTCGCCCTCGGCCTCTCGCCCGATGGCGGGTTGTTCCTGCCTGAAGCGCTGCCGGACCTCTCCGGCAAATGGCAGGGCTGGGCCCAGCTCTCGTACCCCGAGCTGCTCCGCGAGTTCTTCACGCTCTTCGCGACCGACATCCCCGCCGCCGACCTCGCGCGTATGGCGGCCGCTGCGTATACGAAATTCGACAACGCTGAGATCGCACCGCTGCGCCAGCTCGACGATAAGACCTGGGTGCTCGAGCTCTTCCACGGGCCGACCCTCGCGTTCAAGGATTTCGCGCTCCAGTTTCTCGGCCACCTCTACGAGCACCAGTGCGTGACGCGCAACGAGTCGCTCACCGTGCTCGGCGCCACTTCGGGTGACACCGGTGCCGCCGCCATCCACGGACTGCTCGGCCGCGCGCGCTCCAAGATCTTCATCCTGTACCCGGACGGCCGTGTCTCGCCGCTTCAGGAACGCCAGATGGCCTGCACCGGCGCCGACAACGTCTTCGCGCTCGCCGTCGACGGCACGTTCGACGACGCGCAGGCCGCGTTGAAGACCATCTTCGAGGATCAGGATTTCCGCGTCCGCCACCGGCTGAGTGCGGTCAACTCCATCAACCTTGCCCGCGTGCTGGCCCAGTGCGTGTACTACCTCTGGGCGTGGCTGCGCCTGCCCGCCGAGGCGCGCGAACGTGCGGAGTTCATCGTGCCCACGGGCAATTTCGGCAACGTGCTCGCCGGCTGGCTCGTGCAGAAGATGGGCGTGCCGTTCTCGACCTTCCGCGTCGCCACCAACCAGAACGACATCCTCTACCGCCTCTTCACCACCGGCGACTACTCGGTGGCCGATGTCCACCCGAGCCACGCGCCGTCGATGGACATCCAGGTGTCCTCGAATTTCGAACGTTTCCTCTACTTCGCGGAGAATCGCGACCCGGTCCGCGTGCGCGCCGTGATGGCGGAGTTCAAGAAGACCGGCCGCTACCAGTTCGCCAACTTCAACCGCGACTCGATCACCGCCTCGCGCACGAGCGACGCCGAGATCGCGCAGATCATCCGCGCCGTGCACCAGAGATACGGTTACGTCGTCGACCCGCACACCGCGTGCGGCTTCAAGGACTTGCCGCCGGACCGCCCGGCCGTGGTGCTCTCCACCGCGCACCCGGCGAAGTTTCCCGATGTGATCACGCAGGCGATCGGCCGCGAGGTCACGCACCCGCGGCTCGAGGCGTTGAAATCAAAGCCGCTCGTGAAGCATCGCATCCCCGCAACCGTCGCCGCCGTCCGCGCTTTTATCGAGGCGCGGGCGAGAGGCTGAAGGCGAGAGGTTGCCTGTGGAGGGAGGCGGCTCGACGCCGCCTTGGGCGGGCCGGCTTGACGGCCCGCTCGGGACGTTGTCGCCGCGTGGCGGTGACGCTCAGTTCGCGGCGGTCGTCTGCGCACCCGGTCAGTGCTGCGCGTCGAGCGCCTGCAGCGCCTTCAGCGCGCCCTGGTAGTAGGGGTTGTCGCGGCAGTAATTGAGGAAGGTGTCGTAGTCCTGTTTCGCGGCGACGCGCTCGCCGAGCGACTCTTCGGCTTGGGCGCGGTCGAGGTACACGTCGTACATCGTCGGGCAATGACGCAGGAGTTCGGAGGCCTGTCCCTTGACGGCGCTCCAGTCGCGATGGAAGCGCGCGCGGGCGAGTCCGAGCCGGGCGCGCTCGAGTTCGTTGCGCACGAACGGCAGCGCGTAGTCGTACCACGCCTCCGTGCGCGCGCGATCGGCCGGAGTCGCGGCGGTCGGATGAAGCGCGGCGCCCCAGTGGGAGGTGGACTGCACCTGATGCCAAGCGTCGTTGAGTCTCCGACCGTACACGCCAGCAGCCGCTTCCTCGTAGAGCTGGCGCTCGGTCGCACGATCGGGGTTCTGCAGGACCGGCTGCACGAAGTCCATCATGCCGTATTCCGCGATGAGCGTGGGATCCGCGGCATCGAGCGAGGCGGTGAGCAGGGGAAACTGGCCGCGGGTGGACTGGAAGTGGAGCTGCAAGAGCGGCAGGAGCTGCGGCGGGATCATCTTCGTCTGCACCGGATCGAAGAGCGCCGCAGGGCGCGGGTCGTCGCTGGAGCGCAGCGCGGAACGCGCTCGCAACATGGCGGCGGCGCTTGCGGAGGCGGGCTGCTCGCTCATCGCGGCCGAGGTGAGCAACGGGGCGAGCGCCTTTTCGGCGGCGGCGCGGACCTCGGGATCGTCGAGATCGAGGAGCGCCGTGGTCGGGGGCAACAGGCTGGAGCGTAGGCCGTCTGTTATCGGGGTCGAGACGAGCACCTCGAGCAGCGGGATCGCGGCGAAACGGTCCCGACCGGCCGAGGCGAGGGCAGCGCGGGGCAGGTCGAGCGCACTGTGGAGGTCCAGGGCGGGGCGGTCCCAGCGACGGAGGAACGCGCCGGCGAGGGCGACCTGCTCCTCGGTCGTGAGCGAGACATTGGCCGAGAGGCGCATGAGATTGCGGGCGCGGGGCGTGCATTCGGCCTGCGCGCCCGGGAGGCGCTCGACCATCTCGCGGAGCTTCGCCACGAACGGCGCCATTTCCCGCGAGAGGCGGATGGCGCGCGTCCAGCTGAGGCGGATGGCGGCGGGGGATTTTTCGAGGCGGGGCGCGACGGTGAGCTGGCTCGCGCCGGCCACGAGGGCGTCGGCCTTCGCGGCGTCGCCGTCGAGGGCGAGCGATTGGAGGACCGTGGTGGCGACCATATCGCGGAGCGAGTCGAGCGGCGCGTCGAGCAGGGCGGCGAAGGCGGCGCTCCGGCGATCGGGCTCGTCGCTGGCGAGGAGGCGCAGCGCCTTCTGCAGCGCGGTGACGGACTGGCGGTAGTCGGCGTTGTGGTCAGCGAAAAGCGGATGCGCGACCGCGCGGTCGAGGATGTCGGGCCGCAGGCCGACGGCGGACTGCCAGACCAGCAGCCGGAGAAGCATGCGCCGGTTGTCGCCGGTGAGCCCCTCATCGGAGGCGGCGGCGAGGATCTGCGCGGTGAACAACTCGTAGTCGTTCGTGGCGAGGGCGGTCTCCCAGACGACTTCGCAGAAGGCCGTCTCGCGTTTCGAGGTCTCGACGGCGGGGTCGCGCGCGAGCAGGAGATTGAACTTCAGGCGCTCGCTCTCGCTGTAGCCGTTTTCCGAACTCGTCATCGGCTCGCGGCGGGTGGCGAACCGCGCTTCGTCGAGCGAGGCGGGCTGGAGCTGCTCGAGCCAACGGCGCTCGGGCAGGGAACACCATTTCTCCACGAACGCGCCGAACGCCTCGGCCACGGCGCCATCCCGACGGAGCTGTTCGAGCCGCGCGACCAGCACGCCGCCGTCGTCGGACTTCGCGTTGAACCCGGCGCGGGCGGTTTCTCGCTGGAGGAGCGCGAGATGTTCGGCGCGGTCGCCGCGGAGCTGAAGCGAATCGGAGTAAACGCGGACGAGGTCCAGCCGATCGGCCACTTCGCCGTCGCCGGCGAGCAGATCGTGGATGACACCGAGGACCTTCGGCTCGGCGGGGCTTTGGCGCACGGCGACGGCCCAGATGCGGAGGGCGTTGTTGCCGAGGGCCGCCTTCGGCCCGAGGTCACGATATGCCGCTTCGGCTTTGGCGGCGGACTCCTCCTTGCGGCCGCGGTTGCTGAGGAGATAAGCCTCCCAGATGCGCGCCTTGGCGTCGAAGCCGGGCTCGATCGGGGCGAGGTCCGCGAAGAGCGGGAGCACGCAGTCGTAGACGGGATTGACGAGTTCCTTGGAGACGCTTTCGACCCGGATGGCTTCCATCGCGGCGTCGATGGCGCACAGCGGTACGCAGCGCGCGGTGCGCATCAGAAGATCGAGCTGCGCGAGGTAGGTGGCGCGGTCGCGGGCGCCGGCGGCCTTGCGCGCGCGCTCGATGACGGAGGGGACGTTGAGGCGGTCGGGCAACGGGTTGGGGGTGACGCCGTTCGCGGCGAGCAGGGCCTCCCATGCGGATTTGGTGCGGGCGGCCTGTTCCCAGTAACGTTTGAGGCCGGCGGGCGAGGCGTAGGCCTGCAGCAGCGATTGCAGCGGAGCGGCGTTCCAGGCCGCCTCGATCCACTGCGAATCCTGTTCCTTGATGCGGCCGACGATCTCGAGTCCGCGGTCGAACTCGCCGCGGTCGAGTAGTACGAGGAGCTCGGGGTAGAGGTAGTCGATGCCGTGCTTGTGCCGGGTGTGAAGCGGCTCGATGCGTTTCCACACGGCGAGCGCCTCCTCGACGCGGCCGGCTTGGAACTCGAGCAGCCCGAATTCGCCGCCGGCGGCCACCTTCTGGTAGTCGCGCGCATCTTCACCTTCGAGGAGGCGGGTGTAGAGGGCGCGCGACTCGTCGAGCTTGCCGGTCCGGCGGAGGAAGGCGGCGCGCACGAGCCAGGCCTCGACGATCTCTTCCGAGGGGCCGGCCGGCAGATTGAGCGCGAGCGTGCTGGCCGCTTCGAGCAGCGGATCGTTGAGCTGGCGCGTGTCGAGGTACCAGATGAGCCAGTTGGAGTACTTCGCGAACGTGGGGTAGTCGGGCTCGTGATGGAGCATCAACTGGAGGATGAGGTCGCAGATGACCTTGGCGTCGGGCTTCTTGTTCTCCTCCTCGATCCGGGCAACGATGGCTCCGGTGTAATTGTAAAGAGGTGACTTCGTTTTCGTCCACCAGGCCGGCGGGTGGGCGCGCAGCCATTCGCCGAGCTTGGCGACGAACTGCTTCTGGGCCGAATCGGCGGCGAGGGCGCCGCTGAACCGCTCCAGTTCGACCGCGGCTTGGGGAAACGCGCCCGTGCCGCCCAGCGCCGCGGCGAAGGCGGCGGCGATCTTCGGCTGGTCGGCGGCGTCGATTTTGGGGCGCTCTTCGAACAACGCCTTGAGCATGCCGGCGAGGAGTTGGTCGGCGGTGGTGCTGTTGCGGGCCGCGACCTGCGGGAGCCATCTCTGCAACGCCTTGGTGTCGCCAGCGCGGGCGTAGGCGCAGGCGGCGAGGTTGAGGAGGCGCGGCTTCGCTTCGCAATCGAGCTCCGTCATCGACGCGAGAAAAGCGGCGGCGTCGCGGGGCTTGGTCTCGAGCAACGCCAGGCCCGCGGCGTGGGCGGCCCAGCCGCGTCGATACGGCGTGAGCGATTCGTCGCGGGCGAGTTCCTGGAGCTTGGCGAGCGCGGCGGGGTTCTTGGTTGCGTGCCACCGTGCCGTGGCTTCGCGAAACTCGCCCCAGGAGCGGATGCCGGCGGAGAGCTTCGATCGGTATTGCTGGAGGAGCTTGGCGGCGGTCTCGGCAAACGCGCGCTCGTCCTTGGCGAAATCGAGGTCCGCGGTCTGGAGTTTCGCCTGGAAGACCGCGTCGAGGTCCTGCGGGAACCACTGGAGGATTTTCGCGAGCGCGGCGCGGCGCTGGGCGTCCTTGCCGGAGTTCTCGGGGAAGCGCTCGTCCAGCAGGCGGAACTGGCCGGAGGCCGACGGCAGGACGGGGAAGTTTTCGAGCGCGGGCGCGTTGGCGCGCTCCTTGTCGGGCGCGGCCGTGGCGGCGGCGTTTTTCGAGAACACGACGGGCCGCTCCATCCAGGCGAGGAGGGCGCGGCACGAGCGTTGGAAGACGGCGAAATCCGCCGGGGCGATCTCGGCGTGCTCCGGGCGGAACAGCAGGCTTGCGGTGAGCCGGTCGCCCTCGCGGTGCCACGCCGCGTTGGCGGTGGCGACGGGCGAGGGCGCGGAGAACTCCTCGGGCTGTGTCGCGAGGCTCCAGCCGGGGGCGAGCGCGATCGAAACCTCGACGGCGACTTCACGGCGCGTCGTGAAGTACGGGAAGCGACGCTCGCCGTCGTTGTTCACCATCGGCACCCAGCCGGCCGGGTAGGGGAACGGCAGGGTGGCCTCGGCGTGGTTCCGCGCGCGGCGGAGGAAGAACGCACGGCACGACAGGTCGGCGATGGCGCCATGCACGGGCTTGTAGTCGACATCGACGACATCCGCGCCGGCGAAGAACGCCTCGACGTACTCCTGCATGCGTTTCTGCAGCCCCTGGCGGTCGAGGCCGTTGAGGAACTCGGCGAAATACGCGGCGTCGCTGCCGCGGGAGCGGATCTCGAACCATCCGCTGAGTTCCCCCTCGGCCGAAAAGGCCAGATCGGCGGAATAGGTGATGGAAGCCTCGAGACGATCGGGCATGGCCACCCATTCGGCGCGTTCGCCGCGCAACACGAGGACGTCGCGGGCGACGTCGTTCATGCCGACGGTGCCGGCGGTGAGGTGCTTCGCGGTGGGATCGCAGAAGAGGAAACCGGCACCGCGCTCGTTCTCGATGGCGAGGATGGCGTGGTTGAACTGCCGCCACGAGGGGTTCGCCTTCTCGACCTTGCCGCCGTTGCGCGTGTCGAGCAGCACCAGGTGGGCGGGGATGTTTTTGCGGGCGAGCATGGCGCGCAGGAGCGTGGACTTGTCCTTGCAGTCGCCGTAGCGCTGCTTCCACACGTCGTCGCAGGAATGCGGGCAATAGCCGGCGAGGCCGAACTCAAGCCCGGTGTAGCGCACCTCCTCGGCGGCGAGCCGCAGCAACGCCTCAACGATCTCCTCGCGTTTCTTCAGCCCCTTCGTCGCGCGGTCGATGGCGGCCGCGAGCTCGGGGCCCACGGTCGAGGCTTTCTCGACCTGCCCGGCGTACCAGCGCGCGAGATCGTCCCAGCTGCGGAGCGTGGTCATCCATAACGTGGGGGCGCGGAACGCGAAATCGGGCGAGTAATATTCCCACGGCGTGGCGGTGATGCGGTCGCGCAGCCAGACGCGGCGCTCGCGGTCCGGGCCGGAGGCTGCGACCGTCGGCTCGGGCACTCCGGCGGAGGTGCCGGCGAAACTGATGTGCTCCCACTCAGCCTTCGGCAGGTCGACGATGTAGCGGTGGCGGTAGGTGGGCCAGCCGGCCCCGAACGTGCGGGAACCGGAGAACTCGCCGGGCATGACGGGGACGTTTTCCCGCACCAGCACGATCACCTCGGTCGTGGCTCCCGGCGCGATCTTCGGGTAGACGAGGTGCAACTCGGCCTGGCTCGTGTAGAGCGAGTTTTGCGCCTCGTGTTGCGGGGTTTGGATGAACGCCCCCTTCTCCTCGATCGGCACGCGCGTGCCGTCGGGCAGGATCGTCGCGGCTTCGATCAGGAAAATGGATTCGCGCTCGCGATCGTAGGTGAACGTGTCGTTGCCCAGCGGCTCCACGCCGGCTTGGTTCATGGCCGTGCAGATCGTGTGCGAGAGGCGGTAGTCCAGGCCGTCTTCGCCGCGGTAACGGATCGCCTCGGTCAGGAGGATGACGCCGCCAGTCTTGTCCTCGGGGAACGCGGTCTGGCCGGCGAGCACCTCGGCCAGCGGCGTGAGGAGCGGCGCGAGCTGCTCCGCGTAGACGGGCGGCGACGTGCGGTTCACCGTTTCGTTCGGAGCGGCGAAGACGGCGGGCGCGAAAACGACCAGGCAAAGTGCAAGGTGGGGCAACCGGAGACGCATGCCGCAGTGTGCAGATCTCGGCGGAAGTGCGGCAAAGCATTTTCGCTACAGGAAACGCCCGCGGGCGAACGCACTGGACTCGCGGCGCGGGGCGGGGCTTTGATGCGCCCATGGCCAACGACAACAAATCGGCCCACGCGGCGGCAGAGTACGATGCGGAGGTGCGGCGCGTGATTCCCTACTACGACGCGATCCACGCCGAGGCGCTGGACGTGGTGCGGGCCGTTGCCGGCGAGCCGGAGTGCTGGGTCGAAACCGGAGCTGGCACCGGCGCGCTTGCCGCGAGCGCGCTGACGCGTTTTTCGCGGACGCGCTTCGTGCTCGCGGACCCCTCGGAGGCGATGCTCGGGCAAGCGCGGCTGCGCCTCGCGGACGCATTGGCTTCAGGTCGCGTGACGATCCTGCCGCCGGTGACGAGCGAGCGGTTGCCGGAGGTGGAACCGCGGCTGCGGGCGCAGGCGGTCACGGCGGTGATGTGCCACCATTATCTGGAGCCGGAGGCGCGGCGGGCGGCGGTGCGGGGATGTTTCGAGATCCTCGAACCGGGCGGCGTGCTCGTCGTTTTCGAAAACGTGGAGAGTGAATCGTCGCGCGGGCGGGAACTCGGGCTGCGGCGTTGGCGGGAGTTCCAGTTGCGGCAGGGGCGCGAGGCGGAGGCGGTCGATCGGCATCTCGCGCGGTTCGGGACGGAGCTGAAGCCGGTGCGGATCGCGGATCATCTGGCGTTGCTGCGCGAGACCGGTTTCGGCACGGCCGAGCTCATCTGGCGCGCGCACATGCAGGCGGGCTTCGTGGCCGTGAAATGACGGCCGCGCGCGGACCGTGGTCGCCCGGCGGGCCCAGCGGTCCCGCCCAGCCGTGAGAAAGCGGACCCTTCCGCAGGAGCGCGACTCAGGCCTGAGCGGCGGAGCCGGCGGGCGGCGCGCGGAGGCTGAGGATCGCGTAGAGGGCGACGCCGCAGACGATGCCGGAGTCGGCGACGTTGAACGTCGGGTAGATGTAACTACCGAAATGGAAATCGAGGAAGTCGACCACGTGGCCGTACACGACGCGGTCGAGCAGGTTGCCGGCGATGCCGCCGCAGAGCAGGCCGAAGGCGATCTGCACAATGCGCCGCTCGAGGCCGAGCTGGCGGCGGAAACAGAAGATCGCGGCGAGCGCGGCGAGGCCGAGGAGGGCGAGCAGCGTGCTGCGGCCGGTGAGCACGCTCCACGCGGCGCCGGTGTTGCCGACGTGCACGAGGTTGAAAAACCCGGGCACGATCTCGATGTGCCCGGGCTCGCCGTAGGTGTTGAGCGGCAGCGTGGAGGCGATCCAGAGCTTGGTCGCCTGGTCGAGTACGAACACGCCGAGGGCCAGGCCGAGCAACCAGCGGTAGCGGAAAATACGGGCGGGCAGGGTGCTCACTCGTCGCCGCCGCCGTCGTCCTCGATCTTGCCGCCTTCCTCGCCTTCGCCGAAGAGGCCGGCGCGGGAGGCGGAGCGACGTTTGGTCTTCTCGACCTCGGTCTGGCTCTCGACGGAGAAACGGGCGAAGGGGACGGCGAGCAGACGGTCCTTGTTGATCGGCTTGCCGGTGAGTTCGCAGACGCCGTAGGTGCCGTTTTTGATGCGCTGGATGGCGGCTTCGATCTCGGCGAGGGCTTCCTGCTCGTTGGAGACGAGGGAGAGGGCGAAGTCGCGATCGAAGGTGTCGGTGCCGGCGTCGGCCATGTGCTGGGCGTAGCTGGAGAGGTCGCCAGCGTCGTCCTTGGAAGACCGTTTGAGCGTCTCTTCGGTGTGGGTGTCGAGGCCGCTGGCGACGTGTTCGCGCAGCTCGATGAGGAGCTTGTAGTAGCGCTGGAACTTGGGATCGATCTCGGCCTCGTTGAGGACGGTGGGCGCCGCTTGTTTGGCGGGGTTGTAGCCGAGAATGTCAGCGAGGCTGGCGGCCTTCACGTGGTGGGGCTGCGCGGCCTTCTTCATCTTGGCCTCGAGCTCCTCGGCGGCGGTGCGCTGCTTGCCGGCGACCTTGTTCTCGCCGCCGTTCTTGGTGCCGCCATGGGCGACGTTGACCTTCGCGATCTCGCGCACCTCATCGAGGGTGAACGCGATGGGCTTGGCGGAGCGGCGCTCGAGGATGCGCGCGCGGAGGGCGTCGGCCTTGCTGAGGGCCTTACCGGCGGCGGCTTTCGGCGTGGCGGGCTTGGCGATCGGCGCGGGCTTGGCAACGGGGGCGGATTTCTCGACGTGAGCGGCTTTCGGCTCGGCCTTGGGCGCGATCTTGGCGGGCTCGACCGGTTTGACGGCGGGCTTTTTCGCGGGCTCGGGCTGGACGGACTTCTTGGCGGAAGACTTGTTTGAAGGGGAGGGCACGTTCGCTTTGGGCGGTTGGTGCTTCGCTGGGGCGGGCTTGGCGGGTTGGTGTTTTGCTGGCGTTGGGGCGTGCTTGGCGTGGGAAGAGGTCTTAGGCTGCGCGGCCGGTTTGGCGGGCGGGTGCTTGGCGGCGGGTTTGGGCACGGCGTGCTTGGGCGCAGGGTGCTTCTTGGCCGGGGCTGGCTTGGACTTCTTGGAGTTGGGCATAACGCGGGAAGAAAGCGAAGCGGGTGGATTCCGGACGGTTCAGTGGGGCAGTGCCTCGGCGCAGCGGGGGCACACGGCGCCGTAGACGGGGGTGGAAACGAGAGCGGGGAGCCAGCGCCAGCAGCGCGGGCAGCGTTCGCCGCCGGCGACGGTGGCGACGATCGAGATCTGGCCGGGGGCCGCCGTAGTCTCCGCGCTGGCGACGAGATCGACGCGCGAGACGATGAAGAGCTCGGCGAGGCTGTCGCGGTGTTTGACGAGGAGCTTGAACGCGGGGTCTTCCGCGCCACCGGTGAGTTGCAACGCGGCATCGAGGCCCTTGCCGATCTCGCCGGACTGGCGGAGCGCCTCGAGCTTCTCGTTCACCTTCGCGCGGAAGGCGATGAGCTGGTCGAGCTCGGCGGCGAGCTCAGCGGCGCGCCACCCGGCGGGCACCGTGGGCCACGTTTGGAGATGGATCGAATCGTCGGCGTACTCGGTCTTGTGCATGCCGAAGCTCCACGCCTCGTCGGCGGTGAAGGTGGCGACCGGGGCGACGAGGCGCGCAAGGGCGGTGAACATCGCGTGGATCGCCGTTTGCGAGCTGCGGCGCTGGCGCGAATCGGCCGGGAACGTGTAGAGCCGGTCCTTGAGGATGTCGTGGTATGTCGCGGACAGCGTGACCGAGCAGAACTGGTTCACGAGCTGGTACACGCGGTGGTACTCGTAGGCCTCGTAGGCGGCGGTGGTGGCGTCGATCAGCTCGGCGGTCTTCTGGAGAGCCCAGCGGTCGAGCGGGTCGAGCTGGTCGGCGGGCACGGCGTGCTTCGCCGGGTCGAAGTCGTAGAGGCAGGAGAGCTGGTAACGCAGGGTGTTGCGCAGGAGCCGGTACGCCTCGCCGACGACGTTGAGGATGCTCGACGGGTTCTTGAGGTCGGGGCCGAGATCGGAGACGCGGATGTCCTCCGTGAAATCCTGCGAGGCGATCCAGAGGCGGATCACGTCGGCGCCGTACTGGGCGATATAGTTATCCGAGGTCGGCGGTTTCTCGTACTGGCCGGACTTGGAGATTTTCTTGCCGTCCTTGCCGACGATGAAGCCGTGGGTGAGCACGGTCTTGTACGGCGCGCCACCGTGGGAGATGACGCCGGTCCAGAGCGAGGACTGGAACCAACCGCGGTGCTGGTCGCTGCCTTCCAGATACAGATCGGCGGGCCACTGCGTGGCGCCCTGCTGGGGCTTGAGCACGGCGGCGTGCGAGGAGCCGGAGTCGATCCAGACATCGAGCGTATCGCGGCCGCAGGTGAGTTTGTCTGAGCTCGGCCAGCCGGCGGGAAGGGTGACGCCATCGAGGAGCTGCGCGGGCGAGGCGTCGTACCAGAGATTGGAACCCTTCTCGGCGATCTTGGCGGCGACGGCGCGGATCACGCCGGCGTCGAGGTAGGCGTTCTTCGTCTCGTCGTAGAAGGCCGGGATCGGCACGCCCCACGTGCGCTGGCGGCTGATGCACCAGTCGGGACGGGCCTCGACGGCGCCGCGGATGCGCTTCTCACCGTTTTCGGGCACCCACTTCACTTCGCCGATGGCGGCGAGGGCTTTGGTGCGCGAGGAGGAGCCGGCGCCGGTGGGCTTGTCGAGCGAGACGAACCACTGGTCGACGGCGCGGAAGATGATCGGCGTCTTCGAGCGCCAGCAATGCGGGTAGCTGTGCTCGATCGTCTTCGCCTTCACGAGCGCGCCGAGCGTCTCGAGTTTCTTGACGACGTTGAAGTTCGCCGGCGAGGTGCGCTTTTTCTCGAGCATCTCGACGGTCTCGAGCGTGGAGAGGCCGACGAGGTCGGCGGGCACGCGGCCGTCGTCGATGTAGCAGCCGTTGTCGCCGACCGGGCAGTAGATCTCGAGCTTGTAGCGCAGGCCGGTCTGGTAGTCGTCCTGGCCGTGGCCGGGCGCGGTGTGCACGCAGCCGGTGCCGCTCTCGGTCGTGACGTAGTCGGCGAGCACGATCGGCGAGGCGCGGTCAATGAACGGGTGCCGCGGTTGCACGCCCTCGAGTTCGGCGCCGCGCACGGTGCGGAGCACCTCGAAGGCGCCCTCTAGGCCGCAATCGGCGGCGAACTTCTCCAGCATCGCGGCGGCGACGACGAAGATCTCGGTGCCGTTTTTGGCGAACACGTAGTCGAGCTCGGGATGGACGGCGATCGCGAGGTTGGCGGGGAGCGTCCACGGCGTCGTGGTCCAGATCACCACGCTCGCCGGCACGCCGGCGGGCAGGGCGAACTTCGCCGCTTCGGCGGCGGGCAGCGCGAAACGCACCCAGATGGAAAGGCTGCGGTGGTCCTTGTACTCGATCTCCGCCTCGGCGAGCGCGGTCTCGAACGGGATGGACCAGTAGACGGGTTTCTTGCTGCGGTAGACGAGGCCCTGCTCGACGAAGCCCGCGAAGGTGCGGAGGATGTCGGCCTCGAAGGCCGGCGCCTTCGTCTTGTACTCGTTCTTCCAATCCGCGAGCACGCCGAGGCGCTTGAACTGCTTGGTCTGCGTGGCGATCCAGGTCTCGGAAAACGCGTCGCAACGCTGGCGGAGCTCGGCGGTGGTGAGTGTCTCCTTCTTCGCCTGGATCTCGCGGGAGACCTTCTGCTCGATCGGCAGGCCGTGGCAGTCCCAACCGGGCACGTACGGCGTGCGGTGGCCGCGCATCGAGCGGTAGCGGAGGGTGATGTCCTTGAGCGTCTTGTTCAGCGCGGTGCCGATGTGGACGTCGCCGTTGGTGAACGGCGGACCGTCGTGCAGCACGAAGGGCGTGCCGGCTGCGTTCTGACGCTGGAGGCGCGCGTAGAGGTCGAGTTTCTCCCAATGCGACACCCGCTGCGGTTCGCGTCCCACGAGGTTGGCCCGCATGGGAAAATCGGTCTTGGGCAGGTTCAGGGTGTCTTTCAGGTCGTTGGCCATGCCGAACAAAAGGCGGCCGAGGGTAGGTGGGGGGGATTTTGAGTCAAGGGGAGAGCCGGGCTATTTCGGAGGAGTTTTTCCGAGGGGAAAACGTCGTGCCGCGGTCCACCTCTTGCCTCCGCGCACCGGTCCGACAGGATGCCCGCGCCGGTGGACGGCGACCCGCGTCGCGACCGGCGGCAAACCCCTTCCCGCCATGACGAACGCCCGCAAACCCGAAGACCGCACCATCGGCAGTGTCACTGAAGCCATCGAGGCGATGCAGGACGAGGTGTTCCTGCGCGACATCCGGCCGGAACGCAGTGCTCGCGGCGGCGACGAGAACTTCGGCCTCTGGTTCCGCGGGCACGAGCGCGTCGATTTTGCGCTCACGCCCAGCGTGCTGCGCCGGCCCGGCGGCAAGGCGGGCGCGTACCTCGACGAGGTGTCGCTCTGCCGGCATTTCGAGACGATGAACCCCGACGCCTCGCCGCGCGACGCGACGGACTTCGAGCGGCTCGTGCTCATGCAGCACTACCAGACGCCGACGCGGTTGCTCGATTGGACCGAAAACCTGCTCGTTGCGCTCTACTTCGCGGTGCGCAATCCCGCCGACGACGGCGTGGCCGACGCCGCAGTGTGGCTGCTCAACGCCCGCCGGCTCAACTGGCATGCCTCGGCGACCACGCGCGCCTCGCTCGTCGCCTGGCCGCGCGATCCCGACGTGATCGCCCGCAGTTGCCTCTGCCGCGTGCGCGAGCGACCGGAGTGGCGTGATGTGTACGCGCGCGAGCTGCAGCTCGTGCGCTTCGATCGCGACGACTACCGCGAGGAACGGATCGCGAAGGCGATCGCGGCGACAAAGGAGGCCGGCCTGAGCGCCGATTCGCTCGACGACTCGCTCGAAACGCCGTTCGACCTGCGTGATTTCGCGTTCACCCGCAACGGCCGCGCCGAGACGATTGATCTCTACGCGCGCACGGGCTGGCAGACGCTCCCCGGCATCTACACGCGGCTCCGCATGCCGGTCGCGGTGCACGCGCCGCGCTCGAACCGCCGGATCAGCAGCCAGTCCGGCGTGTTCACCGTGCACGGCGGGAAACTGGAGCCGCAGCCGGCGAAAACCGCCCACGCCAGCGCGGTCGGCCTGCCGATCGCGATCGAGGAGATCGAGGCGGGCCTGAAGAAGACGCGCATCGCAAAATGGGTCCTCATCCCGAAGGACAAACGCGCCGGCATCCGGCGCACGCTCGCGCAGATCGGCATCTCCGACGCGAGCCTGTTCCCCGAGCTTGAATACCAATCGCGACACCTTGTCAGCCGCTGGACCTATCACCGCGCTGAGCGCGACGAAGCGGAGTGACGCGGCCGGCGCAGTCGCCTCTCCAGGCCTTTCCCGCTTCACTCCCGAGATGGCCGGCTCGCGATTCACGCATGTTAGCCAATAGTTGACGTGCTCGAGGAGTCGGTCGGCGTGCGCGTGGTCGGGGGATGCCGCTGCACTGACGGGCGGGACGCGAGCGTGTGCGGCATCCTGCTGCGCGGGCGGAAGCGCCGCGCCACGGGCCGGTTCGTTTGCGTCGTGAGGCGTATGTTCAGGTCGCGCGGTTCGCTGTCGCTGGCCGGCGAAGACGCAAAACTGTGGCGCTGTCGGACGGGTTTTTGCGTCTGCCCGCTACGTAGCCTCGTCAGGTACCGAAGGCCGCAGCGGGGGGGCCGAGCGTTCGGGCGCGGACGTCGCGGCGACGGGAAGGAAGACTCGAAAGGTGCTGCCGATGCGAGGCGCGCTTTCGACCGCGATCCAGCCGTGATGTTGATCGACGATCTGCCGGGCGAGCGCGAGGCCCAGGCCGGTGCCTTTGCCCTGCGGCTTGGTGGTGAAAAACGCCTCGAAGAGGTGGGCGCGGGTGGCGTCGTCCATGCCGCAGCCGTTGTCTGTCACGGCGAACCAGACGAAGCGGCCCGATCGCGCCGGCGGAAGAGCGGCCGCATCGTTTTCGGCGAAGGTGCGTACGCCCGCGGAGAGGATGATTTGTCCCTGGCCCGTGATGGCGTCGCGGGCGTTGAGGACGATGTTGGTTACGACCTGCTTGAGTCTGCCGGCGTGGCCGACGAAGGCGGGGAGGTTGGCCGGGATCTGGAGCTCGAGTCGTACGCGGTGCTGGAGCGCGGGAGCGGCCAGGCGGGCGCAACTCTCGAGAATCGGGGCGAGCGTCAGCGGTTGCAGCGGTTCCGCCTGATCCTGCCGGCTGAATGCCATGAGCTCCTGCGTGAGTTCGTGTGCGCGGCTGGCGGCTTCGGTGATGAGATGGAGATCGGCCGGCGAGGAGGCCACTTCCGCGGAGGCGAGGCCGAGGATCGTGAAGAGGTGGTTGTTGATGTCGTGCACGATGCCCGCGGTGAAGCGGCCGATGGTCGCCACGCGCTCGGCGTGCTCGAGCTTGGCGCGCAGCAAGGTGCGTTCGGCGGTCAGCAGGCGGTATTGGCGGCTGGCGAGTTCAAGCGCGTGGAGGAGTTCCTCGCGGCCGCACGGTTTGGCGAGGAAGCGAAACACGCGGCCCTCGTTCACGGCGGCGAGCGCGGTGGGATAATCGCCGGAGGCGGTCAGCATGAGGCGCACGGTGTCGGGCGAGGCGGCCTCGATCTGGGAGAGAAGTTCCACGCCGTTCATCCCGGGCATCGCCATGTCGACCACGGCGGCGTCGAACGAACGCTCGCGGACCAACGCGAGCGCCTTGCGAGGATCGGCGCAGAATTCAAGGCGCCAGCCGGCGGGTGTCGGGTAGAGCGAGCGGCCCAAACCCTCGAGGATGGGCTGCTCGTCGTCGACGAACAACACAGTGAAGCTGTCCGGCGCGGGGCGTTGGGCGGCGGTGTTCATGGTCGGCGGGGAAACGTGGCGAGGTGGGCTATGGGCGCTCAGGCGGCGCCGACGAGCGCCCCCGGTGGAACACCGTGTTTTCGGCCACGGGGTCACCTGAGTGCCCAGCGTAATCGGCCGGGGGCGCCCCGGGTTGAGCGCGACGAGGTCGCGCCCGGTTTCCCTCCACCCACCCCGACTCCGGGGCGCTTTGCCACGGCGGAGCGCCCGCATAACGGGACTCACTCGGGGGCGGCGTTGCGAGTTGTTACGACAGACGCGGCCTGCCGGTCGGCGTTCGCTCACCCGCGCCAGCCGGCGACGGTGGAGCAGAGCGCTTCGAAGCAATCGATTTTCGCCTCGGGGAGGATGCCGTGGCCGAGATTGAAGATGTGGCCGGGCAATCCGCGCATCGAGCCGAGCAGCTTCTCGGCGGCGGTGGCGACGTTGGCCGGAGTCGTATTCAGGAGAACGGGATCGAGGTTGCCCTGCACGGCGACGCCTGCGGGCAAGGCGCGGCGCGCGGTGGCGAGGTCGATCGTCCAGTCGAGGCCGAGCACGGTGGCGCCGCTGGCGCCTAGCGCGGGCAGGCTGGGCGCGGCGCCCTTGGCGTAGAGGATCACGGGGAAGCCTTTCGGCAACGCGGCGATGAGTTGGCGCGTCCAGCGCAGCGAGGCCTGCTCGTACTCGGCGGCGGGCAGGATGCCGGCCCAGGAATCGAAGATCTGCACGGCATCGGCGCCGGCTTCGATCTGCATCCGTACATAGGAGACGAGCGCGCGGACGAGTTTCTCCATCAACTTGTCGAAGAGCGGGCGGTCGCCGTAGAGCAGCGCCTTCGCGCGGGCGAAATCGTCGGAGCCCTCGCCCTCGACCATGTACGCGGCGAGCGTCCACGGGGAGCCGCAGAAACCGAGCAGCGCGCGATCGGGGCCGAGTTGCTCGCGCACGCGTTTGAGCGCCTCGGGCACGTAGCGGAGCCGCTCGGGCACGAGCTCGACGGTGAGGCGGTCGACCTGCTCCCAACGTTCGACGCGCCAGTCCATCGCGATGCCGCCTTCTTCTTTGAAGCGGTAGCCTTGGCCGAGCGCCTCGGGGATGACGAGGATGTCGGAGAACACGATCGCGGCATCGAGCTGGGGAAAACGGCGCATCGGTTGCATCGTGACCTCGGCGGCGAGATCGGGCGTGCGCACCATTTTCAGGAAGTTGTGCTTCGCTTTCAGCGCGCGGTACTCGGGGAGGTAGCGGCCGGCCTGGCGCATGATCCAGAGCGGCGGGCGCTCGAGCGGTTGGCAGGCGCAGGCGGCGAGAAAGCGTTCGCGGGACGTCATCGGTAGGGCGGAGAGCACGCACCGCCGCGGGCGGGCGCTCAACAACGAAGTTCGGGTGCGCGGGCTGGCCGTAGGGTGGCCGCGGGGCGGGAGAGGCGAGGGCAATGCGGGTGCGCGTGGCGGAGACGCGCTTGCCTGGAATCGCCGCTCTCGCGAGCGGCGCCACGATCAAACCCGAGACTTGGGCGGCCGACGCCTGCGGGTAGGGCGGGACCGCTGGGCCCGCCGGGCGAACGGACGGCTCGGAGAGCCGTCACTACCTCGGAGCGCGGTCCTCGCGGGCAGCGCGAATGCGGAATTCGCGTCGGCACGAAACGATTACGCGTTCCGCTACGGTCGACGCGTTTACGCGAGATCGAAGAGCAGCACGCGCGAGGGGGCGGCGGCTTCGATCCGCAGTTCGCGTTCGTCGGAGACGGCGACGGCGTCGCCGGAGCGCAACGTGTGGCCTGCGACCGTGACTTCGCCATCGGCCACGTGAAGCCAGGCGTGACGTTGCGGGGCGAGCGTGTGCGCGACGGTATCGGCGGAGCGGAGTCGGCTGAGCCAGAGATCGGCGTCCTGATGGATGGCGATCGACTGGTCGCGGCCCGAGTTGCTGGCCACGAGGTGCAGGCGGCCCGCGGGTGCTTCGGCGAGCGACTTCTCGGCGTAGCGCGGCGGCACGCCGCGGCGATCCGGCAGAATCCAGATCTGCAGGAGGTGCACCGGTTCGTCGGGCGAGGGATTGAACTCGCTGTGGCGCACGCCGGTGCCGGCGGCCATGTATTGCACATCGCCGGCGCGGATGACGCGGCCGTTGCCCATCGAGTCCTTGTGCTCGAGCGCGCCGCTGAGCACGTACGTGATGATCTCCATGTCGCGATGCGGGTGCAGGCCGAAGCCCATGCCGGGCGCGACGACATCGTCGTTGATCACGCGCAGGCTGCGGAAACCCATCCACTCCGGGTCATCGTAATCGGCGAAACTGAACGTGTGGTAGGTCTGCAGCCAGCCGTGGTCGGCGTGGCCGCGTTCGTGCGCGCGGCGGATCGTGAACATGCGCCTACTTGGTCGCGCGTCCGCGGTTCGCAAGCGGCGCGGCGGTTTCGTGCGGCGCAGCGAAACGATCACGCGTTCCGCTACGCTCGGGGCGGCGGCCGCGTAGGCGGCGCCATGAGTGCGCTGCGCGTCGCTTGACGGGTCCCGGGGGCGTTCCTTGTGTCGGCGCCCGTGAAACGGATTCTCGTGCTCACCGCTCTCCTCGTCGCGGACCTCGCGACCGCCCACGCGCGGTTGCAGATGGCGTGGCCGACGCCGAACACAGCCTATGTCGAGGACCGCCCAATCGAGGAGTACGTGCAGGCAACGGCGTCGGGCGATCCGGAGTCGGGGCTCTTCGGCTGCGTGCGCAGCGGCGGGTATCAGTTTCACGAGGGTATCGACCTGAAGCCGATCAAGCCACGGGTGCGTGGCGAGCCGACGGACGAAGTGTGCGCGACGATGGACGGCGTGGTGCGGCACATCGCCGCGAAGGCCGGCCAGAGCAGCTACGGGCGCTACGTGGTGCTCGAGCATCCGGGCGCGACGCCGGCGTTCTTTTCGTTGTACGCGCACCTCGGTGCGATCCAGCCGGGGTTGAAAGTCGGCGACACCGTGAAACGCGGCGAACAGCTCGGCACGCTGGGCCACAGCGCGGGCGGTTACGCGATCCCGAAGGACCGCGCACACCTGCATTTCGAGATGGGGCTGGTGGCGACGGAGGCGTTCCAGCCGTGGTACGACCGGCAGAAGTTCGGCAGTCCGAACTACCATGGGCGCTGGAACGGGATGAACCTGATGGGCTTCGACCCGCGCGGTTTTTTCGACGCGTTTCGCGCGAAGCGGGTTGACGACATCGGCGAGTATCTCGCGACCTTGCCGGTGACGGTGAAGGTGCGCGTCGCCTCGACGCGGACGCCGGATTTTGTCGAACGTTACCCGTCGCTCGTGAAAGGCGCCTTGCCGCCCGGCGGGCTGCTCGGCGGCTGGGAGATCGACTGCTACTGGACCGGGCTGCCGCTGGCGCTGCGGCCGCTCAGCGTGAGCGATGTGGCGATACAGCGGCTGAACTCGGTCCAAATCGTCGAGGTGAACCACGATGAGGTGGTGAGCCATCGCGCGATCAAGCTAGTGCAGGGGCGCGGCACGGCGCAGGCGCCGGCGAAGGATCTGTTCGAGGTGTTGGAGAAACTTTTCGGAACGTTGAGGTGAGGCGGGAGGCGGAAGGCGAGAAGCGGAAGGCGAAAGGTGAGAGGTGATGGGTTATGGGTGCGCGGGGAGGGCGCGGGGAAATGCGCCGTTAGTGTTGTTGACGCTCGGGGCGCTTGCCGCCGCAGTGTCGCGCTCCGAAAACGTTTTCCGCCTATGAAACCGAAAGTCTTTGTCGACGGCAGCGAGGGCACCACGGGCCTCGAGATCAACGAGCGGCTTGCCGGCCGCGCGGATGTCGAAGTGATCGCGATCGATCCCGAGAAAC
>DATGXO010000167.1:0-2831 GCA_035298965.1 Opitutaceae bacterium | reverse complement strand
TGGCGAGTTGCGACCTGCTCGCCGGCGTGCAGCCGCGAAACACCGGTGCGTATTTCGCGGATGCCGTCGTCGAGGTGGGACTCGTCGGCTGGTGGCTTTGGGCATGGCGCGCACGGGAATGATCGGCGGACACGACAACCGCGCCGCGGCGCCGCGTCGGGTGGCGGTCTTCGGCGCCGGCATCGCCGGGCTCGCGGCGGCGGACGCGCTCAGCCGGCGCGGACACCACGTGCACGTCTTCGAGGCGCTGCCCGTGCCGGGCGGTTTCTTCCGCAGCGCGCGCCGGCCGCCGCCGGACGGGATGCCGACCGAGTATTCATGGCATGGTTTCGGACCGTGGTACGTGAACGCGTTCGATCTCCTCCGGCAGATCCCCTGCGAGACGGGCGGCAGCCTCTACGAGCGCGCGCTCTCGCGGCCGATCGACTTCGGGATGTTTCCCGAGCGCGGCCCGGCGGCGTTCTACGACCGCGGGCTGCGCAGCATCCCGGCGATGTTCGGATTCTCGGGCGGCGACCTGTCGCGGTGGACGTGGCTGATGCTGAAGACGTGGACGGCCGCGCGGCGCGCGCGGGAGTGCTACGCGCGGCAGAACGCGGCGGCGGTCTGGGGGCGCCGTCTCTCGCGGCGCGCGACGATGAGGTGGCGCGCGTGTTTCGGGCCGTGGATCGGCTCCGATTGGACGAACGTCTCGCTGCACCACGCCGGCGAGTTTTTCCGCAAGCAGCTCACGACGCAGCCGCCGCAACCGCATGCGGCCGATGCGGAAGGGCCGGCGTGGGAACAGCGCGCCGGCTCGGGTTGGCTGCTCCTGCGCGGGCCGAGCAGCGAGGTGTGGTTTGCCCCGTGGATCCGGGATCTCGAGCGGCGCGGTGTGGAGTTCACCTGGAGCGCACCGCTCGACCGGCTGGAGTTCGATGGGCGGATTGTGACCGCGGCGATCCTCGCGACGCGTCACAAGATCGAGGCGGACGACTACGTGCTCGCGACGACCCCGTTCGCCGCTGCGGCAATCGTGGCGAAGACGCCGGAACTTGCGCGCCGACCGCAGCTCGATCGATTGCGCGCGCTGGTCGCGGGCGGGCCGCACGTGCAGGTGTCGCTGCGGATCGGATTCGGCGAGTCGATCCGTTTCCCGCGGCCGCGCACCGCGGTGGTGCTGGCCGACACCGAGTACAATCTGACGCTGTTCGCGCAGGAGCAGGCGTGGCTGCCGGAGGTGGACCTCGGGCGCGGAATCCGCTCGCTCTGGACGATCACGAGTTGTGCGGCCGATGTGCCGGGGCGGTTGCGCGGCCTGCCGGTGAAGCGTTGCACGAAGGAGGAGTTTCTCGAGGAGGTGCTCACGCAGCTCCACAGCTGCGGTTCGCTCGACCGGATGCTGCACGAGGCGAACGGAGGGCGTGGGCTGCGGGATTTCCGCGTCATCGCGACCGAGGTGTGGGACGAGTGGCGGTTCTCGCCGGACGGCATTTCGGGACCTGAACCGAAGTGGGTCGACTCGACGCGAACGCTCCCGCACCAGCCCACGCAGTCGACCGGTGTGCCGAACCTGCTGCTCGCCGGCGCGCACACGCTCACGCAGGCCGGGATCTGGAGCATCGAGGGCGCGGTGGAGAGTGGGCGGCGGGCGGCGCGGGCGATCGATCCCTCGGTGGTCGTGCTGTCGCAACACGTGCCGTGGTGGATTCGCGTGCTGCGAAGGATCGACGACGGCTGCTACGCGGCCGGCATGCCGCACGTGTTGGACCTCGCGCTCTGGATCGGGATGGGCGCGATGGTTGCGATCGCGCTCTGGTTGGCGCTGTGAGCATGGATGGGGGGACCTGCTTGCAGGCGATTGTGGGGTCGGTGGTTTGGCGACGCAGAACGGATCGCAGATCCCATCCAAGCGGGATCGTACACGGAACCACTGCGGCCGCGCGGACTGCCTCGGGCGCCCCGGTGGATGGAGCGCTGGGGCTCCCGACCCGGGCGACGGGCGGGGACCCGCTGGCGAGGTGCACCGTGGATCGGCAGGGTGAGGGCATGGACGAACGACTTCGTGCGCAGGTGCGGCCGGACCCGGCGGCTCCGCGTCCGCCCGGCGCTCGGCCGGAGATGCGGCGGAGCGACGCGTTGTTCGACGCGATGGAGCGCTACGTGCGATTGTATTTCCGGTACGCGCTCGCGGTGATCTTCGTGTGGTTCGGCGCCCTGAAGCTCGTCGGCGGGAGTCCGATCGCGGAACTGGTGAGTCGTACATTGCCGTTCCTCCCGCCGGACGTTGCGCTCGTCGGCCTCGGGTGGCTGGAGGTGATCATCGGCGTGTGCTTCCTGTTTCGGCGGACGGTACGGATCGCGCTCGTGCTGCTGTTGCTGCAATTGCCGGGGACATTCGCCTCGGCATTCGTGGCACCGGAGCTGTGTTTCAACGGGAACCCGTTTCTGCTCACGCTCGAGGGGGAGTTCGTCCTGAAGAACCTGCTGATCGTCGGCGCGGCGTTGCTGATCGGTGGCAGTCTGCGGCCGACCGAGCGGCCGGTGGCTTCGCCGGAGATCCGGAAATAGCTGCGCGACTCGCGCAGTCAGGACTGGCTGCGGGCCGCGGCCATGTCGGCAAAAGCGCGGGCGGCGGCGGGGTCGCGCTCCTGCCACTTGGCGAGCGCGGTGGCGAGAGCGACGGCGCGTTCCTCGGGCCGGGCGAAGGCGTCGATGTTCTGCGCGAGTTCGGCGGGATCGCGCTCGGACCAGCCGGCGATGATCGCGGCGGCGATGGTCGGCCGTAACGAAAGATCGCGGACGGCGGAAAGCGTTTCGAGCGCCGAGGCGGCGTCCTCGTAGGCGAGGTT
>DATGXO010000166.1:0-10741 GCA_035298965.1 Opitutaceae bacterium | reverse complement strand
GCGATCGGCAAGGGCTGAGCACGCCGCTGCGTTTTCGGCCACCTCGCTGAGGTGGCCGGCCTTGTCGGGTGCGAGCTCGCACCGACCGGCGAGAACGGTGTCCGAACGGTGCGAGCCAGCTCGCACCCTACATGGGGCCCGCCGCGGTCCGCGGCTCGGCTCTCTTGCGTTCGCGCGGGCGGCGCGGAAACTCGGCGGCATGCCGACCGCCATCGTTCTCCTCAAAACTGATCGGAAGCGCGTCACCGGAATCGCCGAGCGCCTCCTCGAGATGCCCGACATCTCCGAGGTGTACTCGGTCTCGGGCCGCTACGATCTGCTCGTCGTCATCCGTTGCGCGCAGCTCGACAAGATCGAGTGCGTGATCACCGACCAACTGCTCAAGACCGACGGCATTCTCGAGAGCGAGACGATGTTCGCCTTCCGCAGCTACGATAAACGCGAGGGCGGGCGAGCGGTGGACGTGGATTGAGGCGTGGCGCCGTGTGGCGCTGCGTACTCGGTGGTGTAGCGAAGTTCGCCAGAACTTCTGGCGCGACGACGCGAGCGGACGGGGGCGTCGAGCTGACGAAAGCCTTGGCGGCTTTCGCTACGACAGGGGTCGAGCGACCGAATCCCTCTCAATAGCGCCGCTTGTCGGCAGGGATCGGTTCTCCATCGCGAGGCACGGTTTCGTCGCCAACGAAAACGACGACAGCGTTGCCGCGTCTCTCGATCACGACTCGGCGCCCGTCACCAGCTACGCCGGTGCATTTCTCCGGCTCCTCCGTGAAATTCGAAAGCGCCGAGTTCGTCCGGACTCTCGCCAGACCTTCCGCGAAACGGCCTTGCGCCTCCGCTTCGGACGCGAAGCGCAGATGGATGCTCGTTGAGCCCCAGATTTCGACGACAATTCCCTCATTCGTTTCGAACTGATCGAGAATCGCCGGCACGCTGATGTTCGAGAGCCCGATCCGTCCCCGGAAGTATTTCCGGGTTTCGAAGATGAAGCTCGGGTTGGGAAAGGGCCAGTTTGTGAGATCAGCTTCGTGCGGCAGCAGCGCCGCCAGTTCGCTCGCGAGCCGGTCGACCTCGGCTTGGGTGGCGGCGTCAGGCTGCGCGCCGGTGACGCTTGCGAAATACGGTCCGCTCCAGAACGCGACGTAGTAGCCGAAGCGGAGCGAGCCTTGGCCGAGCGTGCCACGTTGGTACTTGCCGGTCTGCATCAGCGACCACACGCCGTACGCCGCCGGCGCGTCGGCCATCTCGTAGAGCTCGATCTGGATGGTGCTGCGCGCGGCGTTTTCGAACTGCCACGAAACGGCGCGCACGAAGCCGTACTCCTGATAGAGCTCGGCACCGCCGTCGATCAGATCGAAGAGCGTATCGTGGGTCGCGGTGCGCGCCGGCTCGGAGGCCGTCCAGCCGGTGGCGGGCTGGAGTTTCGCGACGAGCACCGTCGGATCTTCGGCGGCGTGGAGCTGGAGGGCGGAGAGGAGGAGAAATGCGAGGCGGCGCATGGAACGAGGAAACAGTTCGGCAGATCGTGCCGGGAGAATGTTGGCGTCGGAACGATCGCCGTGTCGGGCGGTGCGGTCTGAAGAACCGCACCACGGTCTCAGAGTTTCGCCTCGCGCACGGCGAGTTTCGCAAGCGCGGGTTCGCCGAGCCCGTGCGCGGCGGCGAGGCCGATCATCGCGACCTTCGCGGCGTCGAGCCCGAGGAGCGTGCAAGCGTAGGCGTCGACGGAAACCGGGTTCGCGCCGGCGACGACTTTGTTGGCGCGCTTGAGCTCGCCCGGACCCGCGGGACCGTTGGTGAGGAGAAACTCGGTGCCATCGACGACGTTGAGGTCGGGCCGGCGGACGAGGTTCACGTCGGCGATGCACTGCGAGAGGAACGCGATGTCCTCGTATTCGCCCTTCGCGCCGGAGCCTTCGTGGAAGAACTGGTTCGTGCTGCGGTGGCACGCGCCCATGAAGTTCTTGAGGCAGCCGGTGAACCCGGTGCCAGCGTGGTGCTTGGCGATCGGGAGATTGATCAACACGTCGCACTCGAGCGCGACGCGGTTCACGCGGGCCTTCTTCAGCGAGACGCCGCGCGGAATCTCGACCTCGGCCCAGTCGCCCGGATTCGCATGCGCGGTAGCGGTGAGCTCCGTTTTCTGCGCGCCGAGCGGCGTGCGCGAGAAGTAGTCGCCAGCCGGGTTGATGACGTAGATGACCTCGCTCGCCCCGGCATCGCGGCAGAGTTGGAGCACGGCGATCGTGACATCGGGCGAGGTGAACGAACCCGGTTTGCGCCACCAACTCGGGGCATTGATCAGCAGGCCGACCTTGGCGCCAGCTTTCACGAAACGGCCGATGCCGCCCGCGAATTCGATGGCGCGAAGTGTCGCAGCGAAAGCGTCGGCCCCTTCGACGACGGCGAGGTCGGGCAGGGATGACGCCGCTGGCGTGGTGGCGGCGGTTTCGGCGAGGAGCGAGGGAGCGAGGTGCGCTCCGGCGAGGGCGGTGGCACCGAGCACGGCGGTGCGGCGGAGGAATTCGCGGCGTTGCATAGGGTCAGGGGAAACGACGGCGAAGTTGCCCGACTGTCGCCACGAAGGCGATGCCGTTTGCTGGAGACCGTTTGCCGAAACTGACGCCGAGCGCGTCAGAGCACACGCACGAGGTAGCGCGCGGAGGCGCCATAACCGGAGAGTTTGGCCGGGAGCGTCGGGGTGCTGCGTTCGACGAAACCGAAGCGGCTCCAGTGGCGGTTGGTGCCGTACACCGAGACCATGGCGAGCGCGGGAAACCGAAGCGCGCGGGCGACCGCGACCATCGCCTCGATGTACGCGGCGGAAGCACCGGCGCCGCGCAACGCGGGCGCGACGACTACATCGTGGAGGTGCAGGCAGCTCGCGTTTTCCGGCAGCGCGCCGAGCAGAGCGTCGATCGGCGGCGGAGCGTCGAGTTGCCAGGGGTGAGCGATGCCGTAGGCCGCGAGCGCGTCGTCGTGCACGAGTTTCCGGCAGCCTTCGGGAAACAGGCGAATCCGTTCGGCGAACACTTCGGTGCGCTCCGGCAGCCCGGGATGCGCGGTGTCGGCGAGCGCGCGCACGGCCGGGGCGTCGGCAGGCGTGAGCGGGAGCCAGACAGTTGGGCGGACGGGGGAACTCATGGCGTGGAGAGAGGCTAGCGCACGGAACAGCGTGCACAAAAGAAAGGCGGCGGCCGCTGGCGCGGCCGCCGCCAAGGCATCACGCGTTGTTCGCGAGATGACCGGGGGGGCGACTCGGGTTTAGCCGAGAAGGGCGTTGACCTTGCGCATGACCTCGAAGGCGTCGGCGACGTAGAGCACGTCGGCCTTGCCCTGGGCCCAACTGCAGGCGGCGTTGAGATTGATGGCGCGGCGCTCGTTGATGAAGCGCCAGCCGACGGTGTGCGGCTCCTCGCCGTGGCAGCAGGTGGCGAGGCCCTTCGCGTGACGCGGGGTGGAGCCGGTTTGGCCGACCTGGTTGAGGTGGGTCATGAACTTGAGCACGGCCTGGCCTTCGCCGCTGAGGTCGACGAGGGACTTCGTGCTGCCGAGCGAGGCCTGCGTCTTGCCGAGGAAACCGAGGATGAGTTTCTCCGCTTCGTCGGGGTGCGGCTGGCCGTCGGGTTGTTTCTTGGTCCAACCGGCGCCGGCGACGAAGAGCAGCTTGGCGTCGGGCCGGATCGTCTGCTGATCGGCGGGCGGGGACTTCAGACCGACGACTTCGGTGCGGATCGCCGGGAGCGCGACGAGCACACGCTCGACGGTGGCGGTGCCCGGCGCGCCGGCGTAGGCCGGAGCGCAACCGGATTCCAACAACACGACCCACGGGCGCGCGGTGCGGGAGAGCGTGCCCTCCATGCGCTGGCGGTAATACCAGCGTGTGATGGATGGTTTGCCGACGGTGGCGGAGAGGGCGGTGACGTGCGTATCGACGCGGCCGCCGAGACGCTGGGCGACGCCGGGCAGCGCGCGGTTGGCGCGGGAGCCGGCGGGCGCGAGGATGATCGTGGCGGCGGCGTTTTTCGCGACCGCTTCGGCCGCAGCGGCATCGGTCGCGTAACGGGATTGCGCGAACTCGGCTCCGGCGACGCCGAGGAAACGCGCGGCGCCGCAGCCCGCGATGGCGTCGGCGGCGGGCTGGATGTCGGCTCCGATCAGACCGGCGACGAGCTTCGAGCCGGGGATCGCGGCGGAGAGCGTCGTGGCGGCGGCGAGGGTTTCGAGGGCGGCCTTGCCGAGCGAGCCGTCGGCTTCGGTGAAGGCGAGAAAGAGGATGGTTTCCATCGGAAGAGGAATTCAGGAGCTAGGAGCTAGAATTTAGGAGGGAGGAGATCGGAGGGTGCCGGATTCTAGATTCTAACTTCTAGATTCTGGCTTCTTCCTCCTGCTCAGTCCTGCTTGATCCAGGCGACGAGCTCCTGGGCGATGGCGTCGGGGGAGAGGTCTTTCACGATCTTCGTCTCGCGGCGTTGCTTGGGTAGCGAGACGCCGGCGAAGGCGAGGCCGTCGTTGGTGATCTTTGCGGGTTTCGCGCGCTGGAGCGCGGGCATCGCGGTGCGCATGTTGAGCATGCCGACCTGCGGGTTGTTGGCCGGTTCGGGGAGATTGCCGGTGGCCCAGCCGAGGAGCGCGGGCGCGCCGGCGCAGCTCGAGACTTGGTGTTTGCCGCCTTCGACTCGCTCGAGGACTTCGAACGAGCCGTCGGGTTTCACGGTGAGTTGGTCGACGCCCTGGAACTGGTCGAGGAGGCCGAGGCGTTCGCCGACCATCTGCATCGTGGTGCCGGCGCCGCGGGAGGCGGATTCCCAGCCGCCGAAGACGAGGAGCTTGGTCTTGTCGAGGCCGGGGATGGCGGCGATCGCTTCGGCGAGGGCGGCGGCGATCTCGGCGGATTCGGTGAAACCGCCGGCGGGGCCGTCGATCGCGACGAGCTCGAACGGCACCTTCTGCGCGACGGTCATGAGCACTTGCTGGAGCTTCGCCTTCGGGCCGAGGGCGACGAGCCAGACCTTCGAGCCGGGGAGTTGTTTGGCGAGGTTGGCGGCCTCGAAGAGCGCGTGGCCGGCCCATGGATCGAGCACGGCGGGGAGCATGAGCTCGTTCTTGAGCGCCGGGCCGGTGGGCGTGGTGAGAGGCTCGAGGGTCTGCAGCGGGTCGGGTACGATGCTGCCGCAGACGACGATGTGATACAGGTTGCTCATCGTTGAAGAAGGGTAAACGGGGAGCGCCCATTGAGGACGAGGAGCCGGCGCATGGGAAGCCGGGAATGCGAGGGCGGACGGGAGCGCGGGCTGGACGAGCGGTGTCGCGGCAGCTAGGACACCGGCACCATGTTGCGCTTCCTCGCCCGGTTCCTCGCGGTGGTGCTCGCCGCCGTTTTCGTGGTGTTCACGGTCTTCGCGGTCTTTGCCCGTCCGCTCGGCACGCAGATGCTCGATCCACAGACGTACAAACGCGTGCTGCTCGAGAAGCAGCTCGCCGAGCGGCTGCCGGAGGTCGTCGCCGAGACGATCGGCAAGGCCGCCGCGACTGCGGGCAAACCGGGCGCGACGGTGGAGCGCTCGAGCGACGACGTAGGATCGATGATGGGCGACTTTTCGGAGGCCGACCTGAAGACGTTGATCGCGGCCGCGTTGCCCGCCGACTACGTGCGCGCGCAGAGCGAGAGCCTGCTCGACCAGTTTTTCAGCTATGTGCACTCCGAAGCCACCCGGCCGACCGTGAAGCTCTCGATGGTCGATCTGAAACAGCGGCTCTCCGGCGGAGTTGTCGAGGATGCGTACATCCGGATTCTGCAGACGAAGCCGCCGTGCAGCGGCACGCTGCAAAGCTTGCCGACGGACTGCTGCCCGCCGGCGGAACAACTGCCGGAGCTGCGCGCGCGTTTCCGGGAGATGATCGGGCCGGCGGTGCGCGACATGCCGGACAGCGTAGATCTTTTCGACGACCGCGGCTCGGCCCATGCGGAGACGGTGTACGCGAAACTCGCGAAGGTCCGCGACCGCGTGCGCGTGCTCGCGGTCGTGGCGCGCTGGAGCTGGGCGGTCTCGGTGCTGCTGCTCGTGGGCGTGGCGGTGTTTGCGGTGCGCTCGCTGCGCGGGCTGTTGTTGTGGTGGGGCGTGCCGTGCCTGATCGCCGGCGGATTCGCGGCCCTGTTTGCGCTGCCCGGCGCCGGTGCGGGCGACTGGTTCTTCCAACTCGTGATCGCTCCCTCGATGCCGCCGGACGTGCCCGTGTTGGCCGTGCAGACGATCGTGGGCCTGATCACCGCGCTCGTGCAGGTCGTGCTGGGCGCCGCGTTGAAGGTGGCCGTGTGGCTGGCGCTCGGCGGTCTGGCCGCGATCGTGCTCGCGGCGGTGGTTGGAAGACGGAAACCGGCGACGCCGCCGAGCCTGTGAGCGCGGCACGCTGCTTGAGCTCGCGCCGGTCGCTCACGACTGGCGCCACGCGGCGGGGCGATTAACGTCCAGGCATGAAACGCGCCGAACACCCCTGCATCGCCCGGTGGGACGAGCATCGCGCCTATCGCCACGAGCGCGGGATGAAGATGCCGTACGTGGACGAGACCAGCGGCGCGCGCCAGCTGCGGATGCACGTTTCGGTGATCAATCCCGGCGAGTCGCCGCATCCGCCGCACGCGCACGCCGGCGAGGAGATCCTCTACGTGCTGGAGGGCGAGGCGGAGGTGTTGCTCGGCGAGGAGACGCGGCGCGTCGGCGCGATGACGTCGGTCTTCTGTCCCGAGCACACGACGCACGGCCTGCACAATTGCGGCACGGTGCCGGTGAAGTTCATGGTGATCCGCGTGCCGTGAGGGGGCGCCGCGGTGCGCGGGGGCGAAACAAAACGGCCCGCGAGTGGAATCGCGGGCCGAGGTGAAAACAACGTGCAACGGCGGCGGTGCCGGCGGCGAGGTTACTCCGCGCCTTCGAGCATCTCGGGATCGAGCGTGCCTTCGCCGACGCGGGTGACGGAGCCGGTCATCTTGATCGCGAAGTTTGCGCCGATCTCGATGCCGATCTGGCCGCCGGGCATGTGCACGGTGACCATGTTATCCACAAGGCCGAGGCGGTGCGCGACGGCGGCGCAGGCGGAGCTGCTGGAGCCGGAGGCGAGCGTGTAGCCGGCGCCGCGTTCCCAGATCTCGATGCGGATGTTCGCGCGGTCGAGGACCTGGAGGAATTGGACGTTCGTCCGGCGCGGGAAGTTGGCGTGCGTCTCGAGGTGCGGGCCGTAGGTGTGCGCGAGTTCCGGCGACACGGCGGCCAACGGGATGACGCAGTGCGGGTTGCCGATCGTGGCGGCGCAGTAGGTGAACGTGCGGTCCTTCACGGTGATGGTGTCGTTGATCACCTCGCGCGCGGGGCCGGCGACGGGAATCCTCGCGCTGTCGAAGCTCACGTGGCCCATGTCGACTGTGATCGAGCGGCCGCCCTTCATGATGCGGACCTCGACGAGGCCGCCGGCGGTATCGAGCGCGAACGGTTCCTCTTTCACTAGGCCGCAGTCGTAGAGATAACGGGAGAAAATGCGGATGCCGTTGCCGCTCTTCTCGGCTTCGGAGGCGTCGGGGTTGAAGATGCGCAGGGCGAACGGCGCGCGCGTCGACTGCAGCGGGCCCCAGAGGATGCCGTCGGAGCCGATGCCGAAATTGCGGTGGCAGATGCGGCGGATCTGCGCGGGCGTCGGCACGGGGCCGGCGGTGCGCGGGTCCATGACGATGTAGTCGTTGCCGAGGGCGTGGTACTTGGTGAAGCGCATGGCGGAGCGGCGGAATTGCAGATTTCGAATTTCGGAATGCGGACCGGAGAGGCGTAGAGGAAAACGTGGCGGAAGGAATCTGGAAATCGGCGAGACGGAGCTGTTTCGCGGGACGGCGATGAGGGCGGGCGGAGAATCTGGAACTCACGAAAACAGGAAACGGAGCAGGCCGGGGTTGTGGCGCCGCCGCGAGAGCGGCGATCCGGAGCCACGGATCGCGCAGATGGCCACCGATGGACTCGGACTCGATCCGAAGGGATGAATGGGGAACCGCAGATCGATGCGGATGAACGCTGATTCGGTCGGCGGATCGGACGCGGAGAATCTGGAGCCTGGTGCGGAAGCTGCGATGCCGAGTCGCCCGCGGATGACCGGAGGACGATTCAAGGTTCTACGCTCCTGTTACCTGCGAGGAACGGCGCAGACAGAAAAGTGGCGCTGCTCGCGAGAGCAGCGATCTGGGGGCGTCGCCTCGCTGCGCGGAGCGTTACTCGACCAGAAACGGTGCGACGACGTCGCGGAGCGAGAAGGGAACGCGGCCCTGGATGTAGTAGGCGTCGTCCTCGGCGCGTTCCTCGACCACGCCGCCGGTGGCGTGGAGCTTCGCGACGACATCGTAGCGGTCGTGCGGGATGCGCAGCACGGCGGGGAACTCGGCGGTGCTGGTGAGCTCGCTGCAACGGGCTAGCAGTCGGTCGACGCCGGCGCCGGTGAGCGCGCTCAGGAAAACGGCGTCGGGGTGGCGGGCGCGGGCGAGTTCCACCGTCTCCGGGCGGGCGGCGTCGACCTTGTTGAAGACGGTGATCGTGCGCTTGGTGTCGGCGCCGAGTTCGCCGAGGACGGCGAGCGTGGCCTCGAGGTGTTTCTCGACGTGCGGGTTGGTGAGGTCGAGCACGTGGATCAGGAAATCGGCGACAATGGTCTCCTCAAGCGTGGCCTTGAACGCCTCGACGAGCCGGTGCGGCAGGCGGCGGATGAAGCCCACGGTGTCGGTGACGAGCAGTTTGCGGCCGTCGGGCAGGACGAGCTGCCGCGTGGTGGGGTCGAGCGTGGCGAAGAGCTTGTCTTGGACGAGCACCGCGGCGCCGGTGAGACGGTTGAGCAGGCAGGATTTCCCGGCGTTGGTGTAGCCGACAATGGCGGCGTTGGGCACGGGCACGCGTTGGCGGCGGTGGCGCTGCACGGCGCGTTGTTTCACGACGGCGGCGAGTTCCTGGCGCAGCGCGGTGATTCGGTTGCGCACGAGGCGGCGGTCGACCTCGAGCTGCGTCTCGCCTTCGCCGCCCATGGCGCCCTTGCCGCGCTGGCGGCTGAGGTGCGTCCAAGCGCGCTTGAGACGGGGCAACGCGTACTCAAGCTGGGCGAGTTCGACCTGGAGCTTGGCTTCGCGGGTCTGTGCGCGCTGGTTGAAAACCTCGAGGATGACCTCCTGCCGGTCGATGACGGCGCGGTCGGATTCCTCTTCCCAGTTGCGGCCTTGAGCGGGGGAGAGCTCCTCGTCGAAGACGATGAGGTCGATGTTGTCCTCCTTCGCGAGTTCCATGAGCTCGGCGGCCTTGCCGGAGCCGATGAGATAGCGGGCGTTGCGCTCGCGCAGGCGGACGAGCTCGGTGCGGGCGATCTCGAGGCCGAGGTTGCCAACGAGTTCCTTCAACTCCTCGAGCAGTTCGGCGCCTTCGCCGGCCGGCATTTCGGGCGTCTGCACGCCGACAAGGAGCGCGCGGGAGGCGCGGGTGGGAGAGACTTCGCGATCGATGACCAAGGTGGGGGGAGTGTTTCGGGGGGCGGCGCGGAGTCAACGCGCGCGGGCATTGCGCGCCGGGGCGGAGCGCCTACGGTGCGCGCGATGAATTGGTGGACGCTGATCCGATCGGTGGCGTGTTGCGGCGTGATCGCCTGCGCCGGGGCGGACGCGGCGGCGGGCGCGCCGCGCGCGGAGAAGACTCCGTTCAAATTCGACCGGCTGAATGTGGAGAACTCGTGCTTCGTGGACTCGGTGCGGTTTGCCGACACGTACCTCGGCGGGCGGGAGTCGAAGGGCTCGCGGTGGGTGCGCGTGCTGCGTTGGGGAAATCTCGCCGAGGACGACTCGGCCGGGCCGGGGCATGCGGTGGCGGTGTTCCTGTGGCGCGGGGCGCTCTTCGTCTACGACATCAATTTCGGTGTGCGAAAACTCTCGGTGCCGGCCGCTCGGCGCGAGGATCGGCGCGAGGTGGAGGCGGCGGTGTTTTCGCTCTACCCGCAGTTCAAGCAGATCGGCGCGGCGCTGTTGGACGACTCGTGGACGACCCGCCGGCCGGCGTTGCTCGGCACCGACGATGGACCTGTCACTCCGAGCTACCGCGATGCCTACCGCGTGGCGAAGATCCTTTCGAAGCAGCGCGAGGTGCGGCTGATGCGTTTCAGCTACCGCGACAAGAAGGGTGAGCGGCGCGAGTCGGCGGCGACGGTGTTTCTGTTCGACCGGAAACTCTGCGTGTACGTGCCCGAGCACGGCACGGTCGTGCAGAAGCAGGTGCTGCCGGCGATCGACGACGATGCGATGATCCGTGCGCGGCTGCAGCGGTGCTTCGGAGCGGAGGCGGATATCCAATTCACGGAGCCGGTGGCGGTCGCCGCTCCGGGGAAACCGGCGGAGTTAGCGAACAAGGCTGCGGCGGCGAAGTGAGGTCGTGTGCGGGCCGCGGCGCACACGGGAGCGGGGCTCAACCGCGTGCGGTGCTCAGTCGCGCTGCGACCGCGCGGCGGCGATCGCCTCCTCGCCCAGCGGCGCGAGGTGTTTCACGCGCAGACTGGCGGCGAACTCGCGGGCGAAATCGCGGCGAAGCCGCCAGTTGATGCCGGCGGTGACGAGCATCGCGATGAGCGCGCCGCAGGTCGCGAGCGCCATGTCCTTGTGTGCATCCCAGATGTCACCCTGCGTCCCGAGGTAGGCCTGCCCGAGATCGCCGCCGATGCCGACGGCGGCGGCCCACTC
>DATGXO010000165.1:0-32946 GCA_035298965.1 Opitutaceae bacterium | reverse complement strand
GCTCGTCAGCCACGGGCTCTGTGCAGGAGCGGGATTGGGCGGCGTTTGCGGTTGCGGCACCGCGCCCAGAGCCGTCGCCAGAATTAGGAACACGACGATCAGCAGAACAAACCACCAGAAACGTGAGTGGGGCATCATGGCGGCCTCCGTGAGATTGGGGCCTTCGCGAGCGCTCCGCCGGGAACACCACAAGATACGCCCGTCCCGCTCTCACCGCCACTGGGACCGGCCGCCAACAAGCAGTGCGCATCCGTCCGCAAGCCCCACGCCGGCCCAGCCTCCATCGAAGCGGAGGTCGCCGAGACCTTCGCCGCCGGCCGAGGTAGGGATGGACCGGCGGGCCGTCCGTTCGCCCGTACAGCGACAGTCGGGCCCTCGACCTTCGACGCTCGTCTCTCGACTGAATCGCTCCGCGTCAGTTCTCCTCGTGCTGCACTCCGCTCAGCGATCGCCCTTCGCTGTCATACCGATGCACGATGCGCGGACTAATCCGCCCGAGCTCGAATGTCCCCTCGCGCGTGAGCTGAGTCGGCACCGTCGTGTAGCCCTTCGCGATCTGGCGCACATACGTCGCGAGCGGGCCGCGCACGTCGCCCGTCGCCGGGTCGTAGCCGAGCTCCACGCTCTCGACGTCGTACTCCAGGAAATGCTGCTGCGCAGCCGCCGCGATCATCCGCGCGTCGTTGTTCATCGTCATGGTGATCGAGTTGGTCCGCACCTTCTGAAACGCCGGGATCGCCATCGCAGCCAAGAGTCCGCCCACCGGCACCGCTGCGATGCCGAGGTATCCCATGACCAACCCCGCCACCGCCATCCCGCCGCCGAGCAACGCGCCCTTCGCCTGCCTGATCCGCGACTGCGCGATGTGACCGCAGACGACCGCCGGAATCATGAAAACGAAGAACAGCGGAAACAGCACGATGGTGCAGATGCCGCACACCAAGCTCACCACCGCCAACCCGCAGCGTTTCGGTGCAGGCGTGGTCGGTAATGGCGGCGGCTCGTCGGCGTTCGCCGCCGGAAACACGTCGCTCACTTTCCGCCACTCCGCCCAGCCCTCCGCCCAGCACAGGTCCTGCGGTCGCAGCTCGCCGCGCGCGATCTTCTCGCGCACCTCGGCTTCGTTGAGGGGACCTAGTTTCGTACCGTTGCTGGCGACGTGATAGCTCATGCGTGTCGGGGAATTGGGGTTGCGCCGATCCAGCCAGTCACCCGGCGCCGATGCGACTCCGAAAAAGGCGGACTTCCGCGCTCCGGGTGGTGGGGGGCTTACGCCCGCCAGTTCGGCTCGCGTCGGGTCGACGGGCGTAGAGCCCGCCCCATCATCGGAAAAACCGCTCGCCTCACCCGCCGGCCACGGACCGCCAGACCAGCGCCACCAAACTGCACAACGCCATGCCGATCACGATCGGCAGCAACGCCGACACCGCGGTCCATTTCGCGCTGCGCGTCTCCTTGTAGATCGTCCAGAGCGTGGTGGAACACGGGTTGTGGCAAAGGCTAAAGAGCATGAGGCAGACAGCCGTGAGCGTCGTCCAGCCGCCGGCCTCGAGGATGCCGCGCAGCGCGCCGCCCTCGGCGTCGAACATCACGCCGACGCCCGCTCCGGCCGCGCCGGTCACGAGCGAGGTGAGCATGAGCACCGTGGGGATCACGATTTCGTTCGCCGGAATCGCCACGACATACGCGAGCAGGATCACGCCGTTGAGCCCGAGCGCCACGCCGAGCGGATCGAGCGCCTCGATGAACCAGAGCGCGATCGGTTTTTCGGCTACGTGGACGTTCGCCACCAGCCAGATCGCCGCGCCCGCCGGAGCGGCGAACACCACCGCGCGCCAGAGCACGAAGAGCGTGCGGTCGATCAGCGAGGTGTAGAGCGTGCGCAGCACCTGCGGCGGGCGGTACGGCGGCAGCTCGAGGTTGAAGAAACTCGCCTCGCCGCGCAGCGCCGTGCGGCTGAGCAGCCACGAGGTCCCGAGCGAGAGGAAGAACCCGAGCATCATGATGCCGGCGACGGTCAACGCGGCCACAAGCCCGCTCCAGCGCTGCGGCGCGAGCGCGCCGATGAACACCGTTGCGAGCATGATCTGCGTGGGCCAGCGGCCGTTGCAGAGGGCGAAGTTGTTCGTGACGATCGCGATCAGCCGCTCGCGCGGCGAATCGATGATGCGCGCCGCGACCACGCCGGCGGCGTTGCAGCCGTAGCCCATCGCGAGCGTGAGCGACTGCTTGCCGTGCGCGCCGGCCGCCTGGAAGAGCCGGTCGAGGTTGAACGACACGCGCGGGAGGTAGCCAAGATCCTCCAACAACGTGAACACCGGGAAGAAGATCGCCATCGGCGGCAGCATCACGCTTACCACCCACGCCGTCGCGAGGTACACGCCATCCGCCAGCAACCCCACGCCCCACGCGGGCAGATGGATCGCCTCGAGCGCGCCGCGCAGCCACGTGTGCCCGTGGTCGACGAGCAGCGTCGCCAGCCAGCCGGAAGGGACGTTGGCGCCGGAGATCGTGAGCCAGAGCACGACGGAGAACAGCAGCAGCATCAGCGGGAAACCCGTCCACGCGCCCGTGAGCCAGCGGTCGACGCGGCTCTGCCAGACCAGCCGCGCCGACTGCCCCTCGCGCCGCACGCATGCATCGGCGATCCGCCCGGCCTGGCCGTAGATCGACTCGGCGAGCGTGTCATGGAGATTCGGAGGCAACCGCCAGCGGCGGCGTTCGATGTCGGCCAGCAATGCGGCGACCGCCGGAGTGAGTTTCTCCTCCGCCTCCTCGCGCCCGTGCGCCGTCACGTCAGCCAACGCCTCGTCGCCGCCGGTGGCGAGCGCGGCGAGACGTCCGTCCGCCGCGGCGGCCAGCACGCCGCGATCGCCCGCGAGCATGCGCAGCGCGATCCACTCGCGCTGGGGGAGGCCCGGAAACGTTTCCGCCAGACGGCCGGCCAAGGTACCGAGCGCTGCCTCGAGCTCGGGCATCGCGAGCCGCAGCGCCGGCGGGCGGCATTTCGTCTCGCCGGTCGCCACCTGCGCGATCGCCTCGAGCAACTCCGGCAGCCCTTCGCCCTGCCGCGCCGCGCAGGGCACGACAGGCACGCCGAGTTCGCGCGCGAGTTGCCGCACATCGATCTCGACGCGGTGCGCGCGCGCCTCGTCGATGAGGTTGAGCGCGACGACCACGCGGTCGGAGATCTGGAGGACCTGCAGCATGAGGTTCAGGTTGCGCTCGAGCGCAGTCGCATCGAGCACGACGACTGTCACGTCGGGGCGGCCGAAGAGGATGAAGTTGCGCGTCACCTCCTCGTCGGCGGAGGCGCTCAACAGCGAGTACGTGCCGGGGAGATCGACGAGGCGGTAGCGTTTGTCGCGGAACGCGAAGGCGCCCTCGGCGCGCGCGATGGTCTTGCCAGGCCAGTTGCCCGTGTGCTGCCGCAGGCCGGTGAGGGCGTTGAAGACGGTGCTCTTGCCGGTGTTCGGGTTGCCGGCGAGCGCGACGACGAAGTCGGCATCCGACAGTTGGACACCGAGCCGCCGGAGTGCGGTGCGGCGCGACGGGCACGCTTCGCACGCGGGCGAGAGCTTCGGTGCGGCCTCGGGGGCGTTCGGGACGACGTTCATGATTTTGCCTCCGAGACCTCGATGAGGACCTGCTCCGTCTGCTCGCGCCGCAGCGCCACGAGCGTGCCGCGCACGCGGAAGGCGATCGGGCTGCGCAACGCCGCCTCGAACTCGCGCACGATCCGCGTGCCGGGCACGAGCCCGAGGTCGAGCAACCGCTGGCGTGCGCGGCCGCGGATGGTGGGCGAGAGACCGGCGATCACGGCGGTTGCGCCGGGCGGCAGATCCGCGAGCCGGCGGCGGCCCACCACCGAGCTGCCGCCGGCCGGAGTCAGGTGCACGAGCTCCGCCTCGGCGGGGCTGAGCGAGAGCCAGCGGCCGTCCACTTCGAGCTCCACACGACCATCGCGGCGACGCACACCGTGCAAAGTCATACCCGGCGCCAAGCCCGCGCGGTACACCGCGGCGTAGAGCGCCGCCGGTTCGTCCTCGAGGTGCACGACCATCGCCGGTTTTCCTTCGGGCCAATCGAGCAGGGTCGGCGCGGCTTCCGTGGCGAAGTTGCCGTCGCGGTCGGGGATCGGATCGCCGTGCGGATCGAAACGCGGGTTGCCGAGCGCGTCGGCGAGCGCGTTCGCCTCGTCGGGCGTGAGCGCGTGCTCGGCGCGGTCGGCGCGCTCGTGCCATTTCTCAGGCGCAAGGCCGGTCTCGTGGGCGAGCCGCGTCTCGAGCAGGCGGTGCGAACGCAACAAGTGCCGCCCGCGGCTGCGTCCGGTGGTGGTCAGCTCGTAACGCGACTCGCCGCGCACGAGCCAGCCGTCGCGCGCGAGATGCTCGATAGTGCGCGCGAGCCGTTCACGGGGTGCCTCGAGCGTGCCGGCCATCGACTCGAGATCGTCGCTGCGGCCCTGCGCTTCGCGTTCGGCGAGACGCTTGAGCACGTCGTCGCCCTGCGCGTCGGGCGCGGGGTTGGCTGGATTTGTAGCGGCGGCCATATCGTGTAGCTAGTGCTACATTTTTCCGATTCGTCAAGCTCGCCGCGATCGTTCTAGCTTCGCCGCATGCCCGCCGCCTCCCGGTCCAGCCGCGCCACCGCGCCGCGCGCGAAAGCACGTCCCAGCCCCACCGTCGAGGCGCTGCGCCAGACGCGCGCCGCGCATGCCAACGAACTGGCCGAGGACTACGTGGAGGCGATCGCCGCGCTGGCCGAGCAACACGGCGAGGCGCGGCTGATCGATCTCGCGCGCGAGCTCGGCGTGACGCACGTGACGGTGCACCGCGCGATTTCGCGGCTCGCCCGCGCCGGCCTGGTGAAGACGGAGCCCTACCGCGCGATCTTCCTGACCGACGACGGCCGCGAGCTCGCCGCCAAGTGCCGCACGCGCCACGAGACGGTCTTTGCGTTTCTCCGCAGTCTTGGGGTGCCGGAGACGGTGGCCCGACGCGACGCCGAGGGCATCGAGCACCACGTGAGCCCGGAGACGCTCGCGGCGTTTGCGAAGGCCGTCGCCAAGAGCTGAGACAGGACGCCCTCGGCCGAGGGCCGAGCGGCGAGCGGCGCGGGCCGAACAACCGGCACGTTCGTCGGAGCTAGGGAGTTAGCTTCTGGCGCGAGATTGCTCGCGCCGCTCGGCAAGAGGGTCTCCCGACGGGCCGAGCAAGTAGTGGGCGGTGGCGTGTTGGATGCTCAACGCCGCGCGGTCGTCGCCCTCATCCCCGGCGCGACCAACGGATTCCCCGCTCTCGACTGCCGCCACGCGGCAGCTTCCGCGAAGCGGATCATGTCAACCAATGGTTGACATGATCCGCCGGCCTCACTCCCACCCGGGCGGCAGAAGCCGCCGAGTCCTTCGACCCGGCGGGTTGGAGCGAAACCTGGCGAGTTTTGTGGCCGCGCAGCTCACACCGACCTCCGGAACATGTCCGCGCCCCGGTTGCAGTGAAACGTAATACGCTCGGAGCGTAGCGTCTCTTGGCGCGGCGCACTGTTCTTCGACAAAAAAGGCGCGTCGCAGTCCGGCGCGCCTCGAGGGATAACTTTCTGCGCGGGTCCGCGTTCAGGTCGCCGCTGGCGCTTTGCCTGCCGCGTCGCGTCGCGCCTTCAGATCGGACTCGATCTCCGCGACGCGTTTCTCGTTGAGCGGGTAGAATAGGAAGATGACCAACGCAGTGAGACCGCAGAGCGCCGGCAGATAGCCCATCATCGACTTCATGCCAGTGAGAACTTCCAGCGTCTGGGCGACGTTGGCCACGTAGCCGGTGCCGGTCAGCATGCGGCCGGCGAAATAGATGCCGATGGCCCAGCCGACCTTCTGCGACATCGTCGCGGCGGAGAAGACCAGGCCGGTGGCGCGGCGCCCGCGTTTCCATTCGGCGTAGTCGGCGGTGTCGGCGTACATCGCCCAGAGCAGCACGCTGAGCGGGCCGCCCATCGCCGAACCGACAAACTGGAGGCCAACGATCAATTTCACCTGGTCGGCGGGGAGCCACTGGTAGGAAAGCGTCACGAGCAGCGCGATGACGAACAGCGTCAGGAACGTCGTGCGCTTTCCGAGGCGCACCGCTACATACGGAACCAGCAGGATGCCGAGGATCGCGCCGGCATCGCCGGCGACGTTGAAGGCTCCGAAGAGTTCCTTGTATCCGTATTGCTTCGCCCCGATGAACGGCAGAGTCACCGTCTGGGTGCCGACGTAGTAGTCGAAATAGTGTGCCGAGATGGTGCCGCGGATCGCCCAGCACAGGATAAAGGGCAATGTCATCGCGAGCAGGACCAGCCAGGGGCCGTTGGTGAAGAGGTCCTTGAGGTCGCGGCCGAGGTTGGTCTTCTGACCCGCGGGCGGACGCACTCGCTCCTTGGTGCCGAACGCGGTGAACAGGAAGAGCGACACGGCGATCACGCCGTACACGATCAACGTGAGCTGGTAACCCAGCTGGAGATTCCCGCGCCCGAGCAGTTCGGTGAGGTACGGCAGCGAGGGCTTCGCGAAGAGACCCGCGGCGAAAGCACACACGAACTTCACCGACGAGACGCGGGTGCGTTCCGCCGAGTCGGGCGAGATCACCCCGAGCAGGGCGGTGTACGGGATGTTCACCACCGTGTAGAGAACCATGATCAGGTTGTAGGTGCCGGCCGCCCACACGATCTTGCCGGTCGTGCTCAGGTTCGGGGTGGTGAAACCGAGCACGGCTGCCGCCGCGAGGGGCACGCAGCCGAACAGGATGTAGGGGCGGAACTTGCCCCAGCGGGTGTTGGTGCGATCCGCCAAGGCGCCGATCATCGGGTCGTTCACCCCGTCGAAGATGCGGCTCCACAGCGAAATCGCGCCGGCCACCGCCGCGGAGATGCCGAAGACATCGGTGTAGAACTTCAGCAGGAAGGTGCCGATCACGCTCCAGTAGATGCAGGACGCGAAATCGCCTACACCGTAGGCCAGTTTCTCTCTCAAACGCAGTTTGTCGCCGGACATGTTGGGTAACCCGTTGGGTGGGTGAGCAGGGGGTGGGAGGACTGGGGAAAGGAAGCGGCGAGCGTGAGCGGGCAACGTTGCGAAATCCATAACGTTTTCCCGGGCACCGCGCCCGCCGTGCGGAGATGATGCACCGGAGCGCGCGACCACGCATCGCGGCTGGCCAAGCCGCCGCCGGCCGGCCTCAATTCCGCGCATGTCCGCTCCCGCCCATCGCTCCAACGACCCGCTGCACGGCGTCACGCTCGAGACGATCGTGACGAGCCTCGCGAAGTGGTACGGTTGGGAGGAGCTCGGGCGACTCGTCCCGGTCAACTGCTTCCGCTTCGAGCCGAGCGTGTCCTCCAGCCTGAAGTTCCTCCGCAAAACGCCTTGGGCGCGCAAGAAGGTCGAGGAGCTCTACGTGGCCACACTCGCGCAGGACGGAGAAGGCCCTCGCAGCGTGTAGCCGAGCGCGCCGGCACCCGTCGATCTCCTGTCACCGCACCCGCGGGCCGCGACTGGGCACGTGCACCGACGGCATGCCTGCGGCCGCGGCCGCCTGGTGACCGGGTTCGGCGTCCTCGAAAACCAGGCACCGCGCGGCCGGTACACCCATCTTTTCCGCCGCAAGGAGAAACATGTCGGGTGCCGGCTTGCCGCGCTGCGCCACATCCTCCGGCGTGACCACGACCGGGAAGAGCGGCGCGAGCCCGGCGAGTTTGAGCGAGTGGTGCACGACATCGCGCGGCCCGCCCGACGCGACGGAGATCGGTTTGCCGGCCGCGGCGGCGCGGCGGGCGAACTCGACGACCGGGCGGATGTGTTTCACATCGGCCAGGAGTTCGAGAAAGAGGTTTTCCTTCAGGTGGAACACCGCCTCGACGTCGATCGTGAGCCCGTAGTGCGCGGCGATGATCTGGGCCACGCGCCGCGTGGGCACGCCGCCGAGCGAGTAGAAGAGTTCCTCGTCGAGCACGCCGGGCATGCCGTTGCGCCGCATCGCCTCGTCCCACGCGCGGTAGTGCACGGGCATCGAGTCGATGAGCGTGCCGTCGCAGTCGAAGATGTAGCCGGCGAAGTCGCCCGCGGGGATGTCGAGTTTCATAAGCGGCGCAGGAGACCGCGCCCGCCCGTGGAAGGCAAGCTGCGCGCCGGCGCGCAGCCGCGACATCCGATCGGCGGCCGGTTCCTGCAGGCCAGGTCGCCGAACTGGCAACTCCGCCGGGCCACCGCAGCGAGGTGACCTACAGCCGCGCGTCCGGACGGTGGGAACGTGAACCGAGTTGCCGCCGCGCGCCCGGTCCGCCGACTCTCGCATGCTCTGCATGCGCGGCCCGACGCCCAAAGCCACCTTCCTCCCGCTCGCGATCCTGTTTCTCTTCCAGTGGTTCGCCGCGGGGTCGTGGAACGTCTCGTTCAGCAACGTCCTCAAGCACGCGGGACTCGAGCGCTACATCGCACTCGCGTTCACCTGCAACGCCGTGGCGGCGTTCGTCGCGCCGCTCTTCGTCGGCTCGTTCGCCGATCGCGGGGTGGCGCCGGTGAAACTCCTGCGCTGGCTCTACTGGCTTTCGGGGTTGTGGCTGGTGGCGATGTTCGTGGCGATCGACCGCGGCTGGGGCGGCGGGCCGTTGCTCACGTGCATGCAGCTCCACTCGCTCTGCTACAGCCCGAGCGCGAGCCTGCTCTCCACGATCGCGCTGGGCGCGCTGCGCGATCCCGGCTCGGAGTTCGGCCCGATGCGGATGTGGGCCACGGCCGGCTGGATGCTCGCGGGTTGCGCGGTGAGCTGGATCTTCGCCGCGGATACCTCGACGCTGTCGGGCTACGTCGCCGGCGGCGTGCTGATCGCGCTCGGGTTCGCCACGTATCTCCTGCCGGCATGGCAGGTGCCCACGGCCGGGCGCGCGCGCAACCTGAAGGAGATCTTCGGCCTCGATGCGCTCGCGCTGCTGCGCCACCCCGACCACCGCACGATCCTGATCACCGTGACGTTGTTCGGCATCCCGCTCGCCGCGTTCTACCCGTACACGCCGCTGCAACTCACCGCGCTCGGCATCGCCTACCCGACCGCCACGATGGCGCTCGGCCAGACCACCGAGGTCGTGGCGCTCCTGATCCTCGCGGCCCTGCTGCGCCGCGTCCGCCTGAAGTGGGCGATCCTGCTCGGGCTGCTCTTCGGCGTGGCGCGTTACAGTCTGTTCGCCTTCAACCTCCGCCCCGCGCTGCTGATCGGCGTGACGCTGCACGGCGCCTGCTACGTGCTCTACAACATCGTCGCGCAGATCTATCTCGCCGAGCGCGTCGAACGCACGATGCAGGCGCGCGCGCAGGCGCTCTTCGCGATGCTCACCGGTGGCGTGAGCAACCTGCTCGGCTACCTCGGCACCGGCGCGTGGTACTGCGTCGCCGGCCGCGGCGGCGCCACGAACTGGCCGCTCTTCTGGGGCGGACTCTGCGTCGCGACCGTCGCGATCACGCTCTATTTCGCGTGGAAATACCACGGCGTCGGCCACGGGTTCTGGCGCACGCGTGAGGACAACCCGGCCTGAGCGGCTGCCGGGCGACGCCCGCGCGATCAGCCAAACAGCTTCAACGGCCGCGAGCTCTCCGGACCGCGGGTGACACGGCGCGTCTCAGGCGTGCCATAGCCTTTCTTCCGCCGGTAGCCGGCCTTCGCGGGATCGCTCGCGCACTCGATCAGAAAGGCCTGCATCCGCTGAAGCAGATCGGGCAGTTGCGCCGGATCCGGGTAACGATCGAGCCCGGCGTTCTCCAACGCGAGCAGCAGCTCGTGCGTGGCCTCGAGCGTGCAGAGACAACCCTCGGCCGGCTGCTGCTTGATCACGAACTTGCTCGGGGCGGCCGGCGGGAACATCAGGCGCGGGAGCCGTTGCAGGCTCGGGCTCAGGCGAAGCATTTTCCGCGCGCACGACCATGTGCCATCGAGCACGAAGACCACGAGCCGGCGGCCGCCGAGCTCCTCCGCCGCCAAGCCGCCGGGCAGCGCGCGCGCCGTCGGGCCCGGATAGAGCAGCGTAGGGAAATTCGCCGGATCGCGGATCAGCTCCTGCACGCGCTCGTGCTCGTCGAAGCCGATGCCCATGATCAGCTCGCTGTCGGCGAGGCAGAGGTGCGTGAGCCGGCCCGTGCCGGTGCGCTGCTCCTTCCACTCCTTCGGGTGCATGAGCAGCACGATCTTCGTGCGCGTCGCCATCGGGCGGATGCTGCCGCACCAGCAGAGCCGTTTCGGCCAGAAGCAGCGGTAGCAACGCTCGCTGGTCGCGGTCGCGGGAACGGCGTCGCTGGGTTGGGCGGCAGGTGCAGGCATCGGGAAACGCGACCTTGGCAGGCGCCCGGCCGCCAGCGCAAGCGCCGGGCGGGCTAGGGCGAACGCCTCAAGTTCCCCGCGACAGGTCCGATGTTGGCCGGCAGCAGCGAAAACACGCACTGCGTCCGTCGATCATTGCACCGTCCCTCCGGGTTGCACCCACACCTACCCATGCATCCCCGCTTTCTTCGTCCCCTCGCCGCTCTGGCGGTCTCCGCGGCGGCGCTCGGCGCGCCGCTTCGCTCCGCCGCGCCGGACGCAGGACAGGTGCTGCGCGACCAGCCGCAAATCACGGGGGACAGACGACCCGAGCCTGCGACCGCGCCCGAGCCGGCGGCCGCGCCTTCTGCCGTCGCGACCGGGAGCGTCGTGGTTGAAGTGAAGGCTTTCCGTTTCACCGGCTACGCGGAACTCGCCGCCGAAGCCGAGCTCCAAGCCGCCGTCGCCAGCTGGGTCGGCCGGTCGGTCGCAGCCGCCGAACTCCAGGGAGTCGCCACCGCAGTCACCACATTGCTGCGCCGCAAAGGCTTCCTGCTCGCCCGCGCCTTTTTCCCACCGCAGGACATCACCGCCGGCACGATCGAACTCGGCGTCGTACAGGCGAAGGTCGACGGCCCCATCGGCATCCGCCGCAGCGGAGGCGGCCGCATGGCCGAAGAGCGGTTGCGGGCGCTCGCCACCGACTCGATCGCCCCGGGCCAACCGTTGCGCAACCAGGACCTCGAGCGCGCTCTCCTGCTCATCAACGACCTCCCCGGCGTCGTGGGCCGTGTCCTCCTCGAGCAGGGCGCCGCACCGGGGACCACGCGCGTCTCGCTCGACGTGAGCGAGGGCAACCTCGTCGCCGGCAGCGTGTGGGCGGACAACTTCGGCAGCCGCTACACCGGGGCACTCCGCGGCAACGGGATTCTGTTTCTCAACGATCCGACCGGCCGCGGCGACCAACTCGCGCTCCTGCTGAGCGCGGCCTCGGCCATGCGCCAAGGCCGCGCCATCTACAGCGCGCCGCTGGGCGCCTCGGGTCTGAAGGGCAACCTCGCCGGCTCGCTGCTCGCGTACGATATCGGGAAGGAGTTCGCCGACCTCGACCTGCAGGGCGGCGCCTTCACGCTCAACGGCTGGTTCACCTACCCGCTGGTGCTGCGCCGCGACTGCGGGGTGACCGCGAGCCTGGGATACGAATACAAGGCCCTTGCCGACCAGGCCGCCGGCATCGACACCCGCGATCGCCGGCTCGCCAGCGGTTCCCTCGGTCTCAACGGATTCGGCCGCGATACCCTCGGCGGCGGCGGCTACTCCGCCTGGTCGGTCGCCGTGACCGCGGGCGACATCGGCCTGTCGCGGGTCCCCTCCGATCAGGCGCAGGACCTCGCCGGGCCACGAGCGGGCGGCAGCTTCGCCCGGCTCAATCTTTCGCTCTCGCGGATCCAGCAGCTGCCGGGCGGTTTCTCGTTTCTCGCCGCCTATTTCGGGCAGTGCGCCAGCGGCAACCTCAACTCCAGCGAGAAGTTCGCCCTCGGCGGCCCCTACGGGTTGCGCGCATATCCGGTCGGCGAAGCCTCCGGCGACGAGGGCCACCTGCTCAACTTCGAGCTCCGCCGCGAGCTGCGGCTCGGCCGACAGGGCGGCGCGCTCCAACTGGTCGGCTTTTTCGATGCCGGGACGATCCGCCTGAACAAAGACCGCTGGACCGGCGACCTATCCTCCGCCACGCGCAAGAACAGCTATCGGCTCTCCGGCGCCGGCGCAGGCCTCAATTACGACTGGCACAACCGCCTCTCGCTCCGCCTCAGCTACGCTTGGCGCCTCGGCGCCAATCCCGGCCGCTCCACCGATGGCCGAAACGCCGACGGTCGCGACGCCCCCGGCTGTTTCTGGGTGTCCGGCCAGATCCGGCTCTGACCTGTCGCCGTCTTTCAAGGTCAACATCCGCCATGATCTCCGCCGTCCTTTGCTTCCGCCTTCCGGACCGGCGACTCGTCCGCCAGCTCACCGGGGGCGCTCTCTTTCCGCGGGTTTGGATCATCGTGGTCGGCGTGTTTCTCGGCCAAGCCGCTTCCTCGGCCGTCACCGCGGCGCCGGAGACCCTACCCACCGGCGGACGGATCACCGCAGGCGCTGGCGACATCACGCAAAGCGGCAACCTCCTCGTCATCCGCCAGGACACCGCCAAGCTCGTCGCCAACTGGAACACCTTCGCCATCGGCAGCGCCGCCGTCGTGCAGTTTCACCAACCCGATTCCACCGCCATCGCGCTCAATCGCGTGACCGGCGGCGACCCCAGCCAAATCCTCGGCACGCTCAACGCCAACGGCCGCGTCTTCCTCCTCAATCCCGCCGGCATCGTGTTCGGCGCAACGGCGCACGTGAACGTCGGCAGCCTCGTCGCCTCCACGCTCTCGCTCTCCGACGCCGACTTTCTCGCCGGCCGCAACTCCTTCACCAGCTCCGGCGCCACCGGTCGCATCACAAACGAAGGCGCCATCACCGCCGCACCCGGTGGCGTGATCGCGTTTCTCGCCCCGGTCATCCGCAACGACGGCACGCTCACCGCCCCGGGCGGCGACATCGCGCTCGCGGCGGGCGACCAAGTCGATGTCGATTTCGCCGGCGACGGCCGGCTTCGCATCCGCGTCGACCGCTCGACGATCGAAGCCGAGATCGCCAACCACGGCCTCATCAAGGCCGACGCCGGCTCCGTGCTGATGACCGCCAACGCGGCCGCCAACCTCACGCGCGCCGTGGTGAACAACACCGGCCTCGTCGAGGCGAGCACCGTCGCCAACGTCAACGGCCGCATCGTGCTCACCGCCGACCTGCTCTCGAACACCGGCACGATCGACGCCTCCGGCACCACCGGCGGCGACATCGCCGCGACCGCCTCCTACGCGCTGCATGCCGGTACGATCTCCGCCCGCGGCACCGCCGGCGCGGGCGGCACCATCCTGGCCGAAGCCGACCGCAACGTGCAGACGAGCAGCGCGCGCTTCGACGCCTCCGGCGCCACCGCGGGCGGGCAGATCAGCCTGCTGGCGGGGAATGGCCAATACGACGGTCTCTACTCCTCCGCCACCGCCACGGCGCGCGGCGCCACCGGCGGCACGATCACGCTCGCGGGCCGGCGCATCGACCTGCGCGGCGCCACGCTCGACGCCTCCGGCACCGCCGCCGGCGGCAGCCTCCGCATCGGCGGCGAGTTGCATGGCGGCGCGTGGTCCGACCCGATCACCGGACGCGCACTCACCAACGCCGCGGTGACCGACGTCTCGCCGGGCAACACGCTCGACGCCTCGGCGACGGCGGGCGACGGCACCGGCGGGCGCATCATCGTGTGGTCGGACGAGCAGACCTATTTCTACGGCGCCGCGAAGGCGCAGGGCACCGGGCGCGGCGCAGGCGGCTTCATCGAAGTTTCGGGGAAGGATCGTCTCCAATACGGCGGCACAGCCGACGCTTCCAGCGCCGGCGGCGCAGCCGGCACGGTGTTGTTCGACCCCAAGGACATCGTGATCGACGATGCCGGCAGCGGGGGCGTCGCCTACACCGCGTTCACCAATCCGAATCCTGGCGCCGACACCCAGTTCGGCACGTATCTGGCCACCCTCGCGAACGGCAACATGGTCGCGACCGACCCCTACGCCACCGCGGCCGGCCAGACCCACGCGGGCGCGGCGTATCTGTTCGAACCCGACGGGACCCTCATCAGCACGCTGACCGGCAGCCACGCCAACGACCAGATCGGGTTCGATTTGGGCAATTGGGCCGGTGGCACCACGGTGCTGACCAACGACAATTTCGTCGTCTCCAGCCCGGCTTGGAACGGAGGACGCGGCGCCGCGACTTGGGGCAACGGGACCACCGGCGTCTCGGGCCTCGTCAGCTCGAGCAACAGTCTCGTCGGCTCGCAGGCCGGAGATCAGGTCGGCAGCGGCGGTTACGGAGCCCTCGCCCTCTCCAACGGCAATTACGTGATCGCCAGCCCCAACTGGTCCGACGGCGCGACCACTGCCGTCGGCGCCGCCACGTGGGGCGACGGCACCGCCGGCGCGACGGGCACCATTTCCACCGCCAACAGCCTGATCGGCTCCAGCGCCAACGACTCGGTCGGCGGCGACGGGATCGTCGCGCTCACTGGCAACGGCAACTACGTCGTCCTGAGTTCGTCGTGGGACAATACCGCCCTGGGCGTCGCCGACGCGGGCGCGGCCACTTGGGGGGATGGCAGCATCGGAATGCATGGCACGATCTCCTCCGCCAACAGCCTCGTCGGCGATTACCACCAAGACTCGATCGGCATCGGCTCCGCGACAGCGCTGACGAACGGGAATTACGTCGTCTCCAGTTACTATTGGCACAATGCCGCAGGCACGGAGGTCGGCGCCGCAACCTGGGTGAACGGCGCAACCGGGCAGACCTCGAATGGCGTAAACACGATCTCCTCCGCCAACAGCCTCGTCGGCAGCTCCGCAGGCGATGAAGTCGCCGACGGCGGGATCGCAGCCCTCGCCAACGGAAACTACGTCGTCGTCTCGTTCAACTGGAGCAGCGCAAACCCGAGCGTGGGCGCTGTGACGTGGGGAAACGGAGCCACCGGCACGGCCGGCGCCGTCGGTGCCGCAAACAGCCTGCTCGGCTCGCGCAGCTTCGACATCATCGGCAGCGGCGGCATCACCGTCTTGAGCAACGGCAACTACGTCGTCCTGAGCCCGTATTGGGATTCAGGAACCTCTACCAACACCGGCGCCGCCACCTGGCAGGACGGCGCCACCGGCGGCACCCGCCTGCTCGGCGCCGCGATCAGCAGCGCCAACAGCCTTGTGGGCAGCGCCAACAACGACCTCGTCGGGAGATGGGGCACCGCGTTGCTCCTGAACGGCAACTACGTTGTCGGCAGCCCCCAGTACAATTCCGGCGCCGGCGCAGCCACCTGGGGCGATGGCACCACCGGCGTCGTGGGTACCATCTCCGCCGCCAACAGCCTGATCGGCAGCTCCTCCGGGATCTGGGATGGCACGGGTTTCCGCTACTACGGCGGCGACGAGGTCGGCGACTACGTCGTCGCGCTCACAAACGGCAACTACGTGGTGAGCACCCTGCAATGGAACTCGGCCCGCGGCTCCGCCACCTGGGGCGACGGCACCACCGGCGTCGTGGGCACCATCTCCGCCGCCAACAGCTTGATCGGCTCGACCGCGGGGACGTTCACCCCGGGCGACACGCTCTTCACCGGCGGCGATAAGGTCGGAAGCGTCGTCAATGCCTTGGCGAACGGCAACTACGTCGTCCGCAGCTACGACTGGTCCGACGGCGCACTCAGCAAGGTGGGCGCCGTGACCTGGGCCGACGGCACGACCGGCATCACCGGCACCGTCTCGGCGGCAAACAGCCTGATCGGCTCGACCGCCGGCGATCGCGTCGGTTTTCACAACGTCCTCGCGCTAGCTAACGGCAATTACGTGATCGGCAGCCCGTTCTGGGACAACGGGGCCGACGCCGATGCCGGCGCCGCCACTTGGGCGGACGGGACGACCGGTCTGACCGGGGCGATTGACTCGACCAATAGCCTGATCGGGACCGCCGGCCAGCAACTCGGCGGATACCTGCGCGCCGGCACCGGCGACACCTTCGGCGTGGGCGATAGCGTCAACTATTGGGGCATCGGCATCTATTCTGTCGGCCCGAATACCTACGGCGGAGGGCGCTCGTTCGCCGACAATCCCGCCACCTCTGCCACGCTCACCTCGAGCCAGCTCACCGCCGTGTTGAACACCGGCTCGGCCCTCGTCCTCCAGGCGAACAACGACATCACGATCACCAGCGCGATCACCGTAAACAACGCCAGCGGCGACGGCGGCGCGCTCACCTTGCAGGCCGGCCGCAGCATCCTGCTCAACAACAGCATCACCACCGACAACGGCGCGCTCACCCTCGTGGCCAACGAAACCACCGCGGCCGGAGTCGTCGACGCCCAGCGTGACGCCGGAGCCGCCGTGATCACCATGGCCGGCAGCACCAGCCTCAACGCCGGTAGCGGCGCCGTCTCGATCACGCTCAAAGACGGTGCTGGAAGGTCCAACACGACGAGCGGCGACATCACGTTGCAGGGCGTCACTGCCGGTTCGCTCTCGGTGACGAACAACGGCCCGACCGCCGGCAGCGACATCGTCGCCTCCGGCGCACTCGTCGTCGCCGGCACCACCTCGCTCACCGCGGAGACGGCCGATCACGCCACGCGCTACGACATCAGCGCCACGCACTCCGCCAACGACTTCACCGGCGCCGTTTCCCTCGTCGGCCGCACGATCACCCTGCGCGACGCCTCCGCGTTGACGCTCGGGACGGTCGCAGCCACCGGCAGCGTCGATGTGGCGACGTTCAGCGGCGATCTCACCGTATCCGGAAACATAACGACCAGCAGCACCGCCGCCGATGCCGTCGTCCTGAACGCCGGCCGGAGCACGGCGGCGGGCACCGCCACCGGCGGCAACATCGTCCTCAGCGGCAGCCCGACGATCGTGACCGGTAGCGGCGGCTTCGCCACGCTGTACACCGGGAGCGTCGGCGGCAGCACCGGGCTGACTACACTGGTCGGTTCCGGCTCCGGACGCTTCCGCTACGCTAGCGACGAGACGACGACAAACTACACGACCGCGCTCACCGCCGGCCTCAATGTGGTGTATCGCGAGCGGCCGATCCTGACCGTCACACCCGGCAGCGAAACCGGCACCTATGGCAACGCCGTCCCGACCTTCACGCCCAGCTACGGCTCCTTCGTAAACGGCGACATCACGCCGGGCACGGTCACCGGCACCGCCGCGTGGACGCTCGGAGGCGCCACCTCTACGGCCGGACACCTCGTCGTCGGCAGCCACGAGGTCAGCTACAGCAGCGGTTTGGTGAGCAGCCTTGGCTACGGCTTCGCCGACAACACCGCCAGCTTCGACGAACTCACGGTCGCCGCGCGTTCCCTCGCCGTCACCGGCCTGACCGCCAGCGATCGAGGTTACGACGCCACCACCACCGCCATCCTCGGAGGCACAGCGACGATCACCGCGCTCGGCGCCGATATCGTCACCCTCGGCGGCACCGCCACCGGAACGTTCGCCGACAAGAACGTCGGCACTGGAAAATCAATTACGGTGACGGGCAACACCATCAGCGGCACCGATGCGGCCAACTACTCGCTGGTCCAGCAAACCGGCCTCTCCGCCGACATCACGCCCGCCACCCTCACAGTCTCCTTCACCGGCGTGGACAAAACCTACGACGCGACGACCAGCGCCACCGTCACCACCACCGACGACCGCCTCGGCTCCGACGTCCTCACGATCAACCGCTCCGTCTCCTTCCTCACCAAGGACGCCGCCACCGGCAAAACCGTCGCCATCTCCGCCGTCTCCCTCTCCGGCACCGACGCTGCAAACTACTCCCTCGCCTCCACCTCCGGCTCGACGACCGCAGACATCACGCCCGCCACCCTCACCGTCTCCTTCTCCGGCGTGAACAAAGTCTACGACGCCACCACCGCCGCCACCGTCACCACCACCGACAACCGCCTCGGCTCCGACACCCTCACCATCAACCGCTCCGCCTCCTTCCTCACCAAAGACGCCGCCAGCGGCAAAACCGTCTCCGTATCCGCCGTCTCCCTCTCCGGCACCGACGCCGCCAACTACTCCCTCGCCTCCACCTCCGGCTCCACTACCGCCGACATCACGCCCGCCACCCTCACCGTCTCCTTCTCCGGCGTGAACAAAGTCTACGACGCCACCACCGCCGCCACCGTCACCACCGCCGACGACCGCCTCGACTCCGACGTGCTCACCATCAACCGCGCCGCCTCCTTCCTCACCAAAGACGTCGCCAGCGGCAAAACCGTCACCGTCTCCGGCGTCTCCCTCTCCGGCACCGACGCCGCCAACTATTCCCTCGCCTCCACCTCCGGCTCGACGACCGCCGCCATCACCCCTGCCACCCTCACCGTCTCGTTCACCGGCGTGGACAAAGTCTACGACGCCACCACCGCCGCCACCGTCACCACCACCGACGACCGCCTCGGCTCCGATTCCTTCACGATCAACCGCGCCGCCTCCTTCCTCACCAAAGACGCCGCCAGCGGCAAAACTGTCACCATCTCCGCCGTCTCCCTCTCCGGCACCGACGCCGCCAACTACTCCCTCGCCTCTACCTCCGGTTCCACCACCGCCAACATCACGCCGAGAACTCTCACGATCACCTACTCTGCGGCAGGCAAAGTCTACGATGGCACTAGCACCGCGACGCTCACCGGCTCGGTCCTCAGCGGTCTCGTCGGGGCGGAGACCGTCGTCGCCACCAACACGACCGCGACCTTCGACACGAAGGATGTCGGAACCGGAAAAACGGTGACAGTCTCCGGCATCGCGCTGACCGACGGCGCCAACGGCGGTCGCTCCGCCAACTACCAGATCACGCCTACCGCCACCACGGCCGCCGCGATCACCCCGGCGACATTGACCTATGTGGCCGACTCGGCCGAGGCGTTCTCCCCGCTGCACCTGCCGACCTTCACCGGCACGGTGACCGGCTTCGCGGCAAGCGATACGTTGGTCAATGCCACGACCGGTACGCCACTCTGGAGCAGCGCCATCACGACGGGAAGCCGCTCCGGCACCTACGCGATCAACGGCTCGGGACTCCGCGCGACGAACTACGTCTTCGTGCAAGCGCCCGGTAACGCCACCGCACTGCTCCTCCGGCCGGCGATCCCGACGTTCACCGACACGCCTCGCCTCGAGCCGTTCATCGGCGCCGATGGCGACCTTCTCGGCGAGATTTGTCCCTTCGAAAGCGGCATGATCGGCATCGAGCGATCCGCGTGGTTCGCGCCGCTCGCTCCGCCCGCGTTCGAGGTTTTCGAACAGGAGAACAGCAACAACGGATCCGGCTCCGAGACGCCGGAAAAACCCGCCGCCGCGCGGAAAGAACAGGATTCCGCGCACGCGGCCCCCGCCACGGAACGCGGTACAACGACACCGCTCGCCGCGCTGCCGGTCTCCGCCGCGGGACTGCGCTACACCTACTGACTCGCTCGGCACCGTCGCCCGCTCCGGGGAACGACGCGGAGTCGGCATCGCCCGCCAACTGCCGCGGGCTCGACCACTCGCCCTATCCGGCCAATGCCACGGCGGTCTTCACGTATTCGGAACACCGACTCCGGAGGTAACCGCGTTCCTTGAACTCGCGTTGGCCGGCCTCCGTGCGCAGGTCGCAGCCGCCGAGCAGTTCGCGGCAATTGCAGCTGCCGTGCAACGCCGCGAAATCGCGCAGCAACGCCTGCACGCCGCGATACGTCTCCTCGGCGCGCGCCTTGTCGTCGCCGAACGCCCGCCCGCCGCGCAGGCCGAGCGCGAGAATCGCGCCGGTGACGGCGCCGCACGTCTCCTGCGTGCGCCCCATGCCGGCGCCGAAGCCGGTGGCGAGTTTCACCACCAACTCCGGCGGCACGCCGCAATCGCCGCCGCAGGCTGAGCTCACGGCCTGCGCGCAGTTGTAGCCCTGGAGGAAAAGCTCCTCCGCTTTCTGAAGACGATCGTCGCCCATGCCCTTTCCGAACGACACATGCAAACGCGGGTTCAAACAGCAGCGACAGTAATGCTCCGGTCCCGCAGAGAACCGGGCGCCCGGCACGTCATCCATTGGTTGACATGCCGCGGGCGCACGACTCGCCGGGACGATTCCTCGGTCAGGAGGCTGAGCAACCGCAGCCAGTGGCGGCCGGGGCGGAGGCGGCGCCAGACTCGCCACCGGGTTGGAGCAACCGCTCCGCGAGCTTCAGGATGTTGCGGGCGGGCGTCTCCTTCACCCGTGCGGCGAGCGCGACGGCCTTGGCGATGTCGGCGGCGGAAATGCCGACCTTCAAGGCCTCGTTCACATGGTAACGCAGGCACGGTTCGCAATTGGCGCCGATCGCCGCGCCGAGGGCGACGTATTCGGCCGCAACCGGGGAGAAGGCGACCGGCGACGTGGCGCAGGCGTTGGCGGGGGCAGGCGCGGCGCAGCCGCAGTTGGAGGGGATGTTCATGGAGGTGTTCTGTAGCGTGTTGTTGCGGCCAGTCGGCTTCGCGCGTCGTGCACGGACCGTCGGCCTCACCTCCTTGGACGAGATCGTGGTGGCGGAGGATACGGACGATCCGGCGACCGAAGAGGGATTCCGCCGGTCGCAGGAAAGCACGTTTTCCTTGGTGTGATAAAACTCGCAGCCGCGCTCGAGTTCGCGGCGCAGCGCCTGCCGGGCGCGGTGCAGGCGGATCTTCGCGTTTCCGACGCTCACGCCGAAACGGACCGCGATCTCGGAATTCGAAAGCCCCTCTAGATCTCTCAGCTCGATCACCACGCGATGCTCCGGCGCCAAGCGCGCCACGTATTCGCGCACGCAGGCGCTCATCTCGGTGCGCACAAGCCGCCGCGGCGCCGTCGCTTCCTCGTGCGGCTCGGGCGTCGCGGATTCGTTCGGGGCGGACTCCTCGGTCGGCACCGTGAGCGAAATGGTCCGGCGTGCCTCGTTGTGGCGGCGACTGCGCAGGTGGTCGAGACCGACACCGCGTGCGATGCGCAGCATCCACGTCGTCACATTCGCCTCTCCGCGAAATTCCGGCAGGGCCCGGGTCACGCGCATGAACGTTTCCTGCGTGAGATCGTCGGCCTCCGCGTCGCCCACGAGCCGGGCGAGCGAGCGCCGCACACGCTCGCGATGCGCGGTGAAAAGCGCGGCGGGATCGATGACATGCGCGGAACGCGACAGCGATTGCATCAGGGTACAGGCGCGAACCGTCGCTTGAACCAGAACGCCACGTGCACAAGGCCGATCAGCGCCGGCACCTCGATCAGCGGCCCGACGACGGCCGCGAACGCCACGCCGGACTCGAGACCGAAGACCGCGATGGCGACGGCGATCGCGAGCTCGAAGTTGTTGCCCGCCGAGGTGAACGCCAGCGAGGCCGAACGCGGGTAGTCGGCGCCAAGCTTCTTCGCCATGGCGAAGCTCACGAGGAACATCACCACGAAATAGATGCAGAGCGGCAGCGCGATGCGCAGGACGTCGAGCGGCAGGCGGACGATCGCCTCGCCCTTGAAGGTGAACATCACGACGATCGTGAAGAGCAGCGCACCGAGCGTGAGGGGCGAGATGCGCGGGATGAACTTCGTCTCGTACCACGTCTCGCCCTTCAGCGGCACGAGCACCACGCGACTGAGCACGCCGGCGGCGAACGGGATGCCGAGGTAGATCATCACGCTGCGGAAAATCTCGCCCATCGCCACGGGCACGATCACGCCCTCCAGCCCGAAATACGGCGGCAGCACAGTGACGAAGATCCAGGCGTAGAAACTGTACGTGAGGATCTGCGCGATGGAGTTGAGCGCCACGAGGCCGGCTGCGTATTCGCGGCTTCCTTTCGCGAGTTCGTTCCACACGAGCACCATCGCGATGCAGCGTGCGATGCCCACCAGGATGAGCCCCACCATGTAGTCGGGGTGGTCGCGCAAGAGCAGCACCGCGAGCAGGAACATGAGCACCGGGCCGATCACCCAGTTCTGTACGAGCGAGAGCGTGAGCACGCGGCCGTCGGCGAAGACTTTCGGGAGTTGCGCGTATTTCACCTTCGCGAGCGGCGGGTACATCATGACGATGAGGCCGAGCGCGATGGGCAAGTTGGTCGTGCCGATCGTCAGCGGCGCGAAGAACGCGGCCGGATCGGTGAGCACGAAGTGACCGAGCGCCACGCCTAGCGCCATCGCAGCGAAGATCCAGAGCGTGAGGTAGCGGTCGAGGAACGAGAGATTCTTGGCGACGTGTTCGGACATGGCGGAGGGCGAAAAACGGATTTCGGAGGGCGACAGAAGAGAACGAAGGGAAGGAAGACGGCCGGTTACGGAGCCGGATTGGTCACAACGGCAGAGAGAGGGAAAGTGGGTGGTTCGAATGGTGGGGCGGGCTTTACGCCCGCCAGTTGAATTCGATCCGGCATGGCGGGCACGAAGCCCGCCCCACCACCGGAAAGCAGGACCGGTCGCCGCGGGCTCGAGTATGGGAGCGTAGCGTGGCAGAACCCGGAAGTCCGGTCGGAGACTGGACCTACCGCCCAGCCTTCGCTTGGTCGCGCCGCCCGTCGGCGTAGGCGGTGAACGTGCGGCGGATCTCGTTCCGCACGCGTCGGAAGACGGCCAGCTTCTCCTCGTCGGTGCCGGTCGCATGCGCCGGATCCTCGAAGGGCCAGTGGTGGCGGTTCACCTGCCCCGGGAAGATCGGGCACGCCTGGTCGGCGTTGCCGCAGACGGTGATCACCGTCTCCACCTTCTGGTTCATGAACTCGGTCATCGATTTCGAGCGGTGCGCGGAGATGTCGATGTCGATCTCCTTGAGCGCGGCGATCGCGAGCGGGTGGACGTAGCCGGCCGGTTTCGAGCCGGCGCTCTGGACATCAAGGAAGTCGCCCGCGACCGCGCGAAGGATCCCTTCGGCGAGGTGCGAGCGGCACGAGTTGCCCGTGCAAAGGATGAGGATGGTGGGCTTGGTGGTGGTGTTCATGGGTAGAAAACGGATTTTAGCCACGGAGCGCACTGAGCACGCAGAGTAGAGAAAAGGAGAAGATCGAAGATGAAACCGACTGCGCCGTCCCCTCCGTGTCCTCTGTGGTGCGCTCCTCGGCGGTTCGAGCGTTCAGCCGATCAACTGCTTGGCCTCCTCGAGCGAGGGCACGTGGCCGGAGAGTTTCACGACACCATCGACGACGAGCGCGGGGGTGCTCATCACACGGAAGCTCATGATCTGCCGCATCTCGGTGACCTTCGTGAGTTCGTAGGGCACACCGAGCGCCTTCGCGGCTTCGTCGGCCACGGCAGCGAGATTGGAACATTTGGCACAGCCTGTGCCGAGGATTTGGATCTTCTTCATGGGACAGAGGGATTGAGGGAGTGAAGAAACAAGAGCGGAGAAACTTGGCGGCCGCGCAGACGTTCAGAGCAGCCAGTTGAAGAGATAGCCGACGAGCAGGATGCCGGCGGCGACGATGCCGAAGAACGTCGCGATGAGGCGCGGGCGCAGCACCTGACGCAGGATGATCGCCTCGGGCAGCGAGAGCGCGATGACCGCCATCATGAACGCCAGCACCGTGCCGAGCGCCGCGCCCTTGCCGAGCAGCGCCTGCACGACCGGGATGATGCCCGCGGCGTTGGCGTACATGGGCACGCCGAGCAGCACGGCGAGCGGCACCGACCACCAGGCGCCGCGGCCCATGATTGAGGCCATGAGGTTTTCCGGCACGTAACCGTGGATACCCGCGCCCACCGCGATGCCGAGCAGCACATAGAGCCAGACCTTGCCGACGATCTCGCGCACGGCGGTCGCTCCCGCGCGCCCGCGGTCGGGCCACGACATCGCGAGGGGCTCGTCGCCGGCGCCCGAACCGGCGTTTCCGCCGGAGAGGTTTTCGAGCACCCACGGCTCGACGTGTCGCTCCAGCTTCAGCCGCCCGAGCGTCCACCCGGCGGCGATCGCCACGAGAAGGCCGGTGCCAAGATAGAGCGCGGCGACCTTCCAGCCGAACATCCCGAAGAGCATCACCAAAGCAACCTCGTTGACCATCGGCGCGGAGATCAGGAACGAGAACGTCACGCCGAGCGGCACGCCCGCGGTGACGAAGCCGATGAACAACGGCACCGCCGAGCACGAGCAGAACGGCGTGACGGTGCCCAACAATGCCGCGAGCACGTTGCCGGCCGACTCGCGGCGCCCCGCCAACAGCGCACGCGTGCGCTCGGGCGTGAAGAATGTCCGCACCACACCCACGCCGAACACGACCAGCAAGAGCAGCAGCAACACCTTGGGCGTGTCGTAGAGGAAAAACTCGACCGACGCGCCGAGATGCGAGCCTCGCGACAAGCCCAGCGCGCCGTACGTCAGCCAGGCCGAGAAGGCGGCGAGATGCCGGTAGACAAGCCACCAGGTGACCAGCGCCGCAGCGGCGAGGATGAGTCGGACCGGCGTCCCCAACCCGGCGGCGGGGCGCGCGGGCGCAATCCCGGCGCGGGCGCAGCAGCACCCCTCAGCGGACAATCTCCGCTGCGGCGGGGGTTGGGGAGAGGAAGAGGAGCGCATGGCGTTGGTCCGTTGTTTGGCGGACTGGCGAAATAGAGGGCGCGCGATCAGCACCGGCCGCAGGACTTGGCGGCGCCTTTCTTCGCGGGCACGCAGCCGCCACCCGTCAGGCAGTCGAGGAATGTGCCGACGCAGGGCAGCGCCAGTCGGTAGTAGACTTGCAGACCGCGTTTCTCGTCCTCCACCACCCCGGCCGATTTCAACACGGAGAGGTGGCGAGAGACCGTCGACCAGCCGCCGCTGGAGATGTCGACCAGCTCGCAAACACAGCGCTCGCCGCCGAGCAGTTCCTCGACGATGCGCAGCCGCGCGGGGTGCCCGAGCGCCTTGAAAATGGCGGCTCGATCCTTGCGCTGTTTGGCGGTGACGGCGGTCATGACGGCCGGCACTGTTTCGCTTTTCTGCGAAATAGCAAGCGCGCCCTGCGCCCGGGGCTCAGCGGTGCGCCGTCCCCGTGCGCACCAGGAAGCGCGCGCACTCCCGCCCGGCGCGCGTCAGGCTCCGGTGCGCCGGGCACTGCGGATCGCGGCACCAGCCCCACTCCGGCCGGTTCTCCAGCGCCAGGAAGAACGCGCAGTCGACGTCGCAGGGCTGCTCGCTACGCGGCAGCGCCGTTAAGCTCGGGGCGAAGGGCGCGGTTGTTTGCTCCATCGGGAGGGACCGGCAGTCTGGGGGCCGCGCATCCGACGGAAAACCAATTCGTGCCGCCCGCGAGTCAGCGAGACTAGACGCCGAGTGCACCGCTCTCGTCGAACGTGAACATCGGCCCCCATGCCACCTCCCAATGGTTGCCGTCGAGATCGCGGAAGTAGCCGCTGTGGCCGCCCCAAAACACATCCTGCGCCGGTTTCACGATCGTGGCGCCCGCCTTTTCAGCGAGTGCGAGAACCTGCGCGACCTCGTCCTTCGTGCGCACGTTGTGCGCCAGCGTGATGCCGCCGAAGCCCGGCCGGCCGGGATCGATGTCGGGCCCGATGTCCTCGGCCAATGGCTTGCGCGGGTAAAGGGCGAGCCGCGCGCCGGTCGTGCGGAAGAAGGCAATGCCATCGCCGGCCTTGTAGCTCGTGGGAAATCCGAGTCCGTCGCGATAGAACCGCACCGCGCGGTCGAGATCGGCGACGCCAAGGGTGATAATCGAGATCCGTGGCTCCATGCGAGCAACACATGCCGCGCGCGGCCACCGTCGGCAACAGTGCGTTCGCAGCCCGCGTGCCGCGCGCCCGCGCCGCTCAGGCTTGCGTGAGGCAGTGCTGCGCAAACGCCTTGATGCGCTGGCGCAGGCTGGCGAGCCCGTTGGCGCGGTTGGGCGAGAGCACCTGCGTGATGCCCACCTCGCGCAGAAAATCCGGCTCCATCGCGATGATGTCGGCCGGCGTTTCCCCGCTGTAGAACGCACACACGACCGCCGCGATGCCCTTCGCGATGAGGGCGTCGGCATCCATGCCGAAGTAGCAGCGGCCGTCGCGGTACTCGGGCACGAGCCAGAGCTGGGAAACGCAGCCGGGCAGCAGGCGCTCGTCGGTCTTGAAGCGCGACTCGAGCGGCGGGAACGAGCGGCCGCGCGAGAGCAGATACGCGAGGCGCTCCTCCCCGTCGGGAAGGAGACCGATCGTTTCGACCAACTCGGCGCGTTTTTGCTCGAGGCTCATAGGTGGCTGCGGCGGCAGGGCGTAAACCAAACCGCGCGGCTCGCCGCCACGTCAAGCCCCGGCGCAGTCCACCGCGGCGGACCGGACCAGGGCACCCGGCGGCGGATCACGGTTTCTGGACGCGCAACCGCAGGAAGCGGCGCGGTGTCTGGTCGAGGGAGACCGTGTCGCGCAGTTTGAGCAGCGTGGGCTGGTCGTGGAGGATCGCCGCCGGGTCGGTGATCTCCGTCCACGTGGTGAGGTCGCTCGAGGCCTCGACGTGCCACGCGACCTCGGTCGCGAGCGGATTGCGACGGGTGGTGAGCGTGAGGTAACGCGCGCCGTCGACCGTCTCGACCTTGATCTCGGGCAAGCCGGCGGTCTGCTCCTCGTACGGATCGAGGTAAAACGCGTACTTGAGGAGGTTGTCGATGCCGTCACCCGCCGGGTTGGCCGCGGCGCCAGCGAGATCGACCGTGACGCTGGCCGCGCCGAGGTTCGAATCGCGGGTGCCGTTCGTCGCCGCGTAGGTGAACGAGTCCGGCCCGATGTAACCGAAGAACGGATAGTAGGTGACGACGTTGCCGACGATCCCGACGGTGCCGTGCTGCGGCTGGTTCACGATGCGCAGCGTGGTGCCGGCGGCCGGCGTGGGGGAGATCGTGGCGCTCACGGAGAGCGTGCGCGGTGTGACCGGCAACGCGACGCTGGCCGGCACCGCGGGCTGCGCGGGGGCGGAGCCGTCGCCCTTGGCGCCGTTGTGGCACTCGTAGCAGCCGACTTGTTGCCCGGCCCAGAAGGCGCGCATGCCGCCGCGCTCGGCGCCGACGTTGAAGGAGCGGTTCGTCTTCGCACGGCTGAGCACGGTGCCCTTGTAGTCGGTGCCATGGCAGACGCGGCAGCCGCTCGCGTCGTGGTTGGGCATCTGGTCGGGGTGTCCGCTCACCCACGACTGATTCACCGGGTGCATGCCGTGCGGGCCGCCGGCGACGGTCTTCGGGTCGGTGGCGTGGCACGCGCGGCACTCGACGAGCGTGCCGGGATGGCCCTGCAGCGCGGTACTGAAGAGGTTGTCGTTGCCGTGAGCGGTCGGGAACTCGGCGTGGGTCGATCCGTGGCAGGCGGAGCACTGGAGGCCGCCGTGACCCGCGGAGAACCGGTAGAGCGAGTGGCCGGCGGCGGGCGTGTCGGGATTGGTGGCGAAACGTGTGTTGGCAGGCACGCGGACCGCGCCGCTGGCGTCGAGCGCGGAGGTGAATCGGATCTGCCCGCTGTTCGCGACGGCGTCGCCCGTGTGGCAGGCTTGGCAGGTCGGCTCGTCGAGCCAACCGGTGCGCGTCGCGGCACCGACTTGCGCCATCGTGCCATGGCAGCTCTGGCACTGCATCGAGAGCGCGCCGCTGCCGCGCTCGACCGCGGCGCCCATCGCGCCGCGCAGGCACTGAGTGGCCGAGCCGGGATGACATTGGTAGCAGGCGGAACGGTTGTTCGACGCGCCGAGTTTCAACCCGGTGTCCGGCGCGACGACGGCGGCATGGCCGGCGTGCATCGCCTGCGTGAGCGGCGGCACGCCCGCGACTCCGGTGCCCGGCAACGCCTCCGAGGAATGGCAACGCGCGCAGAGGATCGGCGTGCCGTGGTTCACGACGGTGTCGAACAGCCCCGCCGCCGAGTAACCCGCCGAGGCGAGCGCGGCGGTGTAGGTCGGTGAGCCGGCGTGGCGATCGTCGTGGAGACGCAGGACGTTGAGCCGGAAATCGCGCGCCGGGCGCGGATCCCCGCTCCAGCCGGCAGCGGGGCGCGCCGCAGGACCGGCGCCGGAGGCGTGGCAGGCCTTGCAGTCCATCTCGTCGGAGACCGGCAGGACGACATCGGCGTGGGCGAGCGCGGTGCCGGCGGCGTTGCGCGCGGTCAGCCGCATCAGCGGGTACGGGTTGTGTTTGCCGGAGTCGTCCGTGGGTGAGATCGGGATACCGGTGGCCTCGAAGCCGTTGGGCACGCCGCCCCAGGCGAACTGCTGCGGGGTGTTCGCCGCGCCGGGCATCGCAAAGCCGGCGAGCCCGTGGTCCGCGGCGACGTTGCCGTAAAGCGCGGCGGTGTGGGTCCAGAAATTGGTTTTGCCGAGGGAGCTGCGATTGAGCGAGCCGGTGGGATCCGCGATCGCCTCGTAGGTGAGTGTGAGGCCGGCGGGTGCTTTCACGAGCTTGCCGGCGGCGTCGATGAGCTGGGCATCGACGGTGTTGAACGGCGGCAGGATCGAGAAGACCGAGTAGTCGTCGTCCATGCAGTGCATGCCGAGGTTATTCCAGCCGAGCACGGTCCACTGACCGTTGCCGGCGAAAAGCGCGGACGCGCCGAGGAGCGCCGTGAGGAGCGCAGCAGGTGTTTTCATGGGTAGGCACCGCGTCCGGGGAAAACTAGTAGCTCCGGCGCGGTCGGGCCGGAGGCTAGCATGCGGCGCGGTGGGGCCAACGTCGCTCCCGTCCGGCGACGCGGGTAGCAGCCGCAGAAGCGATGACGTCGGTGGCACCAACAGCAGCGGTAATTTCCCCGAGGTAGAGGGAACAAAACAACTTCGCTTCACTCTACCGCAGCGGCTCATTTCCGGCATGACGTCCATTCATGCCGCTCCATGCTCGCCGTCATGAACGGCCGCCACGCCCTTGGCCGCCGGCCCGGGTGGTCCCACACCGTCGTGCTGGCGCTGCTGCTCCTGCTCGCATCCGCGTTGCCCGCGGAAATGCCATCGAACGACCCCGCCCGCGACCGCATCGCCGCGCTCCGCGTCGAGATCGCGCACCACGACGAACTCTACTTCCGCCATGCCGCGCCGGAGATCTCCGACGCCGCCTACGATGCGCTCAAACGCGAGCTCGCCGCGCTCGAGCGCGAGCATCCCGCCGAGGCAGCCGCGGCCGGGGCACTTGCCGCACTCGCCGATGATCACACCGACGGCTTCGCCCGCATGCCGCACCGCACACCGATGCTGGGGCTCCTCAAGAGCTACACCGAAGCCGAGCTCCGCGCGTGGTACGAAGGCGCAGCAGCACGAACCGCGGACGCGACACTGGGTGTCGTAATCGAGCCGAAGATTGATGGTGTCGCGTTCAGCGCCAGCTACGAGCGCGGCGAACTCGTGCGCGTGCTCACCCGCGGCAACGGCGGGAGCGGCGACGATGTCACCAATGTTGCGAGACAGATCCGGTCGCTACCGGCGCGGCTCGCCGCGCGAGCGAGCGACGGCCGGGTGAACATGATCCCGGAGCTGATCGAGCTGCGCGGCGAGGTGTACGTGAGCTGGGCAGAGTTCGCGCGTCTCAACCGCGAGCGCGAGGCGGAGGGCGAGGAACCGTATGCACATCCGCGCAATCTCGCGGCCGGCACGCTCAAGCAACTCGCGCCGGAGGAGTCGCAGGTGCGGGCGCTGGATGTCGTCTTCTACAATTGGGGCGCGTACGAACCGACGGCCGCCGCGCCAGAGTCGCAGCGCGCGTTCCACGAACAGGCGCGGCGCTGGGCGTTGCCGGTGATCGAACACGTGCGTGCGGCCACGAATGCGGAGACGCTCTGGCGCGCGGTGCAGGCGCTCGGCGCAGAGCGCCGCTCGCTGCCATATCCGATCGATGGGGCCGTGGCGAAGGTCGACGCGGTTGCGCTGCGCGGGCGGCTCGGCGAGAGCGACGCCGCTCCGCGGTGGGCAATGGCGTACAAGTTCACCGCCGAGCGCGCGACAACGCGGCTGCGCACGATCACGATCCAGGTCGGCCGCACCGGGCGACTCACGCCGGTGGCGGAGCTCGAACCGGTGGCGCTCGCCGGTAGCACCGTGGCACGGGCGTCGTTGCACAATCCGGCGTCGATCGGGCGACTCGATCTGCGGATCGGCGATCACGTGGTGCTCGAGAAGTCCGGCGAGATCATCCCGCAGCTCGTGGAGGTGGACCGCACGCAGCGCCCGGCCGAGAGCACTTCCTATTTGTTCCCCGAGAACTGTCCGGAGTGCGGCACGCCGGTGTTGTTCAGCGACGGGCGCACCGAGGCGCGCTGCGTGAACGAGTTCTGCGCCGCGAAGGTGCGGGGCCGGATCGAGCACTTCGCCGAGTGCATCGAGATCAAAGGCCTCGGCCCGGCGACGGTCGCGACGCTCGTCGCGAGCGGGCTCGTGCGCGATGCGGGCGACCTCTACCTGCTGCGCCGCAAGCAGCTGGTGGCGTTACCAGGAATCGGCGACAAGAGAGCGGCCGCGTTGCTCGCCGCGATCGAGCAGAGCCGGCAGGCCGAGCTCTGGCGGGTGATCGCCGGGCTCGGCATCCCGCGTGTGGGCCCAGTAGCGGCGAAAGAATTGGCGATAAAGTACCGCGGGATCAGACAGCTGATTGCTGCGCCGGAGCTGGAGGCGTGGCTGGGCCGCGCGGAGAACCGCGAATTGTGCGCGCGGCTGGCGGATGTGCGCGGGGAGTGACACGGCTGGTCGTGTAGGAGACCTGCGAGCAGGCTCCTACCGACCGAGACCCGTCCCGGTCCTCAGCTCAGCACGCCGCCCTTGCTGGCATTCGTCACGAGCTTCCGGTAACGGGCGAGCCAGCCGTTGAGATCGCGCGACACGGGCTGCCAGCCGGCGCGGCGCGCCTCGAACTCGGCCTTGTCGACCAGGATGTCGATACGACGGCCGGGGAAGTCGATGCGCAGGCGGTCGCCCTCTTTGAGCAGGCCGATCGGGCCGCCCTCGGCGGCCTCGGGCGAGACGTGGCCGATGCACGCGCCGGCGGTGCCGCCGCTGAAACGGCCGTCGGTGATGAGCGCGACCTTGTCGCCGAGGCCCATGCCGACGATGTAGCTCGTGGGCGAGAGCATCTCTTGCATGCCGGGTCCGCCGCGCGGGCCTTCATTGCGGATGATGACGATGTCGCCGGCCTTCACCTTGCCGGCGAGAATGCCGGCGCAGGCTTCATCCTGGCTCTCGAAAATCACCGTCGGGCCCTCGAACACGAAGCCGGGGCCGCAGTTCGCCTTGAACGCATCCGAGATGCCGGCGGTCTTCAACACCGAACCCTCGGGCGCGAGGTCGCCGTAAAGGATCGAGAGTCCGCCGTCGGACGTGTAGGCGCGGTCGGCGGAGCGAATGCAGTGCAACGGATCGAAGCGGAACGCCGGGTCGTACGGCATGAGCCCGGCGGGCTTGGCGACGGCGAAGTTCTTCGGATCGTAGTCGTGCGTGGCGCGGGCGATCGTGCCGGCGGCATGGAGACGCGGCGCGCGCAGGAGACAGGCGATCTGCTTCGCGCCGGTCTTCTCGTACCTCCAGATGATGAGCACGGGCGTGCCGCGGACTTCGCCCAACTCGGCGCGGACGAGGCCGCGGAACTCGGCGAACTTCGCCTTCAGGCCGGCCTCGATCTCGGCGAAACCGTGCCAGGTGGTCTCGGCGTCGACCTCGAGCTCGCCCTTCGCGCCGAAGACGAGGCCGCAGGCTGCGGCGTCGCCGGCGTTGAATGCGGCCGCGAAACGCCAAAGGGCGATCGCACGGTCGTCGGCCGGGTGGAAGAGCATCGGTTTCGGGATGAGGTTGCCCGAGGCGGTGCGGGCGGCGGGGCCCATCTTGTCGGCCGGGTCGAGCACGAGCGCAGAGGCGCCGGACACGTAGGTGAGGCGCGCTTCGGGCGTGCACGTGGGCGCGCGGAGATCCCAGGCGTCGATGTTCTCGCCGAGGGTTTTGCCGGTGACGGTGAGGCAGTCGTTCTTGAGCGCGCCGAGGCGTTTCAGTTCGCCCAGGATGGTGTGGATGCCGCCGGCGCGGTGGATGTCCTGGATGTGGTAATCGGAGGACGGCGACACCTTGCAGAGGCAGGGCACGCGGCGGGAGATGGCGTCGATGCGGGCGATGTCGTACTCGATGCCGGCCTCGCGGGCGACGGCGAGGGTGTGGAGCACGGTGTTGGTCGAGCCGCCCATGGCGACATCGAGGCAGAGCGCGTTGTCGAACGCCTCGAGAGTGGCGATGTCGCGCGGCTTGAGGTCGCGTTTCACGAGCTCGACGATCTGGGCGGCGGCGCGGCGGTAGAGTTGTTCGCGTTCCTTGGAGACGGCGAGGATGGTGCCGTTGCCCGGCAGCGCGAGGCCGAGCGCCTCGCAGAGGCAGTTCATCGAGTTGGCCGTGAACATGCCCGAGCAGGAGCCGCAAGTCGGGCAGGCGGACTGCTCCATCTTCAAGAGCTCGTCGGCGGTGATCTTGCCGGTCTGGAGCGCGCCCACGCCTTTGAAGACGGAGATGAGGTCGCTCTTCTGGTCGGCCGGGCGGAGGTGCGCGGGGAGTTCGCTGGCGGTATCCGTGTGCGCGATGCCCGCGGCCATCGGACCGCCGGAGACAAAGACCGTGGGGATGTTCACGCGCAACGCGGCCATGAGCATGCCCGGGACGATCTTGTCGCAGTTCGGGATGCAGACCATGCCGTCGAAGCAATGGGCGCGGAGCATCGTCTCGACGCTGTCGGCGATGAGTTCGCGCGAGGGCAGCGAGTACTTCATGCCGGAGTGGCCCATGGCGATGCCGTCGTCGACGCCGATGGTGTTGAAGATGAAAGGCACGCCGCCCGCCTCGCGCACGAGCCGTTTCACCAGCTGGCCGATCTCGTTGAGGTGCGCGTGGCCCGGAATGCAGTCGATGTAGCTGTTGCAGATCGCGATGAACGGCTTGTCGAAATCGGCCTCGGACTCGATCACGCCAGTGGCGCGGAGGAGGCTGCGGTGCGGGGCGCGTTCAAAGCCTTTCTTGATGGTGTCGGAGCGCATGGTGAATGGGTCGGACGGAGCGGTGGGAAACGGAGGGACGAGCGAAAGCGGT